>CAIZPP010000075.1 GCA_903934875.1 uncultured Methylococcaceae bacterium
CCAGGCGATTAACAAGGAACCGTTCTTCCTAGTGGAAACGGATGGACGCAAAGAGCCGCGTATTTCCAGCATTGACAATGTAAAACTTTAGCTATGAATGGTCGTCTAACTGTGCGCGGGCTGTCCGCGCCAAACAATTAAGTTTTGAGGAGTAACAAAATGGGCGTAAACATCTGGGAGCTTCTGGTCATCCTAGTCATTGTGGTTCTGCTTTTCGGCACCAAGAAACTAAAAACCATTGGTGGTGATTTAGGGGGGGCTATAAAAAGCTTCCGTGCCGCAATGAATGAGCCTGATGAGGGCAAGTCGGCAGACAAGTCCCGCACCATTGACGGCGAAGCCGAGGTGGTCTCCGACAAAAAAGACCAAGCCTGATAAGCCGCCATCATGTTTGATGTTGGCTTTTCTGAAATGCTAATGGTGGGCTTGATTGCCCTGCTCGTCTTCGGGCCGGAACGTCTGCCTCGTGTGGCGAAGGAGGCAGCTTTGTGGATCAAGAAAGCGCGTTCATTGGCCAACTCGGTCAAGCAGGAAATCGACCGCGAACTGCAATTGCAAGATTTGCAGGAGTCCATGGACCAGCGCAAGCGCGAGATGGAACGGATGTTGTTGCCGGACAATGTTGCCAACAAGCCCGTTGCAGAGGCGAGGGGCCAGCCTGACGCCAAGCCGGAAGAACAAATCCATGAGTAGCGACCCATCCCACGACCAGGAGCAGCCTTTCGTATCCCATCTCGTCGAGTTGCGGGACCGGCTGCTGCGGACTATCCTCGTGGTCTTCCTGTTGTTTTTCGGTCTGGCATTCTACGCCAACGAAATCTATGCCTATCTGGCCGGCCCCTTGTTGAAGCACATGCCTACGGGTAGCCAGATGATCGCCATCGAAGTGGCCTCTCCGTTTCTGACCCCCTTCAAACTAACCTTGGTGGTATCCGTTTTTCTGGCCGCCCCGTATATACTTTACCAAGCTTGGGCCTTTGTCGCGCCAGGCTTGTACCGGCATGAGCGCAGGTTGGTTTTGCCGCTGTTGGTGTCAAGCAGTTTGCTTTTTTACGCAGGCATTGCCTTCGCCTATTACGTGGTTTTCCCCCTGCTGTTTGCTTTCATCACCACGACGGCCCCGGCAGGAGTGACGGTGATGACTGATATCAGCAAATACCTAGATTTCGTGTTGACCATCTTCTTCGCCTTCGGCGTCTCTTTTGAAGTGCCCATTTTTACTATTTTGCTGATCTGGACCGGAATCATCAGCCGCGAATCCATGGTTGAAAAACGGCCTTACATCATCGTATTAGCCTTTATCGTCGGCGCGGTGCTGACGCCGCCCGACCCGATTTCGCAAACCTTGCTGGCTGTGCCCATCTGGATGCTGTTTGAATTGGGTTTGTTCTTTTCGCGCTTTTTCAAGCGCGATGAAGGGAGCGTAGAAGAGGGTTTGCTTTTGGAGCAGGCTAGTAATATCGCACATAGGCCCGATGGCGAAGGCTAGTTACAAACTGATGTTACGCAGTCATCGCTAGAGGATGGCAACTTGTATAGGGGTAGGGAAGGCTCACAACCTCCCCTCCCTCCGAACCGTGCTGGCGGTTCTCCCGCACACGGCTCTCCAGTCGGCAGTTTCCACTTCGGGACGGA
>CAIZPP010000076.1 GCA_903934875.1 uncultured Methylococcaceae bacterium
GCGGGTATTGCGGAATAAGATACGCCCGGTGCCATGCCGGTCAAGCAGCAAGCGGATAAGACCGTCTTTTGCATGTTCCGCAGTCGCAGGGTCGGACAGTTGGCCCAATAAGCCCTCGACCCTGTCATTGGCGAGCAATGCCTGCAAGCGTTGCAGCAGGTCAGCATCGGCTTGTGTCTCCCTGGCAAGCTGTTCAATCAGGCGTGCAAGAGGCTCATAGCGCCGTTCCTCTGCGAGAAACTCATCAAAGCTATAGAAACGATCCGGGTCCAGCAGTCGCAGCCGGGCAAAATGGCTGCGTTTGCCAAGCTGCTCCGGGGTGGCGGTAAGCAACAACAAGCCGGGCACGACCCTCCCTAGGCTCTCCACAAAAGCATAATCCGCGCTGGGTTTGTCCTCCGACCATTCCAAATGGTGGGCCTCGTCCACTACGCACAAATCCCAACCGGCAGCCAGTGCCTGCTCCCGCCGCCTAGGTTCGTCGCGGAAAAAATCCAGCCCGCACAGCACCAGTTGCGCACCCTGGAAAGGATTGCCGGATTCATGCTGGAAGTAACGCTTGTCGTCAAACAGGCTGAAGCGAAGATTGAAGCGGCGGCGCATCTCCACCAGCCACTGGTGCTGCAATGCCTCTGGCACCAAGATTAAGATACGTTCGGCACGGCCAGTGAGTATCTGGTGGTGCATGATGAGTCCGGCCTCAATCGTCTTACCCAAGCCTACCTCGTCAGCCAACAGGACACGCGGCGCATACCGGCCGGCCACTTCATGGGCAATGTACAGTTGATGCGGTATCAGACTCGCCCGGGCGCCGCACAGACCTTGCACAGGGGATTGTTCCAATTCACCCATTTTTAGCAGCGTTCGATAGCGCAGTTGAAATTCCGCAGAGGGGTCGATATGTCCCGCGAACAACCGGTCTTGTGGTTTGTTGAACTGCATGAAGTGGTTTAACTCCACCTCATCAAGGCAGACTTCCCCGCCCTCGTCGTCCAACCCTATGTAGGTTAGCAACCCCGCCGCTTCCTTTACCTTGCCCACTACGAACGCCCCCCCATCCACGCTTTCGACCCGGTCACCTTTGACAAACAGTACCCGTGTCAGAGGGGCGTTGTCGGATGCATAGGTACGCCGTTCGCTGCTGGCGATGAACAGTAGTGAAACGCGGTTGTATTCGGAGGAAATGACTGTCCCTAAACCTAATTCAGGCTCGGTTTCGCTGATCCAACGCTGTCCGGGAACGAAATTTGCCAATGGGAGGCTCCTGCTTGCGGGTCAAATCAGGTTATTTTACTGATGTTACGCAGTCATCGCTAGAGGATGGCAAGTTGTGGAGTGCGGCGACTCGTCGCCGCTGGAGGCAAAACGCGGCGACGAGTCGCCGCACTCCACAACATCCGGGCTACAGCCCACACGGTTGCGTAACATCAGTTATTTAACAAAGCCGCCAAGTCCGCGAAAGCCCGGTTTCCGCCGCCATTGTTTTTGGGTTTGTCCGTGTTAGAGCCGCCATAGGTGCCGGCGGTTATATATCTCCGGTGTTCTTCATCGTGGCAATACAGGCAGAGCAATTCCCAATTGCTGCCGTCCGGCGGATTGTCGTCATGGTTGTGGTTCTTGTGGTGGACGGTGAGTTCACGCACGTTTTTAAGGTCAAACTCCCGTGCGCAGCGTCCGCAAATCCACGGAAAAAGTTTGAGCGCCTGTTCGCGGTAGCCACGATCCCGCTCCTCTTGGTTACGCCGGGCTTCGATCACGATGCGGTCGAGTTTGCTCATGTCTGGTGTGTTTTTTTTGATCGCCATGCTGTGTGTCTCCAATCGTAAAGGTTTGCTTGTCCGCTGATAATAATCGGGAAAAATGCCCAAGTCGAGCTTGGAATTTTGTAATTGTAACTGGGTAGAGGCAGGGATGCCGTACAAATCGGCAGGATAGCCGATTTGCTTAGCAGGGTCCGGTCTCCCGTATGCATCCAGCGTCCAAGCATGTCCCGAGCTTGTCGAAGGGGATGGCAAACTACGGCTTACGGCAAGCCTATCCTAAGCTTGAGGCTTCACATCCCTGTGACTGGATTCCTGCAACCCGGCTGGAATGACGGCGTTTACCCAAAATGAGAATTGCTGGATTTTAGTTACACTGTGCAGCTTATGACGCTGTATTATGGTATCCTTGGCCGATTAACACTAGACAATACTGCCAAACGCCTCCAAAAACCCAACCTCCCATGCAGCAAGCGTCACACATTGCCACTATTGCCCTGTTCGTGCTGATGCAGTTCCTGTCCCCGCTGGTCCATGCCCATGCGGGAGGAGAACCGTTTAGCGGGGATATACATGTTCCGGGCTTGGAATTTCTGGATATGGCACATGACGGCAAATCCGCCCACACTTTCACCTACAAGGCATTCACTGGCACCCTGGTCGGCGTGGCGGCCGGACTGCGGCATCAGGGAAACGACACGAATGCCGCACTGGATAAGGCTATCGCCTTGCCATCCAGCTTATTCTTTGCATCGTTTTTGCCGACCGACAGCAGACACCATTGCACAGTTTTTGACTCTGCCCCACCCCGCCTATTTTGGCTTAGCCTTCCCCCCCGCGCACCCCCTCAATACTACGGATAAATCCTTATCTGTGTGTCAGATGTAGGCCGAAATCGGCCCGCCCCGGCGGGCATTTCTGGCGAAGTCTGCCGCACTGGTAAGTGATGCACTTGCCGGAAACGCCGGGAAACGGGCTTATTCCGGCCTGCGCTGGGTAACCTCTGCCCTTAATTCAACGGCCAGGCTATCAGGCAAGCGCCACACCCTTGCCCGACACCCAAGTAACGGGTCGAACACAACATGGCTGAAATGACTTTGTAAAAGGATGTTTGGTGATCCGCCATCACTAAGGGAGTTTTCCTATGAAATTGAATAACAAACTGCTTGGCAACCTAGCCTTGAGCCTATGGCTAGGGGGAGTGGGCGCGGAGGAGTTACTGGTAGACCACCTTGACCCGCTGCCCTACGACGAAAAACTGAGCCTCAGGCAAGTCGTCGAAGCCACCTTTGAAAATCATCCGCAAGGCTCCGTCATCGCCGCCTTGAAAGACGAGTCGCAAGCGCTAGCCCAGCGTGCAGACAGCTTGATTGCCGGTTACCCGCTGCTTTACCTGCAATACATCGACGACCGCTACTGGAGCAATCAGGGCATTGTGCAGATCCAGACCGGCTACCAGATTCCTGTGTGGATGTGGGGGCAAAGGTCGGCCAGCCGTGCCTTGGCGGAGGATGCGGAGAAAAGCGCCAACCTGTATGCTGTTGCCATCAAACATGAAATTGCCGGCCTGGTACGGGAAGCCTTATGGAATTTAAAATTGATGGAGAACCGCCGGGGGCTTGCGCAACAGGTTTACGATGTCTCCAAGCAACTGTTTGCCACTGTCAAACGCCGGGTGGAATTGGGTGATCTGGCCCGTTCCGACGAACTGATGGCGGAAAGCGATTTGCTCGACAAGCAATCCCAACTGACTGTGGCGGAAGCCGAGGTCATGCATGCCCGCAAGGCTTACGGCAACCTGACTCGGCTGGACAAGGCACCGCAACAATTTGAAGAAAATCGCAGCAGCATTGCCGAAATCCATGAGCAACACCCTGCCATTGCCGCTGCCAACGCGGTAGTCGAACGTGCCCAAGCGGAAGTGGAGTTCACCCGTTTATCCAAGCAGGGCAACCAACCCTCCATCTTGGTCGGCACCCAGCACGAACGCTTTGACAGAGGTGGCTCCTTTAACAACGAAGCCAACTTGGTGCTGCAAATTCCGATTGGCGGCGAAGCTTGGAATGCGCCTTTCGTGGCGCAGGCCAATGTCGCCTTGAATCAGAAATTCGCCGATCGGGCGGCCTTGCTGCGCAAACTCGAACGGGCGCTGCACGAGGCCGAACACAATCTGGAAGTGGACCAAGCCACCTTGGAAATTGCCAACCAGCGCAAGCAAATTGCTGAAACGCATTTGCGGATGAGCCATCTGGCTTTTGAATCCGGTGAAATTCAACTGATCGACTACTTAAAAATCCAGACTAATGCCCAGGCTGCCATTCGCGATGCGCTGGAACGGGCTATTTTGGTCCAAAGGGATACTGCTTTTTATAATCAGGTCGTGGGGGTAGTGCCATGAAAAATAGGCTTACGCGAGTTTGGAACTCCTTGTCCGGGCGGGTTTGGAACCCGCCGCTACGGTCTTTCTTATATATTGTCTTAGTGGGGAGTCTTTTCATCACCCTACCCGCCCATGCACTGGAAGAGTTGGTCAAAATCAATGCCGAACAGGAACAACATATCGGCATCCGTACTTTCAAGCCGGAAGCCGTTGCCAGCATCCCGCTGGCGCGGGCACCGGCGCGGGTGACGCTGCCCCCGCAAAACGAGTACATCGTCAGCGCGTCCCAGGCAGGTTTGATTAGCCAAGTGGACGTGGCCATGGGCATGAAAATAGCCAAGGGACAGGTGTTGGCTCAAATCCAAAGCCCCAGCCTGCTGGGTTTGCAACGGGGCGTATTGGATTCCGTCACCAGTTTCAACCTTGCCCAATCCAAGCTCGACCGCGACACCACCCTACTGCAAGAAGGCATCATCGCCCGTATGCGCTACCAGGAAACACAAAGCGACTATGAACGCTATGCCACCGCTGCCAAAGAAGCGGAGCAAGTGCTCGCCGCCGCCGGGATCAGTGACATCGACATCCAATCCCTCAAACGAACCCGCAAACTGAACAGTCTCATGAATGTGCGCTCGCCGATTGAGGGGGTGGTCCTAGAGCGCATGGCCACGGCCGGGCAGCGCGTGGATGTGCTAGCCCCGTTGTTCCGCATCGGCAAACTGGACGAGTTGTGGCTGGAAATCGACATGCCCCAGGAACGCATGAATGAAGTGCGCATGGGCGACCATGTTCGCATCGAAAACACCGGTGGCACTGCCCGCATTGCCCAAATCGGCCAAAGCGTCAACCCCGGCAGCCAAAGCGCCTTGGTGCGCGGTGTCATCGAAGGCAAGTCGCAATCCATACGGCCCGGACAGAATGTCAACGTGCAAATCAGCCACGCCAGCACCGACCGGGGATTCCGGTTTCCACTTGCGGCCTTGGTCAACCAAGAGGGCAAATCTTACGTCTTCGTCCGTGTCCCTGGCGGTTTTGCCGCACGGCAAGTGGCTGTGGCCAGCACGGAGGGGCGCAGTGTTGTGATTCATGAAGGCTTGCAAGACGGTGCGCAAGTGGTCGTGCAGGGTGTCGCCGCCTTGAAGGCCGCATGGACCGGCATTGGGGGTGATGAATGATGCCGGCCTTGATTAAGTTCGCGCTAACCCAGCGCCTGCTCGTGTTGCTCATGGTGCTGCTGCTGGTCGGCGGAGGCTGGCAGGCGGTGACCACCATCCCCATTGACGCCTTTCCCGATGTGTCGCCAACGCAGGTGAAAATCATCGTCAAGGCACCCGGTATGACTCCCGAGGAAGTTGAGGCCCGCATCACCGCGCCCATCGAAGTGGAACTGCTGGGGATACCCAAGCAAACCATGCTGCGCTCCGTCGCCAAGTACGCCGTGTCTGACATCACCGTCGATTTTGAGGAGGGTACTGATATCTATTGGGCACGGCAGCAAATCGCCGAACGGATCAACGGCATCTGGGCCAGTCTGCCCGAAGGTGTTGACGGAGGCATCGCTCCGCTGACCACACCCTTGGGCGAAATGTTCATGTTCACCGTGGAAGGCGGCGACCTCAGCCTGATGGAACGCCGCAACCTGCTGGACTGGGCCATCCGCCCCGCATTGCGCACCGTCAAGGGGGTGGCCGATGTCAACACCCTAGGCGGCATGGTGCGTAGCTACGAAGTCATCCCCGGCAACAGCCGCATGTCCTCGCGTGGAGTGACTACGCAGATGCTGATTGATGCCTTGAAGTCCAACAACCGCAACGATGGCGCGGGCCGCTTGACCGAGGGCGAGGAGGCTTTGCTGGTCCGTGCCGAAGGCCGCATCAAAGACATCGAAGACGTGAGGTCCATCGTCGTCAGCACTCAAAACGGCGTGTCCATCACCGTGGCCGATGTGGCCGAGGTGCGTATCGGCGCACTGACGCGTTATGGCGCAGTCAGCCAGAATGGAACCGAAGAGGTCACGGAGGGACTGGTTCTAAGCCTGCGTGGTGCCAATGCCCGTGAAGTGGTCGATGGCATTGAAAAGAAAATCGAGGAAATCCAGCCGACCCTGCCAAAAGGCATCAAAATCGACGTGTTCTACAACCGGGGACACTTGGTGGAACGGGCTGTCCACACAGTCGTTAAAGCCTTGCTGGAAGCCGTGGCGCTAGTGCTGGTCTTGCTCATGCTGTTCTTAGGCGACTGGCGGGCAGCCTTGACCGTGGCTTTTTCCTTGCCTTTGGCAGCGCTGTTCACCTTCATCATGATGAAGTCTTTTGGTATGACGGCCAATTTGATGAGTTTGGGCGGACTTGCCATCGCCATCGGCATGTTGGTGGATGCCGCCGTCGTGGTGGTTGAAAACATCACAACCCTGCTGGCGGGAAACGCCACCGCAAAACTGCCTAGGTTGCATATTATCTATCGTGCCGCTAGGGAAGTTGCCACCCCGGTGACCGCCGGCATACTGATCATCATCATCGTGTTCATCCCCTTGCTGACCCTGCAAGGACTGGAAGGCAAGCTGTTCAGCCCGGTGGCACTCACCATCGTGTTCGCCCTGGGCGGTTCGCTGGTATTGTCGCTGACCGTCATCCCGGCGCTTTCTTCCCTGTTACTAAAGCCATCGGAGCAAGGCGAACCTTGGCTCCCGCGCACCCTGCACCGAATTTACCACCCCGTGCTGTTATGGTGCCTAGGGCATGTGAACATCGTGCTGTCCGTCGCGGGTTTATTACTGCTGGTGACCGGTTTGGTCTATTCCCAAATCGGTAAGACCTTCATGCCGACCATGGACGAGGGGGATATTATTGTGCAGTTGGAAAAGCTGCCGTCCATCAACCTGGAGGCGTCCATCTGGCTGGACAAGCGCATCCAGAAAGCCATCCTTGAACATGTGCCGGAAGTCACCCGCATCGTCGCCCGCGTCGGTGCCGATGAAATCGGGCTGGACCCCATGGGACTCAACGAAACCGACACTTTCTTAATTCTCAAGCCCCGCGAGGAATGGCGCAAACCGGACAAGGAATGGCTGATCGACCAAATCCGCACGGTGGTTGCCGACATTCCCGGCATCGCCTTCGGTTTTACCCAACCAATACAGATGCGCGTCACCGAAATGCTCACCGGGGTGCGCGGCGACGTGGCGGTGAAGCTGTATGGAACCGACTTGGGCGAACTCAATGCCAAGGCCGAGGAAATCCGCGAGGTCATCCGGCAAATCCCCGGTGCCTCCGATGTGTTCACCACGCAGAATAAAGGGATGCAATATCTACAAGTGAAGATCGACCGGCTCGCCGCAGGGCGCTTGGGGGTGGATGGCGACCAACTGGAACAAATGTTGCGCACCCAGATCGAAGGGCTCAAACTGGGCATCGTGCAAGAGGGTATCCGCCGAACACCGCTGCTGCTCAGAGGTTCGGGCGACGCAGCAGACTTTTCCGGCTTGCAGATTTCCCTGCCCGATGGCAGGCGGGTGCCCTTGTCGGTCCTCGCCAAAATCGAACGGGTGGAAGGCGTGGTGACCGTAACCCGCGAACGTGGTCAGCGCTACGCCGTGGTGCGCAGCAATGTCCGCGACCGCGATCTGGTTGGCTTTGTCGCCGATGCCAAAAAGGCCGTGGAAGAAAAGGTGCAGTTGCCCACCGGCTATTACATCCAGTGGGGCGGCCAATTCGAAAACCAGCAACGGGCGGCCGCCCGGCTGGCTTTGGTCATTCCCATTTCGATTGGCCTGATCTTCCTGCTGCTGTTCTCCACCTTTGGCTCGATCAAACAGGCGGTGCTGGTGTTGTCCAATATCCCCCTAGCCATGGTCGGCGGCGTGTTCGCGCTGTGGATTTCGGGCGAATATCTCTCCGTGCCAGCCTCGGTGGGCTTCATTGCCCTGCTTGGCATTGCCGTGCTCAACGGCGTGGTCATGGTGAGTTACTTCAACCAACTCCGCGCCTTGGGGCTGGAGTTGGGCAAGGTCGTGGTGCAAGGTTCTTTGCGCAGGCTACGCCCCGTCATGATGACCGCCAGCATCGCCGCCTTCGGCCTGATTCCGCTATTGTTCGCCACCGGGCCGGGTTCGGAAATCCAGCGTCCTTTGGCGATTGTGGTCATCGGCGGGCTGGTCACCTCCACCCTGCTGACCCTGATCCTATTGCCGATACTGTATCGGCGGTTCGGGGCGGTGTGATTTAAGCCAAAATTAAGATGCCAGTGCTATAAAGTAACTAAAGCCAGCCCGGTTTAATCATTATTTTTGTGCGAGGCATGAGGATGAACAGCATCAATAGTTTGAAAATCAAAACCACCCTAGTGGCTCTAGTACTCGGCTTTTTGCTCATTTTCCAAGGCTGCGCCGTCTATCCCGGTTATGGCTATGGCGGATACGGCGGCTATTATGGGTCTGGCTATGGCTATCACTCGCATGGATATGGCGGGGGAGGGCATGGTGGCTGGGGCGGACACCATCGTTGATTTTATGGCCGATGATCCTGCTTTGATACGAGCTTCACAGACAACTCAAGGCATTGCGGCATAAATTAACCCGTGAACTTAACCCCCTTCTTCCCAGCAATCCGCAACCGCAGGGCATTCAACTTGATGAAGCCTTCCGCATCCTTTTGGTTATAAGCCCCCTTGTCGTCCTCAAATGTGGCAATGCTCATATCGAACAGGCTGTTAGTCTCGGACTTGCGGCCGACGACACTGACCGAACCCTTGTACAGTTTAACTCGCACAGAACCGTTCACATTGGCCTGCGATGCGTCTATCATCTGTTGCAGCATCAAGCGCTCAGGACTCCACCAGTAACCGTTGTAAATCAGACTGGCATATCGGGGCATCAAATCATCCTTTAAATGTGCCACTTCGCGGTCCAAGGTCAGAGATTCAATGGCACGGTGCGCCTTTAACATGATGCTGCCACCGGGGGTCTCGTAGCAACCACGCGATTTCATGCCGACGTAACGGTTTTCGACGATATCCAAGCGGCCCACGCCATTTGCCCCGCCCAATTGATTTAGTTTGGCCAACACTTTTGCCGGACTCAACAGTTCTCCGTCTATGGCCACAATGTCACCACGTAGGTAGTCCAGTTCAACATACAGGGGAAGGTCCGGTGCTGACTCGGGTGAAACTGTCCAGCGCCACATATCCTCTTCTGGCTCGACCCAAGGGTCTTCCAGCACTCTACCCTCATAAGAGATGTGCAACAGGTTGGCATCCATGGAATAGGGTGAGGATTTGCCGCGTTTCATCTCAATTGGGATATTATGCTTCTCGGCGTATGCCAACAAGGTTTCCCTGGAAGTCAAATCCCATTCACGCCAGGGAGCGATAACCTTGATATCAGGTTTAAGGGCGTAAGCGCCCAACTCAAAGCGGACTTGATCATTGCCCTTGCCAGTGGCTCCGTGGCAGATAGCATCACAACCGGTTTCGTTGACGATTTCAATCAGACGCTTGGCGATGAGCGGACGCGCAATTGACGTTCCAAGCAAATACTCGCCCTCGTAAATCGTATTGGCGCGGAACATAGGGAAAACGAAATCACGGACAAACTCCTCTTGAAGATCGTCGATATAAATTTCTTTAATTCCCATCGCCAACGCCTTGGCACGGGCAGGTTCAACTTCTTCACCCTGACCGATGTCGGCAGTAAAGGTGACGACTTCGCACCTATAGGTTTCCTCCAACCATTTAAGGATGACGGAAGTATCAAGCCCACCGGAATAGGCCAAGGCAACTTTTTTGATTGTCTGATTGGACATAGGATTACATTGAGAAAAGATTAAAGTCTATTTGGAATAGCTTAACCACTCTTCGTGGCCAGCTTTGCGTCCATGTACATAATCGAAATAAATGGCTTGGATTTGAGCGGTGATAGGACCTCGACTACCAATACCAATCTCGCGTCCATCCAACATCCGTATGGGTGTGACTTCTGCCGCCGTACCAGTAAAGAATGCCTCATCGGCAACATACACCTCGTCTCGGGTAATCCGCTTCTCAATGACTTCAAGACCCAGTTCATGGGCTATGCTCATCACCGTTTCACGGGTAATGCCCTCGAGTGCTGAAGTAAGATCGGGGGTGAAAAGTTTGCCGCGCCTTACAATGAAAATATTTTCACCACTCCCTTCAGCCACATAGCCTTCATGATCGAGTAACAAAGCCTCGTCACAACCACAAGCCACTGCCTCCTGCACGGCCAAAATTGAGTTGAGATAGTTACCATTCGCTTTGGCTTTGCACATTAAACTATTGACATGGTTACGAGCGTAGGAAGATGTACGGACTTTAATGCCTTTTTCAATGCCTTCATTACCAAGATAACTGCCCCATTCCCACGCGGCAACCATAACATGCACAGTCAAGTTGGAAGCATGTAAACCCATACCTTCAGCACCATAAAAACACATAGGACGTAAATAGGCACTAGATAAATTATTCCTTTTCACCGCCTCGACCTGTGCTTGGTCCAGCACCTCTTTGCTAAAGGGGATTTTAAGATTCAGAATGTGGGCTGAACGGAATAATCGGTCTGTATGGTCCCGCAAACGAAAAATTGCAGTCCCATTTTCAGTCTTGTACGCACGCAAGCCTTCAAAAACACCGCAGCCGTAGTGAAGCGTGTGAGTAAGTACATGAGTCTTGGCATCCCGCCAAGGCAACCATTCGCCATCAAGCCAAATGACGCCGTCTTTGTCATCCATCGCCATCGATATGTCTCCGATCAAAATGTATTGTTGAAAATTAATTTAAGGGCGCTCAATTTTATCACGCCAAATATCACAAACCCTAGAACGAACTGAAGCAAACTCGTCAACCGAAGCCATAGCGGATTGTTCCAACAAAGCCGCACGATGAGACTGTTCACGAAACAGGGAATATGCATCGCAAAGAAAATCGGCTTCTTCTGGCGAAAGAAATCCAGTTTTAGACAAGCTGGACAGCAAGCGTACCACATCAGTCAATTGGGATAAATCTGGGTGTTGATGCGACTTCGCCAACACTCCAAATTGTACTATAAACTCAATATCAGCAATACCGCCAGAGGCTTGTTTTAGATCAAATTGACCTGGTATTTTTATCTCAAGCATGGAACGCATTTTTGCGCGCATTTCAATAACCTCACGTCGCAAGGTATATTCTTGACGAACTCTACACAGTGAATGTTTACGTATAGCATGAAAATGTTCAGCAATTTTTAGATCACCTGCGATGAATCTAGCCCGCACTAAAGCTTGTTGCTCCCATGTCCAAGAACTCTCCATCTGATAAGTTGCGTAGGCTTCGATACTGCTGACTAAAAGACCAGAATTTCCACTTGGGCGTAGGCGAAGATCAATTTCATATAATGTTCCTGACAAAATATGCGTAGTAAGAATCATTATCATCCGTTTTACGACTTTTGCGTAAAACTGAGGGCATGAAATCGGATTGTCACCGCTAGTGAATGCTGAATCATTTGCACCGGCATACAAAAACACCAAGTCCAAATCGGAAGCATAACTTAACTCCCTCCCCCCTAACTTTCCATAGGCAATGACACCTAGCCCCATAATTTCTTCGGCCACTGATCCTTCAGGTAAGCCGTGACGGATAGCCGTTAATCTCCAAGCTTGCTGTAATACACAATCCAATAAGGTTTCAGCTAACCATGTAAGATACTCGCTAACAACATCAAGTGTGATAGCACCAGATAAATCAGCTGCAGCAATTCTTAGCATATTAGTAATTTTAAATTGCCGCAATACAACCAGAACTTGCTCAATATCATCACCATCAACCTGATTTAATGAGAGTTTCAGCTCATATTTCAATCTCTCAATGGTAAATGGAGCATTAAGGTTCCTTGGATCTAGTAATTCATCTAATAATACAGGATTAGTAGAAATAAAGTTGACTATCCATGAACTTGATGACGAAAGCTTAATAAGTTGAGATAATGCATAGGCATTTTCGTTTAACAAGGCAAAGTATACATTTCTACCAGCTATAGCTTGAAATAAATTAAAAAGACGACTCAATATTGCACTTGTATTAGGATGTAGGATAGCAGATTCTAGTATTTTTGGCAGTAAACAATTCAGCTCCAATCTACCTCTATCGGTAATTTTGCGAATTGAATAGGATTGTATGAATTGACTGAGTAGCTTTAAAATTTCATCAGGATTGTTGTAACCGATACCTAATAATTTATTTTTTAATGAAGTTGAATCAGCTTCCACCCAATCGAATGAAACTTTATCATCTGAATAGGGTTGAGATGAATCGATAACTTGAATGAATACATCATGAACATAGTTGCGAACACTTTCAATTTTGATTTGTAAATCATCCCAATCATCATAGCCTAATCCATAGGCCAAAATGGCACGTCGCCGGTCATCATTTGGTATACTATGGGTCTGTTTATCTGCATATTGTTGTAACCTATTTTCAATCAAACGAAAAAAGCGATAATATTCCTTCAACTTTGTAGTAAGTTCAGGTGGTAAAATTAATAGTTCAGCAATTATATCAAGAACTTTTTGTATACGGCGCTCACGTAGTAGCTTCTCTTGCCCCCCTCTGACTAGTTGAAAGACCTGAGCAATAAATTCTATTTCCCGGATACCACCGTAACCAAGTTTAATGTTGTCAATTCTCTCATTTAGTTGTAGTTCTTGAGTTATTTTTCTTTTTAATTGACGCAGTTCACCAAAAGCACGATAGTCTAGATAGCGTCTATAAATAAAGGGAGTGAGAATTTTTTGTAGTCGTTCACCAGATGCGTAGTCGCCAGCCACAACCCTAGCCTTAACCATAGCGTAACGTTCCCACTCTCTAGCCTGTCCCTCGTAATAGTTCTCAATCCCATCATAATTCATTACAATTGGACCACTTTCACCAAATGGCCTTAGCCTAGTATCTATTCTGAATATAAAACCATCCTCAGTGATAGTATCAAACAATTTGATTAATGATTGGGCAAGTTTTGTATAAAATTGATGATAAGTGGTAGATTTCTTATCACATAAAATACCGTCATCTTCATAACAAAATATCAGATCAATATCAGAAGAGAAGTTCAATTCCCATGCTCCAAGTTTTCCCATGCCTAGGACAACTAAATTTTGAGGGTCTCCACCCTTAGTTATAGGCTTACCTTTCTTGTCGCACTCTTTACGAAATAAGTAATCTAATGATTCCGTTATAAATGCCTCTGCTAAATATGATGTTTCTAGCATAGTATTATCAATATCAGTCCAGCCTGCTATATCACGCCAAGCTATTCTGACCATTTCTTGATTTCTGTATAAACGAAGCGCTTTATACAACTGCGATTCATTTTCAATTGCTGATAATATGGCATGAAGTTCTGATTTATATCTTACTATGGACGCAGCTTCAAACAGATAGTTATTATCAATTAATGTATGAATGATTTGAGGGTTTGAATTTAATTGTAGTAGAACAAAATTACTAACATGTAAAATAGTATTTGCAACATCACCGAACAACACTGAATAATCATTATTGCTAAACTTTAAATTAAAAAACAAATTTTGCACGTTTTCTAAAGCATATATATATTCTTGATTTAAGTCAGAGACTGATTGAATATGAATTTTTAGGTGATCATCAAACATGGGCATTTCTTTACAACCAGCTTTGTCATCTTTTAAATTCAGCATTTTCAACATCAAAGAATTACTGGGAATCGGGTATGATAGCACAGATTATTCGGTATAACCTGCGCAAGAATACCAACTGCCAAGTAACTTTGGATGTTGAAAAAGCTGTGATATGTAAATATGTTATAGGTAAAAAAAAAGGCCTGGTGATTAAACCAGACCTTATATTCTTAATGCCGTAAAACTTTAATGCATTAATTTTCATTCAGTGGACTAGGACGATCAACCAATTCTACATATGCCATAGGTGCAGAATCCCCTGCACGAGGTGCACATTTCAATATACGTAAATACCCACCTGGACGATTTATATAACGCGGGCCTATTTCATTAAAAAGTTTGATAACAATTCCTCTATCCCTCAACCGATTGAATACAAGTCTTTTTGCGGCTAAAGTATCAACTTTAGAAATTGTGATAATAGGTTCAGCAAATCTCCTTATTTCTTTTGCCTTGGGCAATGTTGTTTTAATTATTTCATTATCAATTAACGAATTTATTAAATTTCGAAACATTGCCTTTCTGTGGCTACTATTTTTGTTAAATTTTCGACCGGCTTTTGAATGACGCATAAATATTTCCTAAATCAAATTGCTGTGATGTAGTGTTAATCTTTTTTTAAACCTTCAGGTGGCCAATTGTCTAACCGCATACCCAAAGACAACCCTTTTGTGGCTAGTACATCTTTAATTTCAGTTAGAGATTTTTTTCCTAAATTTGGAGTTTTTAATAGGTCACCTTCACTTCTTTGAATTAAATCACCAATATAAAAAATATTTTCTGCTTTTAAACAATTGGCCGAACGTACAGTCAATTCCAAATCATCAACAGGACGTAATAATAAGGGATCATAGGTTTGTTTTATAGGAGTAACTGGGAATGTACTGTGATCTCCTTTAAAATCAAAAAAAACTGATAAATGATCCTTAAGTATTGATGCCGCTAAACTAACAGCTTCTTGAGGATCAATGGTGCCATTTGTCTCTAATTCAATAATTAACTTGTCCAGGTCAGTGCGTTGTTCAACACGTGCTGACTCAACAACATATGACACTTTTTTTACTGGACTGAAAGATGCATCAATATGTAAAGTACCAACAGGTGAATCAGATCCATTAACTAGGCGTTGCCCCACTGGCTGGTATCCTCTCCCTTTTTCAACGGTTATACTCATGTCTAACTTACCCCTAGAAGTTAGATTAGCAATTATTAAGTTAGGATTAATAATATCTACATCATGGGTGAGTTGAATATCAGCAGCGGTAACCGCGCATGGACCTACTTTACTAAGGGTCAAAACTACGGACTGCCCTTTGTTAAGTTTTATAGCCAAGTTCTTTAGGTTTAATAAGATGTCTATAACATCTTCTTGAACCCCTTCAATTGTCGAATATTCATGAACAACACTATCAATAAGCACACTAGTAACAGCACAACCAGGTATAGTTGACAATAATACCCTTCTCAGTGCATTTCCTAATGTATGACCGAATCCTCTTTCAAGTGGTTCAATAACTATCCGAGAAGTATTTGCTTCTACAGAAGAGACATCGACCAAATTGGGTTTAATTAACTCAGCAATATAACTTTGCATCAAAACGAACCTTTAAATTACTTAGAATACAATTCGACAACCAATTGCTCGTTAAGGTCAGTACCTAACTCACTGCGATCTGGTATAGATTTAAAGATCCCGCGCATTTGGTTAACATCGACATCAACCCAAGTTGGAAAACCATACTGCTCAGTTACTTGTAGTGAATCTTTAATACGTTGTTGAGCTTTTGCTTTATCAGTTACACTTATCTGATCGCCTGATTTAACTTGGTAAGAAGGTATGTTGAGCACTTTACCATTAACCAATATAGATTTATGGCTTACTAATTGCCTGCCTTCAGCACGGGTGGAAGAAAAACCCATTCTATAAACTACATTGTCTAGCCTAGATTCCAGCAATGAAAGGAGATTACCACCGGTAGAACCTTTTTTTTGTGCCGCTTTAAAATAATAGTTTCTAAATTGCTTTTCTAAGACCCCATAAATACGCCGCATTTTTTGCTTTTCCCTCAACTGCACTGCATAATCTGACATCCTACCCCTTTTTGAGCCATGTTGGCCAGGTTGCTGGTCAAGTTTGCATTTAGTTTCAAGGGATTTTCCACGCGATTTCAAGAAGAGGTCAGTTCCTTCTCTTCTGCTCAATTTGCATGTTGGACCAATATATCTTGCCATTTAAATTTTCTCCAATATCAAACTCTACGTCTTTTCGGTGGGCGGCATCCATTATGAGGGATTGGAGTACCATCAATGATATTCGTTATCTTAAATCCCAGATTATTTAGAGATCGTACTGCAGACTCTCTACCTGGTCCAGGACCTGTTATTCTAACATCAAGGTTTTTTATTCCATACTCTTTGGCAATCAAACCAGCTTTTTCAGCAGCAACTTGAGCAGCAAATGGGGTACTTTTTCTTGAGCCTCTAAAACCTGAAGCACCAGCGGTAGACCACGACAATGCATTACCTTTACGATCTGTTATGGTGATGATTGTATTATTAAATGATGCACTGATATATGCGATTCCATCAGATATATCTTTTTTTATTTTTTTACTCGGACGAGTCTGTACGGCCATTATTAATCCTCAATTAATCTTACAACTTATTTACGTATCGGACGTCTAGGACCTTTACGTGTACGTGCATTTGTTCTCGTTCTCTGTCCACGTACCGGGAGACCTCTTCTGTGACGCAATCCCCTATAACAACCTAAATCCATCAGCCGTTTAATGTTCATTGCAACTTCACGCCTTAAGTCACCTTCAACAACGAACTTACTGACTTCTTCTCGAATAGTCTCAATTTGTGCTTCAGTTAATGTCTTAACCTTCAATGTGGGTGCTAGACCTACTTGCTCACAAATTTTCTTTGCTCTTGAATTACCTATACCAAATATAGAAGTTAAGGATATTACCAAGTGTTTATTTTCGGGTATATTGATCCCTGAAATACGGGCCATAAATAACAAAACTCCAAAATTAGCTGATTAACAAAATCTATTCAATTGAGAAAAAGAAATCCATTATCCTTGACGCTGTTTATGTCTAGCATCTTTACAAATAATACGTACTACACCTTTTCTCTTTAATATTTTACAATTTCTACAGATTTTTTTTACAGAAGCACGAACTTTCATTTTTGAATACCTTGAATTTAGGGACTTTTCTTACTCTCAAACTTTAGCTTTTATTCATCCGTAAGTTAGCCTTTTTCATTAGGCCTTCATATTGATGTGAAATAACATAAGTTTGTATTTGTGACATGAAATCCATAACTACAACGACAATAATCAATAATGAAGTACCGCCGAAATAGAATGGGACATTCCAATAAACAATTAAAAACTCAGGTAATAAGCATACAATGGTTATATATAGCGCACCGGCCATTGTTAACCTAGTCATTACTCCATCGACATAAGCCGCAGTATTTTGTCCTGGTCTAACTCCAGGAATGAAAGCACCAGACTTTTTAAGATTCTCGGCAGTTTCGTTAGAATTAAAAACCATGGCTGAATAAAAAAAGCAGAAAAAAATGATAGCTGTCGCATAAAGTAATACATAGATCGGCTGACCTGGCGATATAGCCGTTGCAACGTCTTGTAACCACGTTAGACTCTCATTATTTCCAAACCAGCTTGCAATAGTGGCTGGAAATAAGATTATACTTGAAGCAAAGATTGGCGGTATCACACCGGACATATTCAATTTTAAGGGCAAAAAACTTTTATGGGCTGCGTACATTTTTCTGCCCTCTTGCCTCTTAGCATAATTTATTGTTATACGTCTTTGACCTCTTTCTACGAATACAACAAAACCAGTAACAGCAATAGCAATAGCAAACAAACTGATTATGCTTAATGTATTCATTTCCCCTGTTCTAGCAAGTTCTAAAGTTCCACCGATGGCCGACGGTAAACCTACTACAATACCTGAAAAAATAATAATTGAAATTCCATTACCTACACCACGTTCGGTTACTTGTTCACCAAGCCACATTAAAAACACAGTACCGGATACTAAAGACACTGCTGTTATAAAAACGAAGTGAAATCCTGGATTCGTGACGACTGGCACACCCGATGCTGTTTGATTCTGTAGAGCTATTGCGACACCTATGGCTTGAAAACTCGCTAGGACTACCGTTGCGTATCTAGTATATTGATTAATCTTTTTTCTACCAGATTCGCCTTCTTTTTTAATTTGTTCTAATGTGGGAATTACTACAGCCATTAATTGCAAAATAATTGATGCCGAAATGTATGGCATAATTCCTAGCGCAAAAATACTAAGACGCTTGAGCGCACCACCACTGAACATGTTTACCATATCCAGTATATTATGAGTGTCTTGCTGGAACATACTTTGTATTGCACGTGGGTCTACTCCCGGGATAGGTATATGTGCCCCAATACGGTAGACTATTAATGCACCCAATACAAAAAGAAGACGTTGACGTAACTCTGTCAATCTTCCATATTTACCAGAAATACCACTGCTTGATATGCTCACTTAGACCTCAACTTTACCACCTGCGTTTAAAATTTTCGCTGCAGCACCATCAGTAACTTTAATTCCTTTTAAAATAATTGCTTTATCGATATTACCTGAATTGATCACTTTTACACTTTTACAAATGCTCGGAATCACATTTGATAATTTCAAAGTATGTATATCAATAATTTCAAATTGCAAGGAATTTAGTTCACTAAGATTAACTTCCGCAGAGAGTTTACGAATTAAAGATTTGAACCCAACTTTCGGTAGTCTTCTTTGTAATGGCATTTGACCACCCTCAAAGCCAATCTTATGATACCCACCCGATCTAGCATGTTGTCCTTTATGCCCACGACCACAAGTTTTACCTAGGGTTGAACCAATTCCTCTACCTACTCTTTTCTTTTTCTTTTTACTTCCTACACCAAAGGTTATAGTGTTTAAGTACATGTTAAATATCCTCAATTTTAATCATATAGCTAATTTTGTTTAACATACCGCGATTTTCAGGTGTGTCATTAACTATTACACTTTGGTTTATTCTTTTTATTCCCAAACCGACTAAACAGGCTTTATGTGTAGCTAATCTACCATATTTGCTTTTAATTTGGGTGACTTTGATTTGCATATTTTTCATATTTTTTACTCAACTAATTCTGAGGGTGTCTTTCCTCTTTTAGCTGCGATGTATTTAGGATCATTAATTTCTGATAAGCCTTTAATTGTAGCTCTCACTACATTTATAGGATTATTACTACCTATACATTTAGCTAAAACGTTATGAACACCTACAACCTCGAAAACCGCACGCATAGCACCACCCGCAATTATACCTGTACCCTCAGAAGCTGGTTGCATGAAAACTTTTGCAGCCCCGGTACTCGACGTGATTGCATAATGCAAAGTGTCACCGTTTAAATTAATTTGTTTTAAGTTTTTCCTAGCCTGTTCCATAGATTTTTGTATTGCCACCGGTACTTCACGAGCCTTACATAAACCATATCCAACTTTACCATTGCCATCACCAACAACAGTAAGCGCCGTAAAACCAAATTGCCTACCACCCTTTACAACTTTAGCAACTCTTCTTACAGCTACCAATTTTTCCTGCAACCCATCTGTACTATTGTTTTGCGATGTGATATTTGCCATAGTTACCCCCTTAAAAATTTAGGCCAGCTTCTCTAGCTGAATCAGCTAATGCTTTAATCCTTCCATGAAATTTAAATCCAGAACGATCAAAGGCAACTTTCTCTATGCCAGCAGATTTCGCCCTTTCAGCAATAGCTCTTCCAACTTCTTTTGCTGCCTGTATATTACCAGTATATACAAGGTCACCTTTTACACTTTCTTGAAGAGTATTTGCACATGCCAGCACTTTACCACCGTCATTGCTTAGTATTTGTGCATATATATGTTTTGGCGTTCTATGTACAGTTAATCTATAAACACCATTCGACTTAATTACAAGCCTTGTCTTAGCTGCACGATTTAGTCTAGATTTTTTTTTATCCATCAAAACACCTTATTTTTTCTTTGCTTCTTTTCGAACTATTACTTCATCAGAATATCTTATCCCTTTACCCTTATAAGGTTCAGGAGGTCTGTAAGATCTTATATTTGCAGCAACCTGTCCAACAATTTGCTTGTCACAACCCTTAACAACAATCTCGGTTTGGGTGGGAGTTTCAATAGCGATACCCTCGGGTACTTGATAGTCTATAGGATGAGAAAAGCCAAGTGAAAGACTCAGTACATTATTTTTAGCTACTGCCCTGTATCCAACACCGATCAGAACAAGTTTCTTTTCGAACCCAGTGTTAACACCAATCACCATGTTGTTTATGATCGCTCTAGTTGTACCCGATAAAGAATTCCTTTCTTGATCGTTTTTATCGAGGATAACTTGTATTACTCCCTCTGTAAAACTTACATTTACTTTTTTATGTAATTTTGATGTAAGTATTCCCTTTTTTCCTTTTACCGTCAATAACTGGCCTTCTAATTTTGTTTCTACATCTTTAGGTACTATTATCGGGTTTTTAGCAATTCTCGACATTATATTTGACCTTCAATGAAATTTATTATTCTACTCGACATAAAACTTCGCCACCCTGACCGAGTTGACGTGCTCTTCTGTCAGTCATTACCCCAGAGGAAGTTGTTATTATTGATATGCCAAGACCTCCGAGTACCGATGGCAATTCATCCTTTGTTTTGTAAATTCTGCGACTAGGCTTGCTTACTCTTTGCAATTTTTTAATAACAGGTACACCATTGAAATACTTCAACTTTATGTTTAATACTGGATTAGCTTCCGTATGTGATACATTATAGTCTAAAATATAGCCTTCAGACTTCAAAACATTACTAACCGCAACCTTAATTTTTGAAACAGGCAGTACTATTTCAGTTTTTCCTGCCGCCTGTCCATTCACTATTCTTGTAAGCATATCCGCTAATGGATCAGTTATTGTCATGTTATTCCACGCCTATTTTATGATTTTTAAATTTAGCTACCAGCTAGCCTTAGTCACACCAGGTACATCCCCACGCATTACAGCTTCTCTTAATTTATTTCTTGATAAGCCAAACTTTCTATAATATCCATGTGGTCTACCAGTTAGGTTGCATCTATTTCTTATGCGTATGACAGAAGAATCTCTAGGTAATTTTTGAAGTTTTTCAACAGCATTATTACGTTGTTCGTCTGTTAAGGATTCATTTTTTACAATTGCTTTTAATTCTATCCTTTTTTGACTATATTTTTTAACAAGGATTTTACGTTTAACTTCCCTAGCTATCATTGATTTTTTTGCCATGGTCTACACCTTATGCTCTAAATGGAAATTTGAATTGAACCAACAATCCTTTAGCTTCCTCATCTGAATTCGCAGATGTGGTAATTGTAATATCCATGCCACGCAATGCATCAATTTTATCGTAATCTACTTCAGGAAAGATGATTTGTTCTTTAACACCCATTGAATAGCTACCTCTACCATCAAATGCTTTTGGATTCAAACCTCTAAAATCCCGGATTCTGGGTATAGCGATACTTATCAATCTGTCTAAGAATTCATACATTTTTTCCCTACGTAATGTTACCTTACATCCTATTGGCATTCCTTCCCTTATTTTAAAACCTGCTATCGACTTCCTCGCATAGGTGATAATAGGTTTTTGACCAGAGATTTTCTGCATATCATCCGCAGCGTTTTGTAATATCTTTTTATCTGCGATTGCCTCTCCCACACCCATATTTAATGTAATTTTTTCTATACGTGGAACTTGCATAACAGATTTATACCCGAATTCACGGATTAACTCTGGTATTATTTTTTCTTTGTAAATTTGTTGTAATCTGGCCATAACTTTCTATTTTATAGTTTTTTATAAATCGACAACTTCGTTCGTAGTTTTATAAAAACGAATTTTTCGACCATCCGCTAACAATCTGAATCCTATGCGATCCGCCTTACCCGTTGCTGGATTATAAAGCGATACATTCGAACTATGGATTGGCATTGATTTTTCAACAATGCCACCTTCTATCCCACGATTTGGATTAGGTTTTTGATGCTTGCGAACTGTATTAATGCCTTCTATTATTAATTTATCATTCTCATGATAAGACAATACTGTTCCTCTTTTTCCTTTGTCTCTACCCGCAATGACTACTACCTGATCGCCTTTTTTGAATTTACGCATTTTATATTACCATTAATCATATTACTTCAGGTGCCAAAGATATTATCTTCATAAACTTTTCAGTTCTAAGTTCACGTGTAACTGGCCCAAAGATTCGTGTACCAATAGGTTGATGTTGATTATTCAACATCACTGCCGCATTTCCATCGAATCTTATTGCTGATCCATCGCTTCTTCTAACTCCTTTTCTTGTCCGTACAACTACAGCGTTATAGACTTCACCTTTTTTGACCCTACCCCGTGGTATGGCATCTTTAACGCTTACCTTAATGATGTCACCTATATTGGCATATCTTCGATGCGAGCCACCTAAGACTTTTATACACATAACTTTTCTAGCGCCACTATTATCAGCAACATCTAGACATGTTTGCATTTGTATCATTTCATTTACTCACTTAATGATGACTGTCTACTTTAGCCTACTTAACTTTTTCTACTACCCTGTTAAGTACCCAAACTTTATTTTTTGATAACGGCCTAGATGGAGATATTTCAACTATATCACCTTCTTGGCATTCATTTAATTCATCATGTGCCATTAATTTCGTAGTACGTTTAATATACTTCCCGTATATTGGATGAGGATATAATCTTTCAACTATCACTGAGATAGTTTTATTCATTTTATTGCTCACTACCTTACCAGTTACTAACCGTTCACTTTTATTAGCACTCATCATAACTGTTTACTCTTTTCTGTAATTACAGTATAAATCCTTGCGATATTTTTACGTACCTTTTTGATTTGATCTGTTTTATTCAACTGACCAGTAGCCTTCTGCATTTGAAGACTAAATCCTTCTTTGTGCAAGTCCCGCTCAATTTTATTTAACTCTTGAACAGTTTTTTGCCTTAATTCAGAGGCTTTCATTACATTATAACTCGTTGTGAAAACGTTGTTTTTAAGGGTAATTTAGCGGCTGCCAACCTAAATGCCTCGCGCGCCAATTCTTCACTTACTCCCTCTAGTTCATAAAGCATCGTTCCTGGTTTAATTTGTGCGATCCAGTATTCCACGCTTCCTTTTCCACTACCCATTCTAACTTCTAATGGTTTTTTAGAAATAGGCTTATCGGGAAATACTCTAATCCACAACTTACCACCGCGCTTAACATGCCTCGAAATTGTTCTTCTAGCGGCTTCAATTTGTCTAGCTGTTAACCTACCACGCTCCAATGATTTTAGACCAAACTCTCCGAAGCTGACCTTACTTCCTTTATGGGCTAAGCCTCGGTTGTCCATCTTCATTTGCTTTCTGTATTTTGTTCTCTTTGGCTGCAACATATAGATATTTCCTTTACTTATACTTCTACCAAACTAGTAGTTTTGTTGTCTAACGCATGAGTAGGATATACCTCTCCTTTGAATATCCATACTTTAACCCCGATTACACCGTAAGTAGTTTTAGCTTCAGCTAAACCATAATCAATATCTGCCCTAAATGTATGTAGAGGCACTCTTCCTTCTCTATACCATTCGCTTCTAGCGATTTCGGCTCCATTTAAACGACCGCCTACATTAATTTTTATTCCTTCTGCACCTAATCTCATCGTATTTTGTACTGCTCTTTTCATTGCACGCCTGAACATAATACGCTTCTCTAATTGCTGCGCTACTCCCTCAGCAACCAACTGTGCATCAAGTTCTGGTTTTCTTATTTCCTCAACATTTAGTTGTACTGGTACACCCATCATTTCAGAAATTTCACGCCTCAATGCATCTATGTCTTCTCCTTTTTTACCAATTACTAAACCTGGTCTTGCAGTATGTATTGTTATCTGTGCATTATTGGCAGGTCTATTAATCTGAATCCTACTGATGGATGCATGACCCAGTCTCTTTTTTAAATATTCACGGACTTTAAGGTCTTTATATAAGAAGATGGGATAATTCTGTGTATTTGCATACCAACGAGATGTCCAATCTTTGATAAATCCCAGTCTAATACCTGTTGGATGTACTTTTTGACCCATGATATAAACCCTTATTTATTTTTCAGAAACTTTAATCGTTATATGTGATGTTCGCTTGAGGATTCTATTTGCGCGTCCTTTAGCTCTCGCTTTAATCCTTTTCAAGGACGGCCCCTCATTAACTTGAATCATCGACACATGCAATTCGTCAACATCAGCCCCATCATTATGCTCTGCATTTGCTATCGCAGATTCTAACAATTTTTTCAAAATTCCAGCTGATTTTTTATCACTAAACGTAAGTAAGTCAATCGCTTTAGCTACATTTAGACCTCTGATTTGGTCCGCAACTAGTCTACATTTTTGTGCTGAGACATGTGCATTACTTAGTTTTGCTGAAGTTTCCATAAAATTAACGACAAACCCACTTATTTAGATTTTTTATCCGCTTGATGACCCTTATAGGTCCTCGTCGGGGCAAACTCACCCAGCTTGTGCCCTACCATATTATCAGTCACAAGAACAGGTATATGCTGCTTGCCATTATGTATAGCAAGCGTCAGACCTATCATATCTGGGATCACCATTGATCTTCTCGACCATGTTTTTATGGGCTTTTTAGTACCTGCCCCAATAGCATCAGTTATTTTTTTTTGTAGATGATGATCTACAAATGGCCCTTTTTTAATTGATCGTGGCACAATATTTTCCTCTTACTTTTGTTTACGACTGCGGACGATCATACTGTCAGTTTTTTTGTTGTTTCGGGTTTTATACCCCTTGGTAGGGGTTCCCCAAGGCGAAACAGGATGTCTTCCACCAGATGTTCTACCTTCACCACCGCCATGTGGATGATCTACTGGGTTCATCGCTACGCCTCTAACAGTCGGTCTCACACCCCGCCATCTGGATGCACCTGCTTTACCTAGAGATGATAAATTGTGTTCAGAATTAGATACTTCCCCTATCACTGCTTTACACTCGATTAATACTTTCCTCATCTCACTGGACCTTAATCGAATGGTCGCATAAGTTCCTTCTTTCGCAACTAATTGCACAGAAGCACCTGCACTCCTAGCAATCTGAGCACCTTTACCAGGCTTTAATTCAACACAATGTATCTGTGATCCAACAGGTATGTTTCTTATTGGTAGACAATTGCCAGACTTTATCGATGCTATTTCAGATGAAATAATTTCTTGCCCTACCTGAATCCCTTTTGGGGCGATGATATATCTTCTTTCACCGTCTTTATATAATACTAAAGCAATATGTGCAGTTCTGTTCGGATCATACTCAATTCGCTCCACTTTTCCGATGATATCTACTTTATCACGCTTAAAGTCGATAATACGGTAATGTTGCTTATGTCCTCCACCCTTATGCCTAGTTGTCACTCGTCCTTGATTATTGCGACCTGAGTGTTTCTTTTTTTTCTCTAGCAAAGGAACGTAAGGATCACCTTTATGTAAACCTACTGTTTTTACCCTTACTACAAACCTTCTACCTGCAGAAGTGGGTTTAGATTTAATTAAAGCCATATCATTTGCTTCCTTTATTCAGCTCAACTTGCAGTTTCATTTTTTATAAATATTTAAGCTACAACTAGATCAATATCATGACCTTCTTTGAGCTTTACATATGCTTTTTTCCAATCTGACCTCGATCCAATGAAACGACCATATCGTTTTGTTTTTCCCTTTACATTTAGCACGTGTATTGATTCTACCTGCACACTAAACATTAATTCTACTGCTTGTTTAATAGTTTTCTTGGTAGCACTTTTTTTTACCCTAAAAACAAATTTCCGTTGCTGCTCCGATAGAAATGTACTTTTTTCAGAAACAACGGGGGCAATTATTATCTTTGTCAATTCTTGCTGTTTCATCCAAGTCTTTCCTCAATAAGCTTAATTGCTTGGCTTGTTACTATTACCTTGTCACTATTTACTAAGGAAACCGGACTCAGTGAAATAAATGTACATACTTCAACATTTGGCAGATTTCGAGCGGCCAATAGTATGTTATCATTAAATGCTTCGATAATTATCAGAATTTTATCATCTTGATAATTTTCTATCTTTTTTGTTAACTCTTTTGTTCTTGGAGCAATTGGGAAAATATCGTCATTTACTACTAATCTATCTTGCCTTAACAATTCGGATAATATGGAACGCATTCCTGCCCGATACATTTTCCGATTTAATTTTTGCTTATAGCTACGATTTGTTGCTGCAAATGTTGTACCACCTGTTCTCCATAAGGGACTCCTAGAAGAACCAGCCCTAGCACGTCCACTCCCTTTTTGTTTCCACGGCTTTGCTCCACCACCACTTACTTCGGCTCTGGTTTTTTGCTTTTTTGTCCCTGATCTTCCTGCCGCCATATAGGCAACAACCAGTTGATGAACCAATGGTTGGTTAAACTCCTGACCAAAAACACTGTCAGAAACTGTAACTCCATCGGCTTCCTTATTATTAGTTGTAGGTACTATTAAGTTCATTTTAGCCTAACCTTGTCATTTTTTTTCAGCCGGTTTAACGACTATATCGCTACCTTTTGGTCCCGGAATCGCACCTTTTATTAATAACAATGACTTTTCCGCATCAATGGCAAAGACTTTTAGATTTTGTACAGTCACATTTTTATTGCCCATGTGACCTGCCATTTTCTTTCCTTTTACAACTCTACCAGGTGTTTGATTTTGTCCAATTGAACCAGGAGCTCTATGTGATAATGAGTTACCATGCGTTGCATCCTGTGTGCGAAAATTATATTTCTTAATCACACCTTGAAAACCTTTTCCTATAGATACCCCTCTTACATCTACATATTGTCCTTCTTTAAAAATTTCGAGCTTTATTTCTGAGCCAACAGCATAATTATCTTTTTCATTTTCATTTATGGTAAACTCCCAAAGCCCTCTGCCCGCTTCTACGCTCGCTTTTGCATAGTGTCCGGCTAATGGTTTTGAAAGTCTAGACCTTTTTTTATAACCAGTAGTTACTTGAATCGCGCTGTACCCATCTACTTCATTTGTTTTTATTTGAATAATCGTATTTGTGTCAACATGCACCACAGAAACCGGTACTGAAGAACCGTCTTCAGTAAATATTCTGGTCATCCCACACTTTTTACCTACAACACCTACTGACATTTTATAACTCCAATACTTATTAATTTAGCTTGATTTGAACATCTACACCAGCTGCAAGATCAAGCTTCATCAACGCATCAACGGTTTTATCTGTAGGGTCAATAATGTCCATTAAGCGCTTGTGAGTTCTCAACTCGTATTGATCTCTCGCATCTTTATTGACATGCGGTGAAATCAATATAGTAAACCGTTCTTTTTTCGTTGGTAGTGGAATCGGTCCCAAAACTTGAGCACCAGTCCGCTTGGCTGTCTCCACTATTTCACTCGCTGATTGGTCAATAAGCCTATGATCAAAAGCTTTTAGCCTAATTCTGATTCTTTGTTTTGGCATTTTATTTACTCTATTATCTTCGAAACCACACCTGCGCCTACTGTACGGCCACCCTCACGGATGGCAAAACGCAATCCTTCTTCCATCGCTATCGGGGCGATCAACTTAACATTGATCTTAATGTTATCCCCCGGCATGACCATCTCAACCCCTTTAGGAAATTCCACCGCCCCGGTCACATCGGTGGTGCGGAAGTAGAATTGCGGGCGGTAGTTGTTAAAGAACGGTGTATGACGACCGCCTTCTTCTTTTGAGAGCACATAGATTTCTGCCTCAAAGTGGGTATGCGGCTTAATGGAACCCGGCTTCGCCAGCACTTGACCGCGCTCTACATCTTCACGCTTGGTACCGCGCAACAACACACCCACGTTGTCGCCTGCTTGGCCTTGGTCCAACAGCTTGCGGAACATTTCCACGCCCGTGCAAGTCGTCTTGACCGTATCCCTCCTCCTCAAGCCAACGATTTCTACTTCGTCCTGAACTTTGACGATGCCGCGCTCAATGCGACCCGTCACTACCGTGCCACGGCCTGAAATCGAGAACACGTCTTCAATGGGCATCAAGAACGTGCCGTCAATCGGACGCTCAGGCATCGGGATATAACTGTCCAAGGCATCCACTAATTTGATGACAGAAGGGACACCAATCTCACTCTGATCGCCTTCCAAGGCCTTCAAGGCCGAGCCAACTATGATTGGAGTCTTGTCCCCTGAGAAATTGTACTTATCCAAAAGCTCCCTTAATTCCATGTCCACCAATTCCAGCAATTCGGCATCGTCCACCATGTCCGCCTTGTTCAGGTAGACTACGATGTAGGGCACACCGACTTGGCGGGCCAGCAGAATGTGCTCGCGGGTTTGCGGCATCGGGCCGTCGGCTGCCGAACAGACCAAGATTGCACCGTCCATTTGCGCGGCACCGGTGATCATGTTTTTCACATAGTCGGCGTGGCCGGGGCAATCGACGTGGGCATAGTGGCGATTTGGCGACTCGTATTCAACGTGTGCCGTGGCGATGGTTATGCCACGAGCGCGTTCTTCCGGTGCCGCGTCAATCTGGTCGTACGCTTTGAATTCACCACCGAAGCGCTCCGCACCAATTTTAGTCAACGCCGCCGTCAAGGTTGTCTTGCCATGGTCAACATGACCAATCGTTCCGACATTCACATGTGGCTTGGTGCGCGAAAATTTTTCTTTGGACATGCGCAAATTCCCCTGTTTATTATTGAAAAGCAGCCAATAAAATATTCATATAATCTGGAGCCCATATCCGGATTTGAACCGGAGACCTCTTCCTTACCAAGGAAGTGCTCTACCGACTGAGCTATATGGGCATAGCTTTACTTCCTGGAGCGGGTGATGGGAATCGAACCCACACCATCAGCTTGGAAGGCTGAGGTTCTACCGTTGAACTACACCCGCATTGGGAAAATTGGTGGAGGGGGAAGGATTCGAACCTTCGAAGGCTGAGCCGTCAGATTTACAGTCTGATCCCTTTGACCGCTCGGGAACCCCTCCTCAAAATCAGTCAGCTATTATCAACTATGGATAAAACCTTGTCAAGCGTGTTTTTGCGATTTAGCATCAATGCAAAGCATTCATCACCGCACCTAGATTGCCGCCGAGAATTTGCGGCATAAACTCGACAGCTTTATCCACTGCCTCGGCCAGCAATTCGCGATCACACTTGGATGGGCGGTCTAACACGTAATTCACCACTTCTTCGCGATTTCCTGGATGCCCTATGCCAAAGCGCAATCTCGTGAAGTCAGCGGCACCCAACTTTGCGACAATGTCTCGCAAACCATTGTGCCCGCCATGCCCCCCGCCGACTTTCAATTTCACCACGCCAGGCAGGAAATCGAGTTCATCGTGGGCCACCAAAATCCGCGACGTTGGAATTTTGTAATAGTGCGCCAAAGCCGAAACCGAACCACCGCTTCGATTCATATACTGCATGGGCTTTAACAGATAAACCTTCTCACCATCCAACTCCATTTGCGCCAGCAGACCTTGGCTACGCGTGTCGGAACTGAACCCTAGCCCATAGCGGCGGGCAACCGTGTCCGCAAACCAGAATCCGGCATTATGTCGGGTCAACTCGTACTTGGACGTGGGGTTGCCCAAGCCGACTATCAAATTATAAGCCAAGGGCATACAGCATTTTCAACTTTAAGAACATACAGCGTTTTTAATCAGTTGCCGCTTTCCTTAGCCTGTATCAAATCAACCCATTCTAACTTGTGGCGCTGCTAGTGTCTACTGCTTCCTTCGCGACCGCACAATTCTCAGTTTTGGCCAGAAACGATAACTTTAACCTCGTCATTTCGGCAGGGATGCCGAAATTCAGCGTCCAAGGATGGCAAACTAGGGGTTATGAAGGTCTGCAACAGGCTATTGTGCGGTGGCTGGTTACCGTCCATGGCCTAGATTTCGGCATCCCTGCCGAAATGACGGGACTTCGACACTTGGGGTTTTTCAACGTGGGCTGGAACTTGGGAACCGGCACAACAAGATAACATCGTATCGGCAAGCAAGCAAAAAGAAAGTTTCACGCAACGGCGCAAAGACGCAGTGCTTAAGAATGCCCTAGCTTGCCCAACATCTTCTTACCGTCGCCCGACAACCGAATGTCGGGCGCAACGCAATGCGCCCGATACCGCTGATTTCTCCTTAAAAATAGGGAGACAATCTCATTAAATCCAAGCAGATTTTTCGTTGCCCCTCCCCATTCATCTTATGCCAACTATTCATGGACCCTAAGGGAAACCTGCGTTAAGCCACTGAATTATAACAATCTGAAACGATTGCTAGTACTGGCTTATTGCAGGGCTGCAACGCTACAGCATCCTATCCAAACAGGAGGGTTTATTGAATTTCTCCTGAAAAATACGGAGACAATTTCATTAACTTTGAGAATGGTTTTCTTTGTGTCTTCTCACTAAGCTCATACCCGAGCCATTCCCAGGCTCCAACAGCAACCCGCGTTAGGGTAGCCGCATTGCGCCGCTCTGTACGCGGTGAGGCGTTGAGTAGCAACCAAAACCTATTTATATAGGGCACTTAATTCAGAGGATACAAAAATGAAAAATGAAAATATAATGAAACTTATACCTATATCGCTAGGACTACTCATTATCGGTGGGGGAACAGTCTTACGTGTTAATGAAGCCTTGCACAATGATATTTGGTATGATGAGGCATTTACGGGTATTGTCATTCAGCAATCTTGGTCTGATATTGTAAAAACTCTTATTGAAGATCGCAACCATCCACCCCTGTTTTACGCACTCTTAAAGATTGTCACCTGGATTACCGGTTCAACCGATCCTCTTCATCTAAGGTTAGTTTCGCTCTTCTTTGGAATTGCGACAATACCCTTAGGCTACTCCTTAATCCAACAACTTAATTTAGAAAAAGAAGAAAAAAAGTGGTTAGGCATAGCAACTATGGCGGTGTTGTCATTTTCCCCATTTTTTGTTAGCTATTCAACTGAAGCAAGATCATACGCTCTTCTTTTATTCTTAATGCTTATATCGATAATTTACTTTATTAAAGCCTCAAATAATTCGTTTAAGCTTTCGAAAGAACTAGTGATTTTGGTTGTAATGTTAATCATAATCATGATAACCCACTTCCTAAGTGCCCTTATTTTATCAGGGGCTTTTGTTGCTTTTCTATTAATCAAAATGGAGGAGAATAAAGCCCTATATAATTCAGATTTAATGAAGAAGATCGGTGTAATAATCTTTCTAGGCTGGATTTTATCAACTTGGTCGTGGTCATCTTTGAATATGGGGGCTGTGGTCAAACAACCCCATCAGATGGACTGGATTCCACACGCAGAGCTGGCTGTTATCCCAAAAACAATTACCGACTTTCTATTTGGCGTACATAGCCGTGAACTTGGATTTCCTCCAGCTAATACATTTTCATTTCCTCTACTTATGGGCAATATTGGCTTTGTAATTCTTATCACATCGGTTATTGCTTTTGTTATTGTACTGCAAAAAAGCATCAAGAATCCTAGAAAGCTACGCGATATCATTATTCTAACCTCGCTGTGGATCGTTCCTTTAGTTATAGATATATTAGCATCCTCATTTGGAGTGCATATGTATATTGATCGCTATATGATTGGTTATGGAGCTATGCTGATTATTTGGATGCTGTACGTTTGGTGGAACATAGCGAGCAAACATATCGCATTGATTATTAGCATCTATCTTACATTACTTCTCTTTGTCGTCCGGGCACCTTATTTGACGCGCTATTCTGAAGTTGTGAACTTGATTCCATCAGGTTCTTTGATGACAATAGAATCACCTATAGATTATTTGGTATTTAAGTATTACTTACCCGAAAGTAATATAAAATTACTAAAACAAACTTCCGGCCAAGCATACCTTTGGCCGCTCATGCCAGAATCAATCCAAATAACACAAAACGAGGTCATGCCTAGTTCACTGATAGTCATTCATAAATCGGCAGATAGAAAAATACCCCCAACTTGGCAACAGAAGTTTAGAACCAATGATTTTCGTGTTTACAGCGTTTTAAAATTCAAATGATTACTTGATACAGCGTTTTCAACATCAAAGAATTACTGATAGTGGGCATGTAAGCGCGGGCTATTCGGTTAACCTGAAGGGTTAATGGAATGTCTGTTTTAGGTATATTTTTAGGTATATTTTTAAGATGAAAATGCTGTATATGCGTTGAATGATGGGTTGACTTGGTCTTGCTTGACTCCTCTTTTTTCATCGTTGTCATACAGGGCCTTTACGCCTTTGTGTCGAAAACTTTTAATCACTTGTAGCTTTCCTTAGCATCAATTGGATAGAGCAATTGTAACTCGACTCAGCGCATCTTATCGCGTTAGCGGGCCAGAAATTCGTAGGGTGCGCAATGCGCACCGTTTGCGATTTCGGTAATTGCAATGGGTTTTAAAACAACCGCGATATTGCCGCCAGAATCCGTGATAGTGGGGTTGTCAACAACCGCAAAGGTAAAGGTGCGCAATGCGCACCCTACATGGCTCACGGGCGCACGGATTTCGGCATCCATGCCGAAATGACGAGCCTCCTACATTTCATAACGACGAGCGGAGACCGTGGGAACGATGAAACAACTTTACTAACTGAGCTACTCCTCAGTCTCCGTTGTGTGGGTCGCGTGTATGCTTGCCACTGCGCGGTCGTTGGCCACCCCGTGGGTCAATTCCGCAATTTCCACGCCTTCTGGCACTTGAAGATCGGAAAGATGGACCATCCCACCGACATCGACTTTGGCCATGTCAACTTCGATAAATTCGGGCAAGTTTTGCGGAAGGCAAATTACTTCCACTTCGACTAAGGTATGGCTGATTGCACCACCCTTCTTCACACCGAGCGATGTTTCCTGATTCAGGAAATGCAGGGGCACATGGACGCGAATTGTTTCATTCTCATTGGTGCGCTGAAAATCCATGTGCATAATGATAGGCCGACTCGGATGCCTTTCTATGGCTTTCAAGATGGCTTTTTCTTCCTTGTCGCCATACCTGACAGTCAGCACATGAGAGTATACCGCATCATTTTGCAGCAACTTCAGCACTCTGTGATGGGCCAAAAGTAACTTGACCGGCTCAGAGCCGCCGCCGTAAACAATCGCCGGTATTTTGCCTAGACGACGTGCTCGACGTGCGTCTCCCTTTCCAGTTGCGGTTCTTATTTCCGCATCAAACTCAAAGCTGCCTACCATCTTTTTCTCCGAAATACTCTAAGCAGGTTAAAAAAATCAATCAACATATAAGGAACTAACCGACTCGCCCACCGCTATTCTGCGAATAGTTTCCGCAAGCATTTCCGCCACGCTCAGCACACGAATCTTTGCGCATTCCTGGGCAGGCAAACACAAGGGAATGGTGTCGGTCACCACCAATTCGTCCAAAACCGAAGAGGCGATATTATTCACGGCTGGCCCAGACAGCACAGGATGCGTGCAATAGGCAACCACCTTGTTCGCCCCGTTGTCCTTCAGAGCCTTGGCTGCTTTGCACAAAGTGCCTGCGGTATCGACCAAGTCATCAACCATCACACAGGTCCGCCCTTGGACATCGCCTATGATGTTCATCACCTTGGACTCGTTGGGCCGGGGCCTGCGTTTATCGACAATAGCCAAATCTGCGTCATCCATCCGTTTGGCCAAGGCACGCGCCCTGACAACACCACCGATGTCCGGCGAAACGACCATTAAATTAGGGTACTGCTGCCGCCACACATCGCCTAGCAAAATCGGCGAGGCATATACATTATCCACCGGCACATCAAAAAAACCTTGGATTTGATCGGCATGCAAATCAACCGTCAACACCCTGTCGGCGCCAGCCGCCGAAATCATTTTCGCGACTAACTTAGCCGATATCGGGACACGAGCCGAACGGGTTCTCCGGTCTTGGCGGGAATATCCATAATAGGGTATCACTGCCGTGATGATGGAAGCTGAAGACCGGCGGAATGCGTCGATCATAATCAGCAACTCCATAAGATTTTCATTGATAGGCGCACAAGTGGGCTGCACCAGAAACACTTCCCTGCCCCGCACATTTTCTTCGATTTCGACGGCAATCTCCCCGTCACTGAATCGACCGACACTTGCCATCCCTAGGCGCATGTTCAGCTTGCGGACAATCCCTTCAGCGAGAGAAACATTGGCGTTTCCCGAAAACACCATGAACGTGGCATCGGTCATTCAAGTTCCTCCCAACCCATGTATATGTCAGCGGAAAATCTAATAGGCATATGGCTGGGGCGCCAGGATTCGAACCTGGGTATGCGGGGATCAAAACCCCGTGCCTTACCGCTTGGCGACGCCCCAATAATAATCAAATCGCTAATTTATTCCCTATATCAGACCTAACGCACTATGTACGCTAGAGCGATTCATCCCCTTCGCCGCGAAAACCGACCATTCGCCCGATAGACTGCGTGCCGCATTTTCGGCATCCGCTTCACTATCGAACGCAGCAAAGACACAAGAACCCGTACCCGTCAACTTTGCTGACCGGGCATAGGCAGCAACTGCCTTGATTGCCTCCCCGATTTGCGGGTACATTTTCATCACAACGGGAAGACAGTGGTTTTCCTGCTGACCAGCAACAAAGTCGGCTATTTTGATGGGTTTGTTGTCCCGTGTCAATTCAGTTGACGAAAAAATTGTTCCCGTGACGACATGGCAGGGCGGAACTAGCACCAAATACCACGGTTCGGGCAAATCCGGCAGCGGGGTCAAATCCTCGCCCACGCCCTCCCCCCAAGCTGCGTAACCCCGCACAAAAACAGGCACGTCCGCTCCAAGTTGTAGGCCCAAATTGGCTAATGTGTCAATGCTCAAGCCCAGCTTCCACAAGGAATTAAGTCCAAGCAGGGTGGTTGCGGCATCAGAGCTTCCACCGCCCAACCCCCCTCCCATCGGCAAGTTTTTTTCCACTGTGATGACGGCACCCAAGCTTTCATCTCCCGCCGTACGTCGCAGCAAATGGGCCGCACGAACAGTTAAATCGGATTCTTCAGGCACCCCCGCCAACGGCTTAGACAAACTTATACGCCCATCTTGACTTGGCATCAGTTCGATCCAATCACATCGGTCGATGAACTGGAACACGGTTTGCAGCAAATGATAACCGTCGGGCCTGCGCCCCACAACCCGCAACATAAGGTTCAACTTCGCCGGCGCTGGCAGGCGCAATGATTCGACGGACATAAACACCTCTGCTCTAATTTTTAAACACCCACTCATCCACTACCAGCCTCAACCTCACCTGACTGCCCTGGATGGTCATTTTCTGCGGCATGACGAAATTCCCGACATTTTCGAAGTTTTCAAAGCCCAATACCCAGGCTTGCTGCTGAAAGCCTTTTAAACCACCTTTATCATCCAACTCCGCCTGGTAGCTTATATCCGGGGCGGGAAGGCCAAGCACCCAGTAGCGCAAACTGCCCAGAGGCACCGAAAACCCCAACTTCCTTGTCAACAATTCCTCCGGGTCGCGCGAACTGTTGACCACCCCGTTGCCTTCGTTAATGTAAATCATTTGGTTCTGCAATATGATAGACACCGCACCTTGACCGAATGGCCCATACAGGCGAAGCCGCTCCTGCCCGCCGTCGTGCTCCCAGAACAGATTGGCGCTCCAACCTTCATTGCCGGACTTGACGGCGATGCGCCCCTCCAATGTCCAAGCTTTGATAGCGTAAAGTTGTTGCTGGGCTTCAGTAGAGCGCGGCGGCAGGTTACCGCCCATGAACGGGGCGCAGCCGCTCAAACCCGATACGACTAGCAACCCACACAGCGGCGCGAACAGCCTGCTTCTCATTTAATTATTTGAATGCTTCCGGGTAGCGGGACATGACTTTCTTGATATCGTCGTTGTCGGGGTTTTTGCGCAGCAACGCCTTCCAAATCGCCTTCGCGTCATCCTGTTTTCCCGACTCCCAAAGAACCTCACCAAGATGGCTTCCAATTTCGGGGTCTTGCAGGAGATCATAGGCCCGGCGCAAGTATTCCAAAGCTGTTACGTTATCCCCCATCCGATAGCTGACCCAGCCATAACTGTCGAGAATAGCCGGTTCGTCTGGCTTAAGTTGCAGTGCCTTGGCAATGTAACGCTTGGCTTCATCCAGACGCTCGGAACGGTCGGCCAACGCAAACCCCAACGCATTAAGGGCATTGGAGTCATCCGGCTTCTTTTCCAGAATTGCCCTAAGGTCCGCCTCCAGAACATCCTCCCGCTTTAATTCCTCGGCGACCAGTGCGCGGGCATAAAGCAAATCGGTTTGACCAGGCATTTCCTGCAAAGCCTGGCTCAACAAATCGAAAGCCTCTGCGTAATGCCTGTCTTTAGTCAGCAATTCCGCTTCCAGCATGTACATTCGTAATGCTTGCAGGGGAAACTGCTTGCGGACTTCGACTAGGCGCTGCCTTGCATCCGCTGTTTGCCCCTGGAAAATCAACGCGGTGACGGCATTTACTTGGGCATCTAAAACCAAGGGGCCGTCACTGACCTTGTCGAACCATTGCACCGCGCTTTGAAAGCGTCTTTCCCTCGCATCGATAAGGCCTAAATAAAAATAGGACTGCATCCTGTAGTTCGGCGATTCGGCAAGGCGCTCAAGCAATTGCCGCGCCTTTGCGTCCTGCCTAGAATCCATTTGGACCATGGCCATAGCCAGCAGGGCATCCTCGTTGCGAGGCTCCCTGGCCAATATTTTTTCCAGCTCCTTGGTCGCCCCGCGCAAATCGCCCGATTTGGCAAGATACTGGGCATAAACTAACCGGAGCCTGAAATTGTTCGGTTCGCCCTCCATGGCTTTTCGCATAATTTCTTTCGCTTTTTGGGAATCGCCCATCCTGGACAGCACTTGTGCCTGCAGTAGGCGTGCCCGCATCCAATTTGGATGCAGCGTCAGAGCCTTGTCTGTTTCATTGAGTGCATACTGTAACTCCCCTCTGTCGACTGCCAGCAGGGCGGAGGCGAGATGGAGTTCAGCCATGCGCGGAAAACGCTCGCTCAATCGGCGCATAAGCCTGAGACTGTCTTCCTTGGAAACTTCCGCGTTCAACAATTTCACCAGGTCGATCACCGTAGTTTCAATATCGACACCGGGGGTGCCCAAAATTACGATCAAATGGTCCGCTGCCTCATCGACTCGCCCTGACTTCAGCAACAAAGAGGCGGTGAGTCTACGCACATCAACGCTATCGGGTTGCCGCTCCAGCCAGGCAGATGATGCCTCCAACGCCTTGTCGGTTTTTTTCAGATAAAGTGCGATCTGGGTTGCCCGTTGCAACATGTTGACATTCCGCGTCAACGCCGAGGCTTTAAGATAATTGTCCAGTGCGGCATCATATTGTCCACGCTGGCCAGCCAATTCCGCAGCCAAAATGTAGTAGACCGCATTCGCATCCTGCGGCGGACTCTTGCCTTGGACAGAAAGGACATCATCGGAAATCGCAACCGTTTCGGTGCGGGTAGAATTCGTAGCAGCGCATCCCGAAACCAGGAGGCTGACCGCAGATGCCATACAAATCAAACATTTCGTCACTGAATCAAGTCTCTAGAATCACAGTAGTTTAATGACAGAACCTTATAAGAGATATATTCCAAACCCCACTTGGGGTAAGCTTGGCGGGTACGGCCTTGCGCTGGCAGAGGCATAGCATCCCAAAGTTCTGGACTTTCGCTGCGGCCAAATCATAATCTTAAGTGATTTTACGCTATCCTCTGCTTGCGGCAATAGTTGATCGCGGAACTGTTTGGCCTGAAGGGATTTTTTTTTTAAAATCGCTATTATTTATTGAAACATGGGCAATATAGATGAGTCGATGACTATTTTGACATTAGGGCTAAATCATAACACTGCGCCTGTCTCGATCAGGGAGCGGCTCGCATTCCCCGCAGAACGCCTGCGGCTGGCCTTGGGCGAATTGGTAAGTTTGCCCGAAGTCGAGGAAGCTGCGATTCTCTCAACCTGCAATCGCACCGAGTTTTACTGCGGAACAGGAAAACCCGACATGGAAAAAATCATCGACTGGATAGCCCGCGAGCAGCGACTGAAGCGGGAGGAGTTCCACCCTTATCTTTATGCGCACACCGATGCGGACACCATCCGCCACATGTTTCGCGTTGCCTGCGGACTGGACTCCATGATACTCGGCGAACCGCAAATTCTAGGCCAGATGAAAAACGCTTACCAAGTGGCAGCCGAGGCCGGAACCTTGGGCAAGACGCTAAACAAGCTATTCCACCACACTTTTACCGCCGCAAAAAAGGTCCGCACTGACACGGCGATAGGCTCCAGCCCGGTTTCCGTGGCCTTTGCGGCGGTACGCCTGGCACAGCGCATCTTCGACAGCCTCAAGGAACAAACCGCCGTTCTCATCGGCGCGGGCGAAACCATCGAACTCACCGCACGCCACCTCCACGAACAGGGCATAGGCGAGATCATCATCGCCAACCGGACTTTCGAACGCGCCCATGCCCTGGCCGAACAATTCAACGGTTTTGCCATTGCCCTCGCGGAATTGCCCAAGCACCTCGCCAAAGCCGACATACTGGTATCATCCACCGCCAGCCAATTGCCCATCCTCGGCAAGGGCAGCGTGGAAAGCGCGCTCAAAGCAAGGAGGCACAAGCCTATGTTCATGGTCGATCTGGCGGTGCCGCGTGACATTGAGCAGGAGGTGGGGCAATTGCGCGACGTTTATTTATATACCGTCGACGATCTCCGCAACACGGTCGAGGAAGGCATGCGCTCAAGGCAGGAAGCCGCCAAGCAGGCGGAGGAAATCATCGACACCGAGGTCGATCATTTTCTCGCTTGGATGAGAGCCCAAGGGGCGACGGAAACCCTTCTTGACTTTCGCGCCCAAGCCGAAAAACACCGCGACGAGTCACTGGGCAGCGCCTTGCGTGCGTTAAAAAACGGCAAACTGGCCGAGGATGTGCTCAAACAATTGGCCAGTTCACTCACCAGCAAGCTCATTCACATCCCCAGCACGCAGATCAAACAGGCCGCCGCAGACGAGCGCCATGACCTGATTGCCGCAGTGCGGGAACTCTTTCAACTCAAGGACACGCAATAAACCCGTGAAAGCATCCATCCAAAACAAACTCGACCATCTTTCCAGCCGCTTCGAGGAAATCACCGCCTTGCTGGCCGAACCGGGAGTACAGAACGACCAGAACCGGTTTCGTGGGTTGAGCAAGGAATACGCCCAACTCAACCCGGTAATCAGTAGTTTTCGCGACTACCGGGCCGCGTTGGATGAAATCGACTACGCGGAAACGCTGGCCCAGGACGAAGACCCCGAGGTTCGCGCCTTGGCCAAGGATGAAATATTAGCAGCCCGCGAGAAGTCCGAACAGCTTGCCGAAGCGCTGCAACTGCTATTACTGCCGAAAGACCCCAACGACGAGCGGAACATCTTCCTCGAAGTGCGTGCCGGGACCGGCGGAGCCGAAGCGGCGCTGTTCGCCGGCGACCTCTTCCGCATGTACACCCGCTATGCCGAAAACAAGGGCTGGAAGCCTGAAATCATCAGCGAGAGCGAGGGGGAATCCGGGGGCTACAAAGAAGCCGTGTTGCGCATCAGCGGTCAGGACGTTTATTCGCAACTGAAATTCGAAGCGGGGGCGCATCGCGTACAGCGAGTGCCAGCCACCGAGGCACAGGGCCGCATCCACACCTCGGCCTGCACGGTGGCGATTCTGCCCGAAGTGGACGAGATCGACGACATTGAGATTAACCCGGCGGATTTGCGCGTTGACACCTACCGTGCATCCGGGGCCGGCGGACAGCATGTCAACCGCACCGAATCGGCCATCCGTATCGTGCATATCCCCACAAACACGGTAGTGGAGTGCCAGGACGAGCGCTCCCAGCACAAAAACCGCGCCCGCGCCATGTCGCTATTAAAATCGCGCATCCTCTCGGCGCAACAGGAAAAGCACAGTTCGGAAATTGCCGCCGACCGCAAACTGCAAGTCGGCAGCGGCGACCGCTCCGAGCGCATCCGCACCTACAACTTCCCGCAGGGCCGCTTGACCGACCACCGCATCAACCTGACGCTATACCGTTTGGAGGAAATCATGCAAGGCGACCTCGACCAAGTCGTCGAACCCTTGATCCACGAACACCAGGCCGATTTGCTGGCGCAGTTGGGGGAGGAATAACCTGCGGCGTTTTCAACATCTCCAGCGTTTTCAACCTCTAATAATTACATGATAGTTAGGGGCTAAGGGGTTTAGGGGCTGAATCGCCGTCATTCCGACCGGAATGACGGGACTCTAACCGAAGCACGGCGGGGTTTGTAACCACACTGCTTATGTTTTGTTTGTAGTTTGATCGTTCCCACGCTCCGGCGTGGGAATGGATTCTTTGGCGCTCCTGCGCCAGTTGCCCGCAGAGCACGACAATAATGCCGACCTTGTGCATTTCCTTCGCAGCCATGCCGGGCGCGGCTCTTAATGCGCCTGGCGTTTCTGGAAATCGCCTTGAGAGCCCGTCATTAGGGTTTTGGGCAAGCAAGGCCATCACACCCACAAATCAGCCAGTGAAAACGTGATGGCATCGAACGGGGCCAAGCTAACCGGATCATCGTCTGTGAGAGTGGCGATCAGCAACCAATGCCCTGCATGAAGCGAGAAGGCTTCCAAGGTCTGCGCCAATGGATCGACCAACCAGGCGTGGGCTACACCGTAAAGGGCATAGAGCGGCAACTTCTTGGCGCGGTCTTTTTTGCCAGAGTACGGCGAGAGAATTTCGCAAACCCAGTCCGGCACAACTTCAAAACGATGGTCTTCCGGGAGGTTCGGCATCCGCTCGCGCCGCCACCCGGCCAAATCCGGCACGGCCACCACGGTGTCGCGGACAAAATGAACTTCGGGCTCGTCCAAAATCCACCAGCCGCCAGGTCCGTCCTTGCCTCGCTGAAATGGTGGAAACAAGGTCGCACCCATCGCACTTTCCGCCATGCTATGCCGTCCGCTGGGACGAGGCTGGGTATAGAGTTCGCCGTCGATAATTTCACCGGTGATGTTTTCCGGCAAATCCATTAATTGCTCATACAGTGTAGGCAGATTCAGGGCGGGGCGGCTCATGGTTCGTTCCTCCAGCGTTACAATGGTTGCGGTTCATCGAACTGTTCGGTATACGCCAATTTACGCAGATTCTCGCCGTAAAGCGAATCGGAAAAATTTCTTGATAACTATTATTAATTTACTTGCAGATGCCGCGTTAAAACTAATTCCGGTTTCTGACTCCCCACGCCTAGATGCCGAAGTTTTGCTCGTTCCCAAGCTCCTGCTTGGGAATGGGGTTTTTGAAGCTCCGGCTTCCCGAAGAACGACCGAGCAGGAGCCTGCAAAATAAGGGTTCCCAAGCCGGAGCTTGGGAACCAGCCAAACCCGGCGGATTTGCGCGTTGACACCTATCGTGCATCGGGGGCCGGCGGACAGCATGTCAACCGCACCGAATCGGCCATCCGTATCGTGCATATCCCCACAAACACGGTAGTGGAGTGCCAGGACGAGCGCTCCCAGCACAAAAACCGAGCCCGCGCCATGTCGCTATTA
>CAIZPP010000077.1 GCA_903934875.1 uncultured Methylococcaceae bacterium
AACTGATGTTACGCAACCGTGTAGGCTGTAGCCCGGATGTTGTGGAGTGCGGCGACTCGTCGCCGCCTTTTGCGTCCAGCGGCGACGAGTCGCCGCACTCCACAAGTTGCCATCCTCTAGCGATGACTGCGTAACGTCAGTGATTAAGCCAGCAAAGCCTCTTCTGTCTCCAACAGCCTGAATTGGACGTTGCGCTGCGCGTCTAGCGTCCTGATGAGGTTACGGGCGTAGCCGTTATAGATGCGGGCTTTCACTGCCTTGGCAAGTTGCTGCCCGGTGGGGGTGAATTTGCGGTATCCGAAACTGATCTCCAAGCCATCTCCTTTGCTTGCCGCTTCATCGGGCGGGGTTAGCTCATATTCTTTGCTAAAGTAACGGACTTTCATGCTGCGCATAGACCTAGGCCGCATCGTGGCCAGTTCCGGTGAGAGCAGGCCGATGTTGATGAAATGCTGGGTATAGTCCTGGCCTTGCACATAACCCCACATTTCCCGCCGCGTCAGCATGTCCTCAAACACGAAGCGCCAGCCGCTTTCCAACGTAAAGGCGAAGGAGCAATATTCGCTAAACGCTTTTAATTCCCAAGTATCCAGACTTTGCAAGGCCACTAAGCTGCGCTTGAACACGCCGTCGGGGTTGGCGATGTAAAGGGCCAGCATGCGTGCCCAAAATTGCTGGGCCGTCTCATCCGACACGTCCTGCGCATAGTTGAAGAACAAATTGAGCCAGTCCCGCGAGGCCGGATTGTCGGTCAATTCCACAGGCATCTCCCTGGTAGCCAAGGCAATGACACGCTCAAGATTTCGCTGGCGGTCCAGATCGCGTTGTCGCAACCGGATCAAGGTGCGCTCTTCTAGAGTGGGGCTATCAGTGGCAGAAAGTGATCGCAGCCCAATTAGGGGTTCTATTGAGGCATTCAGTTTTTTTATATAGAGGGTCATGTGTGTTGTTGGCTAAATGTATGGATAGCAGGGATGCTCAAAGCTCAGCCGTCCATGGAGCCTAGGTTCCGGCGATCCATGCCGGAACGATGCGTTCTGGGTTTTGCTGAAACATCTTCCTAAACCCTTTACCAACATCTGTAACATCTTGACCATAACATAACATGGCAGAATGCTTTTTTTATGTTGGACAGTGCCTTAGCGGTAAAAAACACAATTTCACACGGACACTCAGCGGCACTTCATTAGCCAATTACCGTTAAGCCACCCATATATGGCAGCAAAGCCTCAGGCACTTGGATGCGGCCCTGCTCGTCTTGGTAGTTTTCCATGATCGCAATCAAGGTCCGGCCCACGGCGAGGCCCGACCCGTTCAGGGTGTGGACCAGTTCCGGTTTGTTGGTGTCCGGGTTGCGCCAGCGGGCGCGTAGCCGCCGCGCTTGGAAGTCGCGGAAATTGCTGCATGAAGAAATTTCGCGGTAGGTGTCCTGTCCCGGCAACCAAACTTCCAGGTCGTAGGTTTTCGCCGATGAGAACCCCGTGTCGCCGGCGCACAGTATCATGCGGCGGTAGGGAAGCCCCAGTTTTTCCAGAATGGTTTCGGCGTGGCGGGTCAACTCCTCATGGGCGGCGGCGGAATCCTCGGGCCGCTCGATGCGCACCAATTCCACTTTCTCGAATTGATGCTGGCGGATCATGCCCTTGGTGTCCTTGCCAGCCGAACCCGCCTCGCTACGGAAGCAAGGCGTGTGGCAGACGTATTTCAACGGCAGGCTTTCCTGGATTTCATCGCGGACCAAATTGGTGACCGGCACTTCGGCGGTGGGAATCAGGTAGAACGGCGGCTCGCGGACGATCTTGAACAAATCTTCCTCGAATTTGGGCAATTGTCCGGTGCCCCTCATGCTGTCGGCGTTCACCATGAACGGCACATAGGTCTCAGTGTAGCCATGTTCGCCGGCATGGACATCCAGCATCAATTGGGTGATCGCCCGTTGCAGCCGCGCCAAAGGCCCTTGCAGCACGACGAAACGCGCCCCGGTCAACTTCGCCGCCGCCTCAAAGTCCATCCCCAGCCCCGCGCCCAGTTCGGTGTGGTCCTTGGGCTGGAAAGAGAAGCGCGGCGGTTCGCCCCAGCGTTTGATTTCGACATTGGCCTCTTCGCTCTTGCCGTCCGGCACGTCGGTATAGAGGATGTTGGGGATGTCCAGCAACAGTTCCTCCAAACGGGCTTGGATGGCTTCCAATTCTTGCTCGTTGTTTTTCAGATCATCGCCAAGGTGCGCCACTTCATCCAGCAAGGGTTCGATGTCCTCGCCACGCGCCTTGGCCTGGCCTATGGATTTGGATCGGGTGTTGCGCTGGTTTTGCAGCGTCTGGGTCAACACTTGGATGTCTTTGCGGCGGTTTTCCAGCGCGGCAAAGGCCGGTTTGTCGATGGCCAAGCCGCGCCGGGCCAGTTGCGTTGCGACTTCGTCCAGATTAGTGCGGAATAAACGGGGGTCTAGCATATGATTCCCTTGGATAAAAATTAAAGTATAAAAATTTGACGGAGTGCAAAGCTTGCTTTGCTAGGGTTTACAAATAGTCGGGAACCTCGCAAAGCAAGCCTTGCACTCCGGCGTTGGCATGTCGGTATCCTTAACTTATGGGAAGCGTTCACCCACCTACCTGAAATCCCCTCGCCCTGCGGGATAGGGTTAGGGCACTCAAAATCAGTGTATTACAAATGCCCTCACCCCCGGCCCCTCTCCCGCAGGGCGAGGGGGTGAACGCTTACAACTTAGGCATCCAGTCCGAGAATTAAAACTGGAATGTCGATATTGGATTCTCCCCGGTGATGCAAATCCCAAGCAAACTGTTCAAAGTACGATACACCGGTACTCATCTCATCGGCAAAATTCTTTACTGGAACAATTTCAATGCCGGTATCTATAACACCCATGTTGCTAAAAATGGTCATTTTAGCGCATACGTTATAAACCATGAAAGCATATTTTCCAAATTGTACCTCAATACCTAGTTTTGCTCCCGGCTTGACAAAATCCATATCGCGAAAAGGTTTGACATGCGATTCCTTGGCTGGGATATAGTCTTGCAGATAATCGCCGTATTTATAATCACAAGTGACTTTGTGGTTCGACCAGCCTATTTGTAAAAATGCTTTTTTAAATGCCTTGTTAATTTCCATGGGAGAAAACAGCATTTTTCCATTCATGGTTTTTTCATAGCTTTCTTTGGTTTTAAATAACCCTGAATCAATCGAGTCAATAACCGCTACTATCTGATCATATTCCTTACTATATTTATTTTCTATAGCAGCCCTACCGCCATTGAAATCGTACTTTGCCACAATTTTCAAAATAACGTCTCCTGTTTGCTTCCACTCCATTCAACTGGAACCTGCGCCACTTTTTCCTTACCCGTTGGTTTGTGTACGGGCTTGCCCAAAGGGCGTATTCTTAATGTTCCGTTGTAAAAATCAATGGTGCGTTGAGTTGCCATGCTCACATAGCCATGATCCCTCTCAATTAACATGCCTCGGCGCCCATGACGTATAGAAGCTATAAGGCTAGTACCAACCCCCGCAAAAGGGTCAAGTACCCAATCACCTTCATCTGTTAAAGCGAGAACACAACGCTCGACCAGTTCAATAGGGAACTGGCAGGGATGCGAGGTCTTTTCTGGATGATTGGCTTTCACGTTAGGTATTTCCATAATGCCATCCTCCCATTCCTGACATATCAAAGTCCAATAATCAGATGGATTTTTACCCAGTGGGTTCCCACTAGGTTGACCAATCTTGTCACCTTTAAAATGGCGTTTCCCTGGATATTTCGATGGTACTCTCACTGGATCAAGATTAAACGTATACTCTTTTGTTTTAGTAAACCACAGAAGAACCTCATATCGACCAGAAAATCGGTTAGAAGCATGTAAACCATGATCAAAATGCCAAACAATACGATTTCTGAGTTGCATTCCAAGTGCTTTGAAAATGGGATAAAAATATATATCAAGAGGAAAAATCTCACCGTCAGAGACATAGTTTCCTATTTGCCAAACAATGCTACCATCTAACGAAGCAACGCGGTATAGCTCTTTAATGACATTTTTTTGCCATTCAAGGTATTCATTTAACCCTGTCTGTTTCTCGTACTTTTTACCAAGGTTGTATGGTGGAGAAGAAACTATTAACTTGAAACTAGCATCCGGTAAGTTTTTTAATTCAGTTAGAGTGTCCCCTTCCTTAATGACAATTCTTTCATCTTTCTGAAATAATTTGGCTATTGTTGGGCATGACTCAAACATTTATGTGCCTCTGCTATTAAGGTTTATCCCTATCGAAGGATAATATAAAATAATACGTTCGTATCATCCCAGCGGATCAAATTCCACCCGATAACGCTGTAAGATTTTCATAATTTCATCCCCGATGGCTTTACCGAGCAAAGGCGGCACCGCATTGCCGATCTGCTCATATTGCTGGGTGATGTTCCCGGCAAAAACATAATCGTCAGGGAAGGATTGTATTCTGGCCGCTTCGCGCACGGAAATAACACGGTCTTGGGTGGGGTGGAAAAAGCTGCCCCAATGCGGGTCGCATTTGGTCAGCACGGTCGAGCAAAGCGCGTCGGGGTGCAAACGGCCATAGCGTTTGGTATGGTCGCTTCTTCTAGCCCGCTTCAACCCGGCTGGCAAAAGCTCAAAAGGGATGTCCCGCCAACTGCCCCCTTGTGGAATATGTTTCAAGCGTTCGAGGTTGATTTCACCTAGCCGGGCACAATAATGTGCTGTCAATTTTACCGGGTTTTTCCTCAAATATCGCTGATAATCATTGTCTGGGTCTTGGACATACGTTGCAGGGCTACGCGTCTCGCCATTGGCAAGGGCAGGGAGGTCAGACAAGGCGTTCCATACGGTGGTGTGTGGCTTAAGATGCTGATAAAACAGCGGCGGGGTGGGTATGCACAATGCTTGTGCCCCGGTGAAGTTGGCCACCGCTTTGGCCTCATATTGAGGCTCCGGGAAAGTGATTTCGCCGCTATAGTTTTTGATGCCAATAAACACTGTCCGAAAACGCATCTGTGGTATACCGTAATGGCCGGCAAACAAGATTCTATGCCTGACCTTGTAGCCCATTGCCTCAAGTTCCCGATAAATTTGCTGTACCACCGTACCTTTGCCTAGGGAAATGATGCCGGGTACGTTTTCAATCAGCACCGCTTTCGGCAGCAACGCGGCGACCACCCGCAGAAAATCCTTAAACAGATGGTTTCGTTCGTCGTCCAAACTGCGAATTGGGGCATTGATGGAAAAGCCTTGGCAAGGCGGACCACCTGCAACTAAACCAATCTCGCCCGCTTTAAGTCCTAAGCGTTTTTTCAAGTCCATTTCACAGACTTGCCGTACATCGCCGACCAGCATTTGCGTTTGTGGATGGTTCAATTGATAGGTTTGTGCATATTCGGAAACCCACTCATTGGCAAATAGCGAGGTAAACCCTGATTGATGCAAACCGCAGGAAAGCCCTCCCGCACCGGCAAAGAGGTCAATAGTCTTCACAAACTTCTGCCCAACAACATGCCCACCCACGTCGCCAGCGCGGTGCCTAGCGCATTGAGTGCGAACAGCCCCGGCAAACCGCCGCGCCAGCCGAGTCCAACCGTGGTGATTTTGTGGGCCAAGGCCAGTGTAGTAGCGGTGGCGACCACGCCCAACAAAATAATCAGCGACTGGATTTGCGCCTGCTCACCCCATTGCAAGCGGTGCAGCAACCCGTCCAAGCTAAAGCCTAAGGCCATTGCCAGCGCGAAACCAAACAGCAGCAATCCCCAAGGCAGGCCGTCGCCCAACCAGGGCATTAAACCGCTGCCGAATACCTTGCGTCCCACGATGAGTCCAAACCAAACTGCCAACAGGCACAAGGCAACGCTTAAGAAGATGTTGAGCAGGGCTTTGAGCAATTCCCCTTGTTCAAAAAGTGAGAGCGTTTCTATGGCGAAGGTCGAAAACGTGGTGTAGGCACCAAGGAACCCCACCAGCACGGCAGCGCGGAATTCCGCCGTCAGGGCGAAGCGCTGGAGCATCAATTCGGTCAACACACCCATCAAAAAGCAACCGGACACATTGACAACCAAGGTGCCGTGGGGGAACTCCCGGCCCAACCAGTCGTAGATGATGCTAGCAACCCAAAAGCGGGCTAACGCACCGAAGGAGCCGCCTGCGGCAATGGCAATAATCTGGTTCACGGTGCTACAGCGTTTGCATGGTTTCCGCCGTCGGATTCAACACAACCCCTTTTTCAGTCACAATGGCATCGATCAGGCTGGCCGGGGTCACGTCGAAAACCGGATTCCAAGCGTCAATCACGCTGTCATCGCGATGATAATAATCACTGAGCAATTCCTTGCGTTCGCGTTGTTCGATCTCAATCCCCTCGCCGCTGGGAGTGTTCCAGTCTATGGTGGAGGTCGGTGCCACGACCATGAATTTCACCCCATGATGGCGGGCATTGACGGCATGGGAGTAAGTGCCGATTTTGTTGGCGGCATCGCCGTTGGCGGTGATGCGGTCAGCCCCGACGATGACCCATTGCACCGCGCCCGAGCGCATCAGCCAAGCGGCGGCGGAATCGGCAATCAGGGTGGCGGGGATGTTGTCTTGGTCTAACTCCCAAACGGTCAGACGCGCACCTTGCAGCCACGGGCGGGTCTCGCAGGCGTAAATATTCTGTAAGCCTAAAGCATAAGCACTACGTATGACTCCCAAGGCTGTCCCGTAGCCGCCGGTGGCAAGCGAACCGGTGTTGCAGTGAGTCAACACGCCGCTTGCGCCCTGCAGCAAGGCGGCACCCAATTCGCCCATGCGGTGGTTGGCGGCAATGTCATTCTCGTGTATGGACTGGGCAATGGCCAATAATGAGGAAGGGCCGTTTCCGCCAGAGGCGATGGCTTTCCGCATGGTGTCCAAGGCCCAAAATAAGTTCACTGCCGTGGGGCGGGAGGCCGCTAGAATGTCAATATCTTGGATTACCGATTTTTGCCAAGTGTCGGGGTTTTGCGCATGGTGGGCCTGTGCCGCCAGCACCACACCGTAGGCTGCCGCAATGCCGATGGCTGGCGCACCGCGCACCCGCATGGTTTTGATCGCCTCGGCCACACCCTTGGCGGTATGGAAATCTTGATATTCGACGGAACCGGGCAATTTGCGTTGGTCTAGCACACGCAAGGCGTTTCCGGTCCACTGCAAGGCGCGGACACTGTCAATGGCAGAATGATACACGGGTTGGTTTGGCATGGAAGGCTGCGGCGGTATTGAATGGGGTTTTTCTATTATAATGGTTTATTCTACTCTGTAACATCAATGGACATCATGACGTACCTGCGCATTTTTCTTCCTGCCTTTCTGCTGCTGGCCTTGGCCGCCTGTACTCCGCCCTCGGCCATCAAGCAATATAAGCCTGCTGTTGCCGTCCCGCCGACCAGTGCTGGGACTGGCGTCGACGCACCGCCGGTGATTTTTGAAGAAACCCAGCCGAGCAAGGCACCAGCCCGCGAAAAAAACGTCGGACGGACGGTTAAAGCCGCTCCGCCTTTTGCCTCAGCCGCCCCGCCTGCCGTATTGGCTTTGCTGAAGGAAGCCGATGCCAGCTCGGCAAGCGGGCGTTTGGACAACGCCGCTGCCACCTTGGAACGGGCCATTCGCATCCAGCCACGCAATGCGCTGCTTTGGCATAAACTGGGCGAAGTCCGCCTGCAGCAGCACCAACCGGGCCTGGCGGAAGACTTGGCAAAAAAATCCACTATTCTGGCCAAGGATAATAAGTCTCTAGTCCGCAAAAACTGGTCCATTATAGCCAATGCCCGCCGCCAAAAAGGCGATGCGGCCGGGGCAACTGAAGCGGACGCCAAGGCCAAACTCTAAGTGAATTCTCTTGACAGCATTTTCGGTCCCGAGGGGCTATTAGCTGAACACCTGCAGGGTTTCCGGCACCGGCCTGCGCAACTGGCTATGGCGCTCGCCGTGCAACACGCGATTAAAACCAAATCCAGCCTGATTGCCGAAGCGGGCACCGGCACAGGCAAAACCTTTGCCTATCTGATCCCGGCTATTTTATCGGGCAAACAGGTGATTGTGTCCACCGGCACCAAGAACTTGCAAGACCAACTCTTCGGCAAGGATTTGCGGCTGGTGCGCGAGGCCCTGGCGGTTCCGTTCCATGCCGCGCTGCTGAAAGGCCGCAGCAATTATCTGTGTCTCTATCGCTTGGAAAATGCAGGAGGATTCCGCACCGGACATAGCCGGCAGGATATTGCCGCGATGGAAAGCATTAAGCGTTGGGCGAAATACACAGAATCGGGCGACATTGCCGAAGTTGCCGAGGTCAGCGAAGCGTCCCCGTTATGGCCGCATGTCACCTCCACGCTCGAAAATTGCCTAGGCCAAGAATGCCCCAATTTGGCTGAATGCCATTTGGTCAAGGCCCGCCGCAACGCCCAAGACGCTGAGATAGTCGTCATCAACCATCATCTGTTATGGGCGGACTGGGCCTTGAAAACGGACGGCTTTGGCGAACTGCTGCCAGAGGCCGAAGTCATCGTGGTGGACGAGGCGCACCAGTTTGCCGAAACCGCCGCGCAATTTTTAGGGTTGTCACTAGGTTCCCGGTCGTTGAACGAGCTGGCCAATGACATCGTCATGGAACAGTTGAAAGATGCCCGCGACCAGCCGGAATTGGCGACCGAGGCGGAACAACTGGAAAACGCCGTGGCCGATTTGCGCTTGGCTTTCGGGCTGGACGGCAGGCGGGATGCTTGGAGCGTAGTCGAGAAGGAAGAGGAGGTCGCCAAGCAGATGGATAGGGTAGGGCGGCAGTTGACGGTATTAGGTGGCTTACTGAAAGCGGCCAGTGTGCGCGGCAAAGGGCTGGAATCGTGCTGGAAACGCAGCTTGGAATTAAACGCCCGCTTGGGTGAGTTTTTAGGCAATACCTCGGGCAATAGTGTGCGCTGGTTTGAAACCTTTAAGCGCAGCTTCACGCTGAACTGCACCCCGCTGGAAATTGCCGGTGAGTTTGCCAAATTCCACCACAATAGCAATGCGGCTTGGGTATTTACCTCCGCCACGCTCAGCGTCGCGCAGGATTTCGAGCATTTCTCGTCCTCCTTGGGGCTGGCCGGGGCCGCCGCCCAGTCGTGGGAAAGTCCTTTTGACTACCGCAACCAAAGCATGTTGTATGTGCCGGTGGATATGCCCGAACCCTCAGACCGAGTCTACACGGCAGCGGTGGTCAAAGCGGCGGTGCCTGTGTTGCAAGCCAGCCGGGGCAGGGCGTTCATGCTGTTCACCAGCCACTACGCGATGCAAAACGCCGCCGCGCTGCTGCCGCAGGAGGTGGATTTTCCCTTGTTCATTCAAGGTAGCCAACCCAAGGCCGCATTGTTGGAAGCTTTCATCCAAGCGGGCAACGGCATATTATTGGGTACCGCCAGTTTTTGGGAAGGCGTGGATGTGCGCGGCTCGGCCTTGTCTTGCGTCATCATCGACAAACTCCCGTTCGCCTCGCCCGGCGACCCGGTACTCAGTGCGCGGCTGGAAGCCATCAAAAGACAGGGCCATAGCCCTTTCAACAGTTACCAACTCCCCGCCGCCGTGATCGCGCTGAAGCAAGGCGCGGGCAGGCTGATCCGCTCCAGCGACGACCGGGGAATATTGATGCTGTGCGACCCGCGCTTATTGAGCAAACCCTATGGTAGGGTTTTCTTGAACAGCCTGCCGCCGATGAAGCGGACAAGGATGCTGAACCGGGTGGAGGACTTTTTCAAGGTCGAATTTGAAAACTAGTGGATAGAAAAATGGCATGAGACTATCCTTTGTCTGGTGGAATACCAGCTTGTCACCCGCCGGAAAAGCCCGGGCGACCAATGCGCAAAGGCAAGTCGTTTGTGCGATGGTTGATATTATTCTGAACCAGATGCGGGTTGACTTCTTAGCATTGGGAGAAACCACCGAACAGGATGTCAAAGAGATAGAACAAACTTGCAAGCTTACCGAGTTTGATGTTGAAAGAGGCTTTGCTAAAGCGGGTCGATCTCATTTTGATACTTGTTTTTTGTATAGATCGAACAAACTGAGTTTGACTGGCAGTCAGGCGATAACCGCTGCAAAAGGCAACCGGATGTTGAAAATTGCCCAAAAAGCTACTTTTGAGATTCTCGGTCATGGGAAGCCACTGCATGTTTTCATCTCCCATTGGCCTAGCCGGTTATGGTGTCATGAAAACTCTTCCGACCGCAATTTGCTCGGTATCAGGTTGCGTGATGCGGTTGAGGATGTAATTGCTGAAAGCGGAAAGCTTGCGAACGTGATTTTGTTGGGAGACTATAACGATGAACCGTTTGATGCTTCGTTGGAAAAACAACTGATGGCAACCAGAGACAGAGTATTGGCAAAAGAAAGGCCACATTTGCTATATAATCCATTTTGGCAGCATCTGAGCCTTCCAAAATCGCATTCAACTTATGGCACAGATGATGATAATGGAGGCACGTACTTTCATAGCATTGGTGAAATTACTCGCTGGCGGACATTCGACCAAATCATATTTTCTTTTGCTTTTTTGGGGAATTCTGAGTGGCATTTGAATGAACAGTTGACTGGCATATTGGATGTAGAAGGGTACAAAGCAATGGTAATCAATGCGAATGAAATATTTGACCACTTTCCTGTGTTGGGCGTTATTGAAAAGGTAGAGTCACATGGTTAATTATGTCGAAGCTTACAAGGCTGGATTGAATTCAGCAGAATTGTCAGAGAAAAGAAAAAACGAAATCAATTCAGTCTTTAATGATTTGAACCAACAGCTTTCTGATGCAACAGATGGCAAGATTTTTATTTCACGCAAGAAGTTACTTGACAGGAGCGGTTTTGCTGCATTTGATTTATTCAATAGGAAATATTACTCTGCAATTACTGCTGAAAACCCGTTGGTTAAAAATAGTGAGAAGGAGCTTGCAAAATGGAGTCAAGACCGATCTGGCTATCCTTGCAAGATTACTTTGGATTCTGATGCTATGTATTGCGAAGATAAACAGGGATTGGAAATTTCCCTTTATGAGTTATTAAGTGATCCGATCATAGGGGAAACTTTACAAAAATTACAAAATCTTCCTATACCCGAGAAAGTCGGCACGGAAGCCTCAGCCAATTCGATTAGCTCTGATGATACGGATCATGCAGGGTCAGAGGGATAGACTTTACCATGATTTATCCAGTACAGCGTTTTCATCTTTAAAATATACCTAATAAAGGATATTCAGTTAACGCTTCAAGTTAACGGAATGTCTTGCCCCTTTATGCCAGCTATCAACGAACTCTCTGATGTTGAAAACGCTGTATTTGATATTAAAAACGCTGTATGTCTAATCTGCAATACCTAGCCAATTACCCCGAAGACTTAAAAATCCAAGTCAGGCAACTCATCAGCGAAGGCCGCTTGGGCGAGATGCTAGGCAAGAAATACCCCGCCCGCCATGACATACGCACCGACAAAGCGCTGTACGATTATGTGTTGGAAGTCAAAAGCCGTTTTATGCGCAGCACGGAACCATTGAGCAAAGTGGTTTTTGACACGACCTTGCAAACCATCAAAAACGCCCTAGGCATTCATACCACCGTGTCCAGGGTGCAAGGTGGCAAGCTCAAGTCCAAGCGTGAAATCCGCGTCGCCAGCCTGTTCAAAACCGCGCCGCCGGAGTTTTTGCATATGATTGTCGTTCATGAACTCGCTCACCTAAAAGAACGGGAGCATAACAAAGCCTTTTACCAATTATGCCTGCACATGGAGCCGGATTACCACCAATTGGAATTTGATTTGCGCTTGTATCTGACCCAGATGGAACTCAGCGTTTTCAACATCTAACAATTACTTGATAGCTAGTAGAGAGTGCAGAATTTACACTAAAATGCAAGGGGTAACTGAATATCCTTTTTTAGCTTTATTTTAAACTGATGTTACGCAGTCATCGCTAGAGGATGGCAACTTGTGGAGTGCGGCGACTCGTCGCCGCTGGACGCAAAAGGCGGCGACGAGTCGCCGCACTCCACAACATCCGGGCTACAGCCTACACGGTTGCGTAACATCAG
>CAIZPP010000078.1 GCA_903934875.1 uncultured Methylococcaceae bacterium
CGGTCTATGTGCTACTACATCGCTAGAAGTCCTGATTTGCATTTATGTACAGCGTTTTTTCTTAACAAAGAAAAATAATAAAGGACACTCAATCAAACCATCTTGTGTGTGAATTGCTTTGCAAAATAATATAACTTAACAAGTAACTATTCGATATTAAAAACGCTGTATCAGATCAGTTTATAATCATCCTAAACTGAACCCCCTCTGTTTGGAACCCCCCATGCGCTTTTTGGATGTTAAAACCGACTACGCTTTTAAGAAGGTTTTCGGCAGTGTCGAAAGCAAACCGATCCTCATCAGTTTTCTTAACGCCCTGATTGGCTTTCCGGTAGGAAAAGAGGTGACTGACCTCACCATCGTCGACCCCTATCAAATCCCTTTGCTACAAGGCATGAAGGATACTTATGTGGATGTCAAGGCCACGCTGGCCGACTGGCGGGAAGTCATCATTGAAATGCAGGTGCTCAACGTCAAAGGCTTCGAGCAACGCATTTTGTACAACGCCGCCAAGAGTTATTCCCGGCAACTGAGGGAAGGTGAGGACTATACCCTGTTGAATCCGGTCATCGCTCTAACGCTGACTGACTTCACGCTGTTTGAGACGGACGCAGTGTGCAGCCGGTTCCTGTTGCTGGAAAAGGAGCGTTTCATCCAATACCGCGACGATATCGAACTGATCTTTTTTGAGTTGCCGAAGTTCACGCTAAACGAAGGCCAACTGGCGACTATCCAAGACAAGTGGTTGTATTTCATTAAAAACGCCGGTCGTTTAAACGTGGTCCCACAAGTGTTGGACGAGGCACCGATACGGGAGGCTTTCGCGATAGCCAACACTGCCGCAATGTCGCAGGAAGACTTGGAGCAGCAAGAGCGGCGGCATGATTTCATCCGCCTGCAACGGGGTTCGCAAGCCAAGGCATTCGAGGATGGGGTGGCCAAGGGAGAGCAGGTCAAGGCACTGGCTGTGGCGCGAAATCTGTTGCTTATGCTGGATGATGCCGCCATCGCCTCCGCCACCGGTTTGCCCGTTGACGCGGTGGCGAGGCTGCGGACGGAAACCCAATAGCGAGTGCTTTGATGCAAACTAGGTCGGCAAGCCACTGCCGACCGTGTGTATATCATTCCGGTAGCAATCCCTCCAACGCCGCCTTGTCCAATTTGTCCTTCTCGACTTTTAGATAGGCCACGCCGTCATCGGCCAGCACCACCGCTTCGACCACGCCGGGAACTAGCTTTAGTTTGACCGACAAGGCAAGGGCATCACTCACACTCAGGTTACCGAAGTTGATCAGCAAAGAACTGAGATGGCGGGGCGGGGCCATGCGCAGGGCGACCAAAGCCCAGACTAATGCGAGGCTTGCGCAGAAGGCAAACACGTTGGGCACGCCAAAGGCTCCGTAGATCGTGCCGCCGCTGACTCCGCCGACGAAAGCGCCAAAAAACTGTGCTGCGGAATAGACCCCCATCGCCGTGCCTTTCAATTCGGAGGGTGCGACCTTGGAGACCATCGACGGCAGGGTCGCTTCCAATAGGTTGAAGCCGGTGAAGAACACAAACAGCAGAAAACCTATCACATAGACATTGTAAGCACCGAACAAAAGTCCTGCGTCGGCGAATGCGACGATGACGATGAACGATACGAAAACGGCCTTCATCTTGCGCTTTTTTTCCGCCAAGATCACGAAAGGCACCATGCTGAACAAGGACAATACGAATACCGGCAGGTACACCTTCCAATGGCTGGCGGTCTCCAATTGCACGGTGTCGCGCAGGACCAGCGGAATCACCACAAAGGTGGCGGTCAGGATGGCATGGAGGCAGAAAATTCCGAAATCGAGGCGCAGCAGTTCCGGGTTTTTCAGCACTTTGCCGAATTGCGCCGGTTGGGCTTCGGTGTCGCGGTGGAAACGGCTGATGATGGGCGTGGGCACGACGAGGTACAGCACGGCGATACCCGCTAGGGCTAGGCCACTGATAATCCAAAAAATGCCCTTCACGCCGATCAAGCCTTCCAGCACAGGCCCTGCAACCATGGAGACGGCAAAGGAAATGCCGATGCTGATGCCAATCAAGGCCATAGCCTTGGTGCGGTGTTCCTCGCGGGTCAGGTCGGCGGCCAAGGCCATGACGACAGAGGCCACCGCGCCCGCGCCTTGGATGGAACGGCCTAGGATCACGCCATAGATGGAGTCGGCCAAGGCGGCAATCACGCTGCCTAGAGCGAAGACTAGCAGGCCAAAGGCGATGACCTTCTTTCTGCCGACAC
>CAIZPP010000079.1 GCA_903934875.1 uncultured Methylococcaceae bacterium
AACTTAAGGACTGATGTTACGCAGTCATCGCTAGAGGATGGCAACTTGTGGAGTGCGGCGACTCGTCCCCGCTGGACGCAAAAGGCTGCGACGAGTCGCCGCACTCCACAATATCCGGGCTACAGCCTACACGGTTGCGTAACATCAGTTAAGATAAAAACGCTGTATGCAATACACCAAAAACTTCAAGGGGCGAAGTTATCGCTTCGACGGCCTCAAGAGCTTGCTGGCCAAGGCTTCTCCGTTGCGCTCGGCAGACGAACTGGCGGGGATTGCCGCCGCTTCGGAAGAAGAACGGGCCGTCGCCCAGTGGGTGCTGGCCGATTTGCCGTTGACCGAACTGCTTGCCGAACCCTTGATTCCACCGGAGGAAGATGAGGTCAGTCGGCTCATTGCAGAATCCCATGACCGGACGGCTTTCGCGCCGGTCTCGTCCCTCACGGTGGGTGGATTGCGCGAATGGCTGCTGGCCGATGGCACCTCCGAGGCAGACATCGCCTCGGTTCGCTTTGGACTCACACCGGAAATGGCTGCGGCGGTGGCAAAAATCATGCGCAACCAAGATTTGATCGCAGTGGCCAGGCGCTGTGCGGTGACTACCCGCTTCCGCAACACCATCGGGTTGCCGGGCCGGATCAGCACACGCTTGCAACCCAACCATCCCACCGACGACCCTAAAGGCATCGCCGCCAGCGTGTTGGACGGCTTGCTGTACGGCAACGGCGATGCGGTCATCGGCATCAACCCGGCGACAGATAGCCTGAAGAATGTGGAAAACCTGCTGCATCTGCTGGATGAGATTATCCGCTGGCATGAAATCCCTACGCAGTCCTGTGTGTTGGCCCACGTCACCACTACGCTGGAACTGATGCGCCGGGGTGCCCCTGTGGATTTGGTGTTTCAGTCCATCGCCGGGACCGAAGCCGCCAATAAAAGCTTTGGCATCAACCTGGCGCTGCTGGCCGAAGCCCGTGACGCGGCGCTTGCCCAAAATCGCTGGAGTTTGGGCGAGAACCTGATGTATTTTGAAACCGGCCAGGGCAGTGCGTTGTCGGCCAACGCCCATTTTGGGCTAGACGCGCAAACTTGCGAGGCGCGGGCTTATGCCGTGGCCCGCGCCTTCTCGCCGCTGTTAGTCAACACCGTGGTCGGCTTTATCGGGCCGGAATATTTGTACGACGGCAAGCAAATCATCCGTGCCGGGCTGGAGGACCATTTTTGCGGCAAGCTGTTGGGCCTGCCTATGGGCTGCGACGTGTGCTACACCAACCACGCCGAAGCCGACCAGAATGATATGGACAATCTGATGACCCTGCTGGCCGTGGCCGGCTGCACGTTCATCATGGGCATTCCGGGAGGCGACGACATCATGCTGGCTTACCAGACCACTTCCTTCCATGATGCCCTTTATCTGCGCCGTGTGCTGGGCCTGCGGCCCGCGCCGGAATTCGAGGATTGGCTGAACCGCATGGGGATATTCAACGGGCGCAATGCCCTAAGCCGGGATGCGCAATCGCCACGCCTGCTTACCTTCATCAATGAACTGACGGGAGAAAAATGATGGGCGACTTATCCAATCCCCCTCGGTCCCCCTTTTGCAAAGGGGAGGTGGCAAACCATGACCGATCCATGGATTGATTTGCGTCGTTACACTCAGGCGCGCATCGCCTTGGGCCGGTCCGGACATGCCATTCCGACCCAAGCGCTGCTGGATTTCCAACTGGCCCATGCACAAGCGCGGGACGCGGTGCATTTCCCTTGGAATGTCAATGATTTTGCCGGGAGAGTCAGGGAACTTGGTGAGGAAGTCCTAATCCTGGATACGCCTGTTTCCAGCCGCAGCGAGTATCTGCGCCGACCCGACCTAGGGCGTGTACTGACCGACACAGCGCGGGACCGGCTAAAGCATGTCAACGCCGCTGCCACGGAGGTGGCGCTGATTGTCACTAACGGACTGTCCTCGACCGCCGTCGAGCGGCATGGGATTGCCTTGCTGCAAGCGATAGTGGCCGGCTGCAAGGTTCGGCAATTCCGCATTGCCCCGGTGGTTCTAGTTGCCAATGGGCGTGTCGCCTTGGTCGACGACATAGGCTATGCTCTGGCAGCGCAGGTGGCGGTGATCATCGTCGGCGAGCGCCCCGGCCTAAGCGCTGCCGACAGCTTGGGCATTTACCTGACGTTTGCGCCACGAACGGGGAACACCGACGCGGAGCGGAACTGCATTTCCAACATCCGCCCGCCGGAAGGCTTGGGCTACGAGGCGGCCGCCGCAAAACTGCTGTATCTGACCGAGGAAGCCCTGCGGCGGGGCATTTCCGGGGTGGCGCTGAAAGATGGGATGGCGGACTTGTTGAACGAATAAAGTAAATGATTATCAATTATTTAAATGGTAACGACTATTCGAGCGAGGCTGTGTCATACCATTGACACAAAGAAAGGTTAAAAAAACAACTTTGCCATCACTCAGCGGACTTTGGTATTGCATAGGATCTGTTTTCCCATTCGGCTCATTCAAGATTATGACCCCCTGTCTGACGTTTCAGTCGCTCGGCGCGGATTAGGTTCTGCTGTCGCAGAAGGTACCTACCGTTTCGAGGGGAAATCTCCCGTTGAAGGGGAACTTATCGTCACGCCGAATGCGCCCCAAAGCGTTTTGTCCACTGCCGCGCTGTGCCGTTCGGCGTTGCGGCTTGCCTTGCGTTGCTATCAGAATTCCACAGAGAGCAGACCTGTTTTCCCAGAGGTTCTGCAACGGGAGTTTGCAGTTTGCTTTCTGGAAGACCATGAATATCTGCTTGAGTTTGATGTCGGCCAGGCAAGGTTTTTGGTGGCCAGCGACATTACCTATTCATTGGGCTTGGTGTCTGCCAATTTGCAGGCAGGGCAATGCGTGGCAAGTTACGAAACCTTGCTGGGTTTTGAACTGATTTTAAGCTTGGGACACTTTTTTTTGTTGCATGCCTTGGCTGGCAAAACCCGCCGCCAGGCGCTTCAGGCGACCGTCTGTTTATACGCTTCATTCAAGCCGGCAGAGCAAAACAGCATTCAACTGGTTTTGCGCAGCCCACACCTCGACAGTGGCAATCTTTTCTCTTTATTCCTACAGCGGGCCAGTTCGCCGGCTCCTGTGAGTCTGCAAGAGATTTCAGCGGGTCTGCAAAAGGTTTCGGCGGGGCATTCGGTGGATTTGCAAATTACTTGGCTGTTCGGCCAAGAAAAAGTGGACTTGCCTTATAGCCGCCAACAAGCACTGTCGATTCTGGCTGACGATATTGCCACGGACGTAAAGCGTGCCAGGCTTTACGAATTGCTGCGGGATTATGACCGCGTAGTGGAGCAAGGCAATATTAATCGACTTGCCACCGAGATTCGTGTAGCCAGGCAACAATTGATTTTCGGGCGCATGTCGCGGGCTTTCCACAACCAGGCCGGTCTTTTCGCCGATTCGTTGCTGCTGCGTCCGATGCCTGAGTGGCGTGTGATTGCGGACGAACTGCCGCAATGGGTGGATGCCAACCCGACTTTGCAGACCTTCGCGGGCGAACTGCAATTGCTGCTTACGGGCAGCGCTGAGGTTCCGTTGGCGCAACTGGAAGGGGCTTGTGAGCGTTTTGAAGAAGCGGTTGTGGATGAGCAGAAAAGGCTACTGTTGGCCTGTCTACAGGAAGAAAGGAGATTGGCTAGGGACCGTGACGGACATGTCGCTGAGCGGGCTAGTGGCTTGGACCAGGGCAAACTCATGGCCCTTACGATGCAGCGGCTGCAACTGGCCGGGCGAATCCGCAAGACTTTCGCGACAGCGCAAACAAGGCCTGCGGCTTTTGTGGTGGTTAGCCAAAGGCCGTCACCCACCGGTTCGCATTTGCTGATCAAGATTAATGAATTGCAGGAACCCTATCTGGGAAAATCGGAAAACCTGCTGAAACTTGCACGCTTATCCGGCGACCGTCTGTACAGCAGTCCCGACTATGCTTGGTTGGAAGTGGCTGACCACTGGATCGAGGCCATTCCCTTGTTTATCAAAGAGCAGGTCTCGATTGAAAATGGCGTGGAGAGCAGCAAGACATTTGTCGACATTGCCGCCATGGAAGAGTCATTCCGCGAGGAAATGGCCGACTTTTGGGCGCGGAACATAAGGAATGTGTTGGAAAGCGAGTGGATTGCCTTGGCTCAAGATTGCCTGGGCGAGCCGCTCTTGGTGGAAAACGATGCGGACCGCCTGCGGCAACAGCCAAGTGACGCTGGCAAAGCCGATGACATTGCCGCCCTAGGTGTGCTGTTTGGAGAAGCCTACCGTCTCGGCGTGGCCGACATCCACCGCCTAGTGGAGCAGGATGCTCTTGGCCCCTCGGACGCGTTGCGGCGCATCTTATTGAATTCGGAACTCTTTCGCCAGGCCAGGGAAAATGTCCAAAAGGGCCAGGATTCCTGGTATGGCGCGTCAAAAAAACTACTCCTGGATTCTGCCTATCCACGGGATTTTGCTTTGGAACTGAACCGGTACCGGCCTAACGCGTTACGACCCAGCCGTCCACTGCCGGTTTTGCACATTTTAACGACACAATCCGCCGGCATGACCGATGGGTATATTAGGACGTGGTTGGAAGAATCCATGGCCTTGTTCAACATCGCCGATGATTTGGGACTGCACGAAGCCGTCGCCAAACGCCAGGCGCTATTCGCCGGGCGCATCCTTTGCTTAGGCGGGAAAGTCATCCGGGAATTGGGGATTTGGGTGGAAGTGGAAGAGCTGAGCGGCTGCGGGCAGTTGTCCGAAGCCCAGGCGATCCATCAGATCATCCGCCGTAATAGGCTGGTCCAAGAAGAGTTGTCAAACTTGGGCGTATTGATTGAATATGAGGAAATGGCGACGGGTCTTAGGGTGGAAGACTGCGCTTTGGAGCCATTGGGTTTGCAAGCCTCTTGGGCCATGCTAGATTTGCCGCATCAGGAATGGGTCTTAGATCAGGTTTGCCAACGCAATGCCGATATCTTAAATGCGGCGATTAAGACGGATTCGGTTTTGCAGCCTAAATCGACAGCAGAAGTGGACGCGATGCGCGAGATTGTGCTGTCATATGAGGCTTGCCGTGAAGATATTTCCGCTTATACATTGTTCGCGGCCCGGCGGCAAGCACTGTCACGCTTGGTTACCGCACACCCTGGCCTTTTTTTGCAGGAGCTAGGTAAATCCTATTACCGGCGGTATCACATTCTTGCCAAAACCACCGCCCGCAAACAAATCATTGCCGAGCGGGGCTTAAACCATCTTAGCCTCCATCCTCTGTATTATTTCCAGGCCAGCGGTGGCAGTAAGCGCTACCACTTGCTGTATACACCCAGCCGGGTCGATCTAGGCCAGCGCGAACGGGAGTCGGTGGAAAGCTGGTCGCAATGGGTGGGCGGGGCGGATGCGGCGGCGGCTAGGGTGGGACGGGATTTTTATAGCCTGATTAATAAAGACGTGCGCGTTTTTGAGAGTCTGGCCGAGCCTGAGACACTGAAGACCGGCGAAAATGCCTCCATGACATCGCACTTTGGCTTTTCCAATGCCTTGGCACTGATGGTCGCATCCGCACAGCACGGTGACTTCGAAACTATGGGCGATAATATGAACGCCAGAAAGGACCGGCTGATCCATCCTGCTGGCGAGGGTTATGGCGGTTATTGCGTTCCCAAGGACGGATTGTTCCTTGAGTTCGTACTCAGTTTGGGGCGTAGAGAAAAGTTAAGCCAGATTGGCCTTCCCGAGGCTTTGCACGGGCCGGTGGCCGAACTCGCCCAGCGTTTGCTGGACTGCCGTCATCAATTTGACACCACCTTGGAATGGCAGGCGTGGGCGGCACTACAGTTGGAGTCGGAAGGTCTCGGGGCTGGCTTCGACTCATCCGATCTAACACCAGCATTGCAAGTATTCCAAACCACACGCCTTGCCCATGTGCTGGATCGCCTTGGACAACCCGAACTGCGTGATCCCTACCGGCTGATGTGCGGCATGGCCGCCCGCTGGGGACTGCACAAAATGGTCACAGGGGGCGAGCAGGTCAACCGCTTCATGCCGTTTTATAAGGTTTGGCTGATTCGCCAAGGCATCATCGAATCGGCTCGCCGGAATGCAGACCCGCACATCTCCCCCGAAAATGCGGTCATCGTGGTCACGGCGGAATACAAACCGGATACCCAGGACAGCCGGTTCGCCGTCGGAATGCGTAAATTTGAAATTCTTGTCGGCAGCGGAGGCTTTTTGGCCCAGGCATTGGATATGGAAGGCCAAGATTTGGCTTTGTTGATGGGAGACGGGTTTGCCGAATTGGAAAAACGTGGGCGCCACCACAGCTTATTGCCTTGGCTAGTTGAGGGGTACGGCAGCGCTAGCCATTTGGAAAAACTGCGGACGCTGTTTCCAGGCTACTGCGCACCGGCTGAAATCCGCATAGTTTCGACGACCGGTCTGGTTGCCCAAGACCTGCTCAATTACACCGGCGACACACAACTGGAACAGATCGCCTGTGGTGTGCGTAATGAACTGGAGTCATTAGGCGTCAGTGGCAAGGAAATTGATGCCAACCTTAAAAGCTGGGGGCCTAGACTGCTTGATTGGGATGTCAAGGTCAAGCTAGGCACAGACGACAGGTTGGCGCTGCAACAACGCCTAGGTGGGCCATTGCACGCCTTGGCTTTACAAGTGGCTGGCCCCGAGCGCAGTTTTGCAAGCGCATTAAGCGGGGCGGACGTGTTGGACACGGGCATTCCCCACCGCAGCTTGCTGGAACTTCTAGGCAGCCCTGCCAGATTATGCCGTCTGATGTTGAAAGGCAATCCCCATAGCGCGTTGGCCATTGTGGATGGCGCGTCTGGTGCCAGGCATAGGGCGATGAACCGCATGGATGTGATGTTGTGGTTCGCGGCCGGTGACTTTATGGGGCGGCAGTCGGTTTACCTCGCGATTGGCCTGGGTTCGGAAACCGTGGAAGGCTGGCGTGCCGACATGCGGGCGCAACGCAGCAGCGCCACTGCGTTGTTTCGCGCAGTGGCGGACAAAGACAGCCTAGTGGCGAACCGCGTCTACGCCGGAATTGTCGAAGACCTGCGCAAAAGCCAGGCAGCCCCCGCGGCCCTTGCCGAACTGGACAAGTTAAGGCGCTTTGGCCGTGACCGTGAACGCGACTCTATCATCAGCCGCTGCCTTGCCCGCATTAGCTGTGGGGTGCGGCTTGCTGAACTGGGCTTCTCGGACTTCCTAAGCTTGGGGGGAATCTTTCTGTTGAATGGTGCTGGCCCCAAGGAAATCCAAGCAGCCGTTGAGACCTACTGTGACGGCATAGCGCATCTGGGCGGAAGGCCATTGCGTGAGGACTATTCCTTTGCGGCATTGCTGGAAGAGGAGGAGGTATTTGCAGGTAACGAGTTTCGACAGGAACAGGGCTTTGAAAGCTCCAACAAGGCCACGGAGGATCGCCCCGCCGTGGCATTGCAAACACGGCAGCGCCTGTCCAACCGAATTGCCCAGGCCCGTTCGCTGAATGCAAGGAGAGCCGCCTTTTTAACGGTGAAATCGGATGCGGGCTGCGATTTTGAGGAAAGTTACCACAAGGCTCTTGAGGCGCTGGGTTTCGACCTCCGGCCAATCGGGGAGCCTGCGTTCGGCGCATTTTTAGGCCATGCCCGAAACGCCCTGCGGCAACTCATTTTGGAGCAGGCCAATTATCAGAATGAAGCCAACGGGTTTTTAGGCTTGGTCGATCAACTGATCACCGGGAACAAGACGGATTTGAAGTTATGGGACAAAATCGCCGGGGGTTATGAAGATATCGGCGAATTTGGGCGGCTTGCACAACACGTCGCCGGGGAGGCGGACCTAGGCATTGTGCAGCCGGCATCCAAACTCAAGCGGCTGCGCCGCATCGCCGCCGGGGCCGAATTGTTTTATATCCTACTGGCCGTCGAATGCACCCTTCCATTCACTGCCACAAACTCTGCCGACAGTGATTCCCTGCCTCTGTGGCGGGCTCTGGCCGATTTCTTTGCGAAAACCATCAACGACCATTCCTATGAATACCGGCCCTGGGCCTATTCCCGTGGCATTGGTTTTAGCGATTTCAAGGGCGAGTCGCTTTATGAACTGGCCTTCGAGCATCATCAATGGCTTTATCGTTATCTGCGCTGGGTCATCACAGGCTTTACCGAAGTAGCCGGGCTTTCGCCAGCCGAGCAACAACTGCTGTTGGGCAACTTCCTCGACGGGGTTTCGATTGAGGCGATAGGCGGTGAGGCTGAGGGCAAAGCGGAAAGGGCTTGGCGGGCTTACGGGCAGTTGCGCGAGCTGGCCTTCATCCGCAATGACGGGTTTGCGCTACCCGAAGTCTTCGCCGAGTTTGATCCCGACTGGATTCAGGCCGGCCAGCGTGTCAACCACATCATTGCCGCTCCCGTGGGGCGCACCCATTTCTCTAGGTGTTTGCGCGAAGGGCCGACACTGGCTAGACAGTTGGAGGGGGAAGCGCGTTTGGGTGCCAACCTGATCATCACGCGCAAAGTATGGGTCCATGACAGCCCGGACTATCCGCGTCCGGTCATGTGCATCCATAGTGGTCACCTGACTATAGACAGCACGGCATATCAAACCGCGCTGGTCTCAGGCAAGGGGTATACGGCTGAAGCCGCCGCCGAATTGGCTGCGCGTTTGCATTCCAAAGGACTGCGGATAGCCGCCCGTTTTGTCCGGCCCGTGTTGGCTGCATTGGTCTATCCCTTTCACGGAGACCCGGTTTATGAGGCCGGCGAGTTGGAACAGTGCGGTTTGCCTTTTACGGTACAATCTAGGTTTCATACCTGGACTAGCTACGACAAGTCCAAATATCCCGAACTATTCAAGGATAGCGGTGTAGACATGCCCGTCGAGATGGATTGGCTTGCAAGCTATACCGTCCAAATTGCCAAGGAGGCAGTGTGCAAAGAATGCATTCGCGATGGGCTCAACGGCACGCCTTACATGGGCTTGCTGGCTTTTGCAGGACTTCACCCATTGGTCATGGTCAAGGATGCGGCTGAATCTGGCGGTCGCGGTGCGCAGGCCTTCCAGTTCCGCAGCGCCTGCGGGCAAACCGATTTGGCCGAGATTGACCGGGCGACGGATTTTATCTATCAATTATCCCTTAGGCACAATGTTGCCATACAGGAGGTTGTGCGCAGTTCCCCGGAACACTGGGCCACCGAAGCTTTTATGCGCAACTTCACGCATCGCCAGATCGTCGAATGGGGTAGCCCGGTCAACCGGCGCAGAGAGCCGAAAACGCCGGTTTACGGCTCGCACCGCATCATCATGTCCACCGATTCGCCCGCCGAGACGGATGCCCTCAAAAAATGGCATGTCTCCCATTGGATCACACTCAACAGCAAACAACTGATTACCAATATAGGCAGGGGCGGCACTTTGGACTTGTTGCGCCCGGAAACAATCCGCCCCGAACATAGGGATGCCATTTTGGCTAAACTTGCAGATGCCGGGCGGAAAGTGATGCAAGCGCTAGGCGCTTACGAAAAAAGGGCCGCGGTTGCCTACGAACAAGAAACGGGCAGGAAGATTGGCACCGATCTGCTCAATGTCTCCTATGGCAATCCCCGCTACATGATGCTGGATTTCCTCATCACCCCTGTGTTCGCCGAAACCGGCCAGCTCGTCGAAGTCCAAACCGAAACCAACCCGGAGAGTGGCCAGGACGGCGTTGTTTTCATCTTGCAGGATGGAGTCCATCGTTTTACAGGCCGGGTGATAGACTGGCGCGTGGTGCTGATAGAACCCAATATTGGTGTGGGTTTGTGGGACAGGGTCGCGCTGCGGGAAGAATTCAGTGAAATCGAGCAGGCCCAAGCCGAAGGAAGAGGCCCTGACTGGGACCGCATCGGCGAGAATGCGCGCATTGTCCTGAGAGACCTGCACCGGGCTGGTGAGGAATACCTGCAAGCCCTACAGCATTCTCAACATCAAAGAGTTACTTGGTAGTGGGTATGATAGCGCAGATCATTCGGTTAACCTGAAGGGTTAACAGAATGTCTGTTTTAGGTATATTTTTAAGATGAAAACGCTGTAGTATGGGCACAACTTTTCCTAACCAAGCACAAACGACACGAGCCTGGCAGGCGACCCGCCTAGCATTGGGGCTTGCGCAGGACGCAAGCTTGACAGATGGCGAACTGAGCGTATTTTTCAAGCATTTATTGGTTCATGGGCTGCAAAGCCACGCAAGCGGATGGGAGAGCAATCTACCTGCATTGCGCAGCCATCTGGAATCGCGGCTGGGCGCATTGCGTGTGGCCCTTCGTTTGGATTACGACGCTGTCAAGGATAGTCGCTTTGACCGGGTCCAGGCGCGCAGCACGCTGCATTCTTCCAGTTTTTATCCACGGCGCTTGATTGATCTTGCGTTGGCCTCCCTCGCCAGTGCAAACCTGGCACCGGAGATTTGCTTGGAATTGCAAGCTTGGTCGGCCCATGATCTTGCGGCTGTCCTGCACGGCAAGCGCTACCATGTGGTGGTTTTTGCTGATGCGGTTTTATTCCAACACGAATTCTATCCCTTGGCAGTCGATGCGTATGTGCATGATGCACTGCTTGGGGCGATGCGGACCAATGTGGTGGGTGCCCATGTCGATTGGCTTTGCCCCGACGGAAGCCCTAAGCGAATAGTGTTCTTGGACGCAGACCGTGACCGATTGCGCGAAGCCGATCTGCTCTCCCCTATCCGCCCCGATAGCGCACAGTTCCACAGTTTGGGGAAAAACGAACAGAGCTTGCACCAACAATGGTCTGCTGCGCTTCCCTGCGTACAGCTAAACCCCTATGTCCCCTCTTCCCTGGCCGATGACAAGGCGGCGACACTGGCCGGATGGGTCGAGCTAGGGATAGAGGTTCCCGCGTTTGCAAAATTGGCCGCAGGCGATGTGGAGGGTGCATGGCGTTTTTTGAAAACCCACGGGGAAGTCGTCGTCAAACCCAACCAATCCACCGAGGGTGATGGCGTCGCCTACTTCGAATTCGGGCAGGACCGCCACGCAGAGGCGTTTGCGCTGCACCTTGAATCTTGCTGGCATCAAGGCGATGCGCTGGCACAGCAACGCCGCGACGGTTTGCTCTTCAGGGACTCCCATAATGGCACCTGGCATAACTTAAGTTTACGGCTCAACCTCGCCTTTGACGGCCATCGCTATCAAGTGGAAAGCGGCTATGCGCAGTTGGCGGCAGACACTTCCCACGCCGCCTCGCGTAGCCTAGGGGGGCGTATTGTTTCCCTGCTGGAAATCCTTGATGGCCTTTTCCCCCGCACGGATCAGGATGGCACAAAGATTAGCTTAACGACATCGGACTGGATACGACTCTGTGGGCAGGCTACATTGGCCGCCAGCCTATTTAACGGGCTGTTGCTGCTTGGGCTGGATGTGCTGCTGGACTTGGATGCGGATGGCCGCATCCTGCCGGTTTTTTTGGAGGCGAATCCACGGCCTGCGGGTTTGTGCCATTCGCATTTGCTGGACACGTATCCCGACGGCTCATGTCCGCCGAGCAATGGCGTCAGCTTGAGGCTTTGGGATGGCTTGGATAGTTTGATGTGAATATGGCTTCTGGCTTTATGTGGAGAGCGGTGACTCGTCACTGCTGCGAGTTGCCATGAAAGGATTGTGCAACTTTCATCGCCGGGGGTGCAACGAAATTGCATGAATGTAGTGCTGCCGCGCCGGCGAGAGGAAGCCGGGATCGCATGGTTTTTGCTCTTTGCTTTTTTAACTCACTGATGTTACGGAAACATGTAGGCTGTAGCCCGGATGTTGTGGAGTGCGGCGACTCGTCGCCGCCTTTTGCGTCCAGCGGCGACGAGTCGCCGCACTCCACAAGTTGCCATCCTCTAGCGATGACTGCGTAACATCACTAACTCATCCGACGCAATATAATTTATGCCTTTTGCGACTCATTGATCTATTGCATCTAATGGCTGCTATCGCTCAACTCCAGTCGTCATTCCAAGTGTTCGATTCGTCGTTTGAGTTCGTCGATTTCCGACTTGCCTCCGTAGACCGCAGTTGTCAGCGCGCCCAGTTGCTGTCCCATCGCAGCTAGTTGCACGTTGGTTGCCACTGCTTCACGTTTTAATTCGGCGATATCCGCATAAATTGAACGCAAATGTTCCAGTACCAAGCTTTCAATGTCAGCAGTCATGAATGCATTTCTTTATTTGAATTCAGGTAAATGGCTTAGAAATGATGGATTTTGTCCACCCATAGGGTTAAGCGGCGCAGCAGTTGAAGCTTGGAGTGAAGAATCGAGAATGCATGTACATGTTCAAAGCCAAAGCGGCGAGGCTAAGTTCTGGCTTGAACCCACAATTGAACTTGCCTAGCATTACAACCTCTCTCGACGCGAAATCAATGAAGCACTTCGCTTGGTTCAGGAGTACGAAAATGACATAAATGCGTAATAAATTGATGTGAGTGAATGGTTTACAGCGTTTTCACGTTCTAAAAATAATCATAGGCAATAGGGCAAGCCTATGATGTAATGAAATTCTTCGCACATGCAGAAGATGGTCAAGTAAGCATTTGATGTTGAAAACGCTGTATTTGATATTAAAAACGCTGTAAAACGCTGTAAAAATGATAAAAAAAGCAGTCATCCCCGTCGCGGGTTTCGGAACCCGCTTCCTGCCGGCCACTAAGGCCATCCCTAAGGAAATGTTCCCTGTGCTGGACAAACCCGCCATCCAGTATGTCGTTGAGGAAGCGGTGGCCTCTGGGCTCAGCGACATCTTGATGATAGTCAGCCGGGGCAAGCGTAGCGTCGAGGAGCATTTTGACCGCAATCCAGAATTGGAGGCCTTGCTGGAACGCAAGGGAAACCAAGCGGAACGGGATGCAATCCGCCATATATCCAACTTGGCTAACATTGATTTCGTCTGGCAAAAGGAGATGTTGGGCCTAGGCGATGCGGTCAGGCTGGCCCGCAACCATATTGGTGGGGAGCCGTTTGCCCTGTTATTGGGCGACACCATTATCCAATCCAGCATTCCGGCGACGCGGCAACTGATGGATATTCAAGCCATGTTCGGCGGGAGCGTGATAGGCATGGAAACCGTGCCGCTGGATAAAGTGTCGCGTTACGGCATCATAGCCGGACGCAAACTGGTCGGCGGGGTGTACCGGGTGGACGGTTTGGTCGAAAAGCCCGCCGTGCACGAGGCACCGTCGAATTTGGCGATAGCCGGGCGCTATGTGCTGACGGCGGACATCTTTTCCTGTCTGGAGCAAATCAGCGCCGACGGTAAGGGGGAAATCCAGTTGACTGACGCCCTGCGCATCCTGCTGCAACAAGCCCCTATGCACGGGGTATTGTTGGACGGCCGCCGCCACGACATAGGCAACAAACTCGATTATTTGAAAGCAAACCTATGGTTCGGGCTGCAACACCCCGAGATTGGCAAACCCCTGCGAACATTCTTGCTGGAACTGATTGCGGAAACGGAGTGCGGCGAGCCGTCGCCACATAATTTGGAAAGCGACGACGAGTCCTCGCATTCCAATTGACCCGAAGGCTTAACGATGCCCCAATCCTTAAACCTGCCCGGATACCCCTCATCCGTTAATTCAACGAAGTCTTTTGGTGGTGGGTGTGGCTCGGGTTAAGGTTCTGCGCGCGCACAAGTGATGCCGGGATTTAGGTAAAGTGATGATAATCAGCGATACACAAATAAAATACACTTATTAAAAAATCAAAACAAGACAACCAACATTGTCTGCTGTTAACGGTTATGACGGATTTATTGGCAAACACGGGGTCGGACATAGAGAATTCCCTTTATCCTGTAGGCTTTTATATCCACGCGGGCGCGCTCATCACACATCGTTGACGAACTCTCGCATTTTCTAGCCGTAAAATGTTGGGGTGTATGGGTTGTTGGTTTTTGCGGTTGGAAGCATAAAATGCTAGGGGAGTTTAGTGACGTTTATTTTAACGTACCCATACAGCCTGTCTTAAGATTCGTTTATTGCCCCAATCCCATTCTCCGCAAGAGGGCGACAAATCGGGCGTCCATCCGCAAATCCGCGTAGATTGGGTCCACCTTCATCATTAGCGCCCAAACATCTCGGTCATTGCAAGCTTTATCCAGCCATGTCAGTGCTTGGTCACGGTCACCCAGCCCCAGTAAAGGCAACGCGACACCAATAGCCCGCACATAGAGGTATTGGTTGGCATCTTGAATGTCCGCCAAAATTTTCAACGCCTTGGCTTGTTCGCCAAATATGGCCCAGGCATGACCCAACATGCAACGTGTCCAAGCCGCGCCGCTGGAGACTTCCTCCGCTTTTTCCAGTGCCGCTATGGCCAGGTCCCGCTTGTCTGCGGCAGCATAGACCCTGCCCAAGAACCATATCCCAAAGACGAATCGTTCATCCAAAGCAATGGCCCTAAGCAGTTCTTGCTCGGCTTCGTCGAACTGGCCTGCGTGGTAATGCATCCATCCCAAAAACGTGCGGGCTATTGGCGAAAATGGCTCAAGTTCGACTGCCTGTAGGCAATGCCCAATGGCAGTGTCGTGATTTCCACAACAGGAATGGAGCCATCCCAGCCAATAACGCGCGGGGACAGTCCGTGGGTTAAGCTGGATGGCGCGAATGAATTCTCCCTCAGCGCCTGCCCAATCGCAATCTTGGCAGAGCAGGCAAAAACCCAGCGAGGTGTGTGCCTCGGCAAGCTGCGGGTCGAGTTGCAATGCGCGTTTCGCAGCAAGGATGGCTTTGGGGATCACTTCATTGGGTGGCAGGTAGCCGTACCAACTCAATAGGCTGTAAGTGTCGGCAAGCCCGCTCAAGGCCAAAGCATAGTCGGCATCTTCGATCAAGGCCAGTTCGAAGTAATGCAGCGCCTTTTTCAGCCCGATTCCGCGCTGGTTCCAGAAGAAGCGGCCCTTCAGATACAACTCGTAGGCTTCAGTGCTGGCCGTTTGCAGCTTGCTGAGAGGCTGGTCGCTGCGATTCGCCAAGCGCAATTTCAACGCGGTCATGATCGCGCGGGTAATGTCGTCCTGGATCGCAAACACATCCTGCATCTCGCGGTCGAAGCTCTGCGACCAGAGGCGGAAACCGTCGGCTACATTGATCAATTGGGCCGTGATGCGAAGCTTGTTATCCGCCTTGCGGACACTGCCTTCCAGCACAGTTTCCACGCCCAGTGCGTCCCCGATTGTGCGGATGTCTTCGCTACGGCCTTTGAATGCAAAGCAAGAGGTTCGCGCCACCACATGCAGCCCTTCGATCTCAGAAAGGGCGTTGAGCAGGTCTTCGCTGATACCGTCGCTCAGAAACTCATTCTCCCGGTCAGAACTCATGTTGATGAACGGCAGCACAGCAATGGATTTCTGCTGTTCGCGGTTGTTTTGGTTGGAAGTAAGTGGCATCCGCCGCTTGCTTGTAAGTGTAGCACTGGTTTTTGAATCGAGAACCACGCGATAGACTTCCACTGGCCGCTGGATGTTCCTCAACTCGACTTTGCCGATGCGCGTCAGGGTTTGTGGGATTTTGTTGTACACCTGATCAAACACTTGTTGGGTCAGCGCAATCCCGCCCGCATCGGCCAACGGCTCGACCCTCGCCGCAATGTTCACGCCATCGCCCACTATGTCATTTCCCCGTGGCAGCACGTCGCCCAGATGAATGCCGATGCGAACCTGAAACGTTCTGTCAGTCGACTCTTCAAGGTTGCGTCGTGCCAGCAATTCTTGGATTTCAACCGCGCAACACACAGCGGCAACGGCGCTGGCGAACTCAATCAGAAAGCCATCACCTAGGGTTTTGATTTCATGCCCTTGGTGTTTGAGGAAAGCAGTTCACACACAGGATGGTTTGATTGGGTGTCCTTTATTATTTTTTTCTTTGTTAAGAAAAAACGCTGTACATAAATGCAAATCGGGACTCCTAGCGGTGGAAAAAAAGCACATAGGCCGTTTTGACAGTCAATAAAAGACGTTGCCAAAACGATGGTATGTGAAGCATGTGGATATCTGTATGTCCAGTATTTCAATCACGCTTATCGATTGGTGGCGAGGGTGCCGGGCAGCCTAGCTCCGACCCTCCAGCATCATCCGCACACTGGTCTCAGGGCGGCGGATGCCATGCGACCAACATGCTTTGAGGCTAGGTTTTTCCATTAACTTGAAGCGGAATTTGCATACCAAGGTAGCCAGCGCGACCCGCGTCTCCATGAATGCCAGGGAGGCGCCTGGGCAACGGCGTTCGCCTCCGCCAAAGGGTAGGAATTCATCGTGCCCATAGTTGCGTTCAAAGTAACGTTCCGGTCTGAAACGGTGCGGATCGGGATAAATGGCCGGGTCATGGCTCGCCAAGTCGATGCAGGCCATCACCACATCGCCCGCGGGTAGGTTGAATCCGCCTAGTTCCATTGCCGTGTTCAAGCGCCGGGCCACGCCGGGTGCGACTGGATGCATGCGCAGGGCCTCACGGCAGACTGCATCCAAATAGGGCGTATCCCCCAGCAGGTCAATGTCTAGCGTCCCGGCGTAGCCTTCAAGTTCGTCTAGCAGGGTGATCAGGATACCTGGCTCACAATGTGTCCAATACATACTCCAAGCGAGTGCCACCGCCGTGCTATCGTGGCCTGCGAACAGCAAGGTCAGCAAATTGTCGCGTATCTGGGGGCGGGTCATCGCAGGTCCTCCAAGCGGATCGCGCAACGACACCCAGTGGGCCAACACGCTGCCGTCAGCATCATCTTTGGCAGCGTCCGCAGCCGCAATACGCGCTTCTATCAGCGCGTAGCACTTGGCCCGTGCACGGACAAAACGGCCCCAAGGGCTCCACGGTCCGAAGTCACGGCGTAGGGCTTTGACGAAAACTGCGAAAAAGCCGATGCTGCCTTGTAGTCCGTGGATGGCCTCGACGAATTCAAGGCGCTCCCGCTCGTCCAATACCCCGAACACTGCCCCCAAGATCACGTCCAGGGTGATTGCCCTGGCCTTGTCCAGCATGCCAAAACGCTGGGCTACAGCCTGGTCGGCGAATGCCCGCAACGCAGCATCCCGCATCAGACCGGCGGCGCTGGCGGGATGGCGCAAAATTGGCACCATCAGTAGGCGACGCATGTGCGCATAGGCCTCACCCTCCAAAGACACCAGCGAATTTTCGCCATAGAATACTCCGGCTGTTGCGTCCACTGCTCGGTATAGCCCCGCGCCGCCCTTGAAAATCCGTCCGATATGCGCAGGGCAACCGGTCACCGCCATCCTCCCCCCCAAAGGGAATGGCACCGAAAAGGGTTGGCCGTGCCGGATTGCCAAGTCTTGGTAACACTTCAATGGCTGGCGAAAATAGGACAACAGATGGGGGATCAAATACCTAGGGCCGGGCGGCTGTGTCTTGTGGTTTGTCGGTGGGGTCATCGTATTTTACAGCGTTTTTAATATCGAAGAGTTACTTGTTGGGATATATCATTTTGCAAGTAGTTCATACACAGGATGGTTTGATTGAGTGTCCTTTATTATTTTTCTTTGTTAAGAAAAACGCTGTACATCAATGCAAA
>CAIZPP010000080.1 GCA_903934875.1 uncultured Methylococcaceae bacterium
AAGCAATTCACACGCAGGACGGTTTGATTGGGTGCCCATTATTATTTTTCTTTGTTAAGAAAAAACGCTGTACATGAATGCAAATCGGGACTCCTAGGGGTGAAAAAAATGGCACATAGGCCGTTTTTACGGTCAATAAAAAGTAGTTGCCAAAACAACTGAACGTGCCTGTTGCGCCTTACCGCGTTGAGGAAAGCCCATTAGTTTACTACCGCAGCACCTTATAATCGCCCCCTATTGACGGCTGGCTTTATCCAATTCGCGCAGCCTTTCCAACTTCTCTGCAATCTTCAGTTCCAACCCGCGCAAGACTGGGCGGTAATATTGCCGCTGCCCCATGTTTTCGGGAAAGTAGTTCTCGCCGGCCGCATAGGCATCGGGTTCGTCATGGGCGTAGCGGTAGGATTTGCCGTAGTCCAGGTTCTTCATCAATTGTGTGGGTGCATTGCGCAGATGCACCGGCACACCCAGGCTACCAGTTTCGGCCGCCTCCTTGCGGGCGGCCTGGTAAGCAACGTAGACCGCATTGCTTTTAGGCGCACAAGCCAGGTACACCAGCGCTTGGGCCATTGCCAATTCCCCTTCCGGGCTTCCCAGCCGTTCTTGCGCATCCCAAGCGTTTAGCGCCAATTGTAGGGCACGCGGGTCGGCATTGCCAATATCCTCGGAGGCAATGCGGACGATGCGCCGGGCCAGATAAAGAGGGTCGCAGCCCCCGTCCAACATACGGCAAAACCAATACAAGGCGGCATCCGGGCTACTGCCTCGGACCGACTTGTGCAAGGCGGATATTTGGTTGTAGAAATCTTCGCCCTGTTTGTCGAAACGACGGACCCCGCCGCCGGCCAACACTTGGCTTGCGATGTTTTCAGTAATGGCGCGCTTCCCGTCGCCCAACAGGTCGGCGGTGATTTCCAGCAGGTTTAACAATCTGCGGGCGTCCCCATCGGCTGCCGCCACATAGCTGCTGCGTAGTGCCTTGGGGAAATCTATCGGTGGGTGCCCCAAACCGCGTTTCCCATCCTGCAAGGCCCGCTCGACCACGCTAAGCAAGTCTTCCTCGCCGAGGCTGTTAAGGACATAAACCCGCGCGCGCGACAGCAAAGCGTTGTTCAATTCAAAAGAGGGGTTTTCTGTGGTTGCCCCTATAAAGTAAAACGTGCCGTCCTCCACATGCGGCAGGAAGGCATCCTGCTGGGATTTATTGAAACGGTGCACCTCGTCCACGAACAAAATGGTGCGGCGATTTTCTTCGGCCAACACTTTTTTGGCAGCAGCCACCGCCTCACGAATCTCCTTGACACCTGACAGCACTGCCGACAGGCTGAGAAAATGGGCGTTGGCGTGGTTGGCAATCAGCCTTGCCAGCGTGGTTTTGCCAGTGCCCGGCGGTCCCCAGAAAATCATCGAATGCAGTCTTCCAGCCTTGATGGCCTCGTATAACGGCTTTCCCGGCGCGATGAGATGGGTTTGCCCGACGAATTCGTCCAAATTCATCGGCCGCAAGCGTTCGGCTAGAGGCTTGTGTTTGTCTAGCGACACAGTAAATGATTGCTTATTTGTCTTCGAACACGTCCACGCCGGCGGGTGTTTTGAAGTCAAACCTTGCCGGGTCCAGATGGACCCCGAGTTTCAGGTTGGAAAAGTATATCCGCGTCAATTGCCCGAAATTGTCGCTCAGTTCCATGCCTGCCAGATTATCCCCATCCAAGCCAATCAATACATATTTGAAACCGCTTTCCTCCTCCTTGGGAATGAGCTTGATCCAGTAAAGCCCTTCTTCCTTGTCCTGCGACTGGATGGTGAAGTTCTTCTCCAACGCCACCTCGCCAGTCAGCAGCAAGGCAGGCGTGGAGCCTATCGCCTTGTCCAATTTGCGGGCTGTCACTTGGGCTAGGTCCACATCATAAAACCAAACTTTGCCACCATTGGAGATGATTTCCTGCTGGTACGGTTTAGTGTAGTCCCAGCGAAATTTGCCCGGCCTTTGCAGTAAAAAAACACCGCTGCTTTGCTTGCCGGTTTCGCCCTTCTCGCTGACCACCACTTGGCGGAAATCGGCTTGCAGACTGGCCGCTTTGGCAAGGAAGTTGTGCAAGCGCTGGACGGGGGTGTCTTCCGCCCGCACTTGGGCAATGGAGGCTGCCATTAGGCAAAAAGCCATGAATAAGATGTTTAACATTCGATAGGTTGTCATTGGTGGTGATTGTGAAAAGGACGGTTAATTGTCAACCGGGAACTCTATCCGAGCATAGATATCCGACAAGGGCAACTCGCAATGGATGGCGGGCAGGCTAATCATCGCGTCCAAGCCTGTCGCTTCGGAATACAGCCAGACCCCTAGCGGCTGGCGCTGGAACAATTCGACCCTAGGTGTGGCGGTGGAGACCAAAACATAATTTTGCAGCGAATCCAGACAGGTGCGGTAGCGCAAAAACTTTTCGTCGCGGTCAAACAATTCAGTGCCTTGCGAGAGTACTTCGACAATCAAACTGGGGTTTAGCAACACATCACGCCGCTCATCGTGAAACTTAGGTTCCCCGCAAACCACGGCAACATCGGGATAAGAAAACAAACCTTTGGATTGGCGTGGGGAATACACACCGCTTAAAATCTTCATGTTCGGCGACAGTGTGCGGCAAGGCTTGCCCTTCAATTGGGCATAAAACTCGCCTGACACATTCGCACAAATCGTGCTATGTTCCAAAGTTTCTCCAGCCATGGCATAAACCATCCCGTCCAAATACTCATGGCGGCTTTCTGCCTCGCGTTCTTGGGCAAGGTATTCGGCGAAAGTCAACGGATCAAATAATGGTTGGGTACTTCGCGGCGTAGCCATGGCATTGTCCTCGATTTTTCTGATACAGCATTTTCAACATCAACGAGTTACTCGGTAGTGGGTATGATAGCGCAGGTTATTCGGTTAACCTGAAGGGTTAACGGAATGTATGTTTTAGGTATATTTTTAAGATGAAAATGCTGTACATAAATATATCCCCATGCTTCAAATACCATCCTGTGTGTGAACTGCTTTGCAAAATGATATGACCCAACAAGTAACTCTTTGATGTAGAAAACGCTATATCCGCTATTTCACTTTCATGCTAGGATATAGCGAAGGGTCAATAAATTCCATGTCATTTTTGTCTTTCATTAATACCGTAACAAAGGGTGCATACCAAAACCAAGCATTGTAATAAATATCAAGAGGGCATAAAGCGCACATGAATAACAAATCAAAAGCCAAGCCGCCTTTATCGAAGTTGGTTGGCAAATACACCCTGCCAGCCTGCAAAGGGTTGACGCATTGAATTTCCAAGGCATTTTCGTCTCTTAGAATCTGTGCTTTAGTGTTAGGCATCACTTTCCACATGCCTTCCTCGTTTTTCAGCAAACAACGGGTCTTATCAGGCATTCTGTCATTAATTGCAGCAACGGTTATTTCCTGCTTTTGCCACTTTGAAAAAAAGCCGCAACCAGCTAACAAGCCAGCGCAAATAACTAAAGCAATTATACCCATGACTTTACTCATAATATAGTGTTTTCAACATCAAATCGTTATTTGATAAGGCGCATCGTTATGCTATTCCTATATTACTCAAATAATAGACAAAGGTGTAAGTCGGATTAGCGTAGCGTAACCCGACAAGGCCGGTCTGCCGGTGGTGGGTTACGGCGCAAAAAGACGCGCCTAACCAAACCTACAACTTTATTATTTTTCTTTGTTAACTGATGTTACGCAGTCATCGCTAGAGGATGGCAACTTGTGGAGTGCGGCGACTCGTCGCCGCAGGACGCAAAAGGCGGCGACGAGTCGCCGCACTCCACAACATCTGGGCTACAGCCTACACGCTTGCGTAACATCAGTTTGTTAACATAAAAACGGTTCTTTGGGAATTTGAATGGTGACGGGTGCCAGCACACAAGCATGCTGTTGTTTTCCAAGCGTACGGCTAGTTGGCCAGGACCGCTTTCCACTCAAATTCCCAAAGAACCAAATTTTATGTACAGCGTTTTCATCTTTAACATAAAACTAAAAATGGATATTCAGGTAATCCTTCAAGTTAACCGAATAACCTGCGCTATCATATCCACTATCCAGTAGCTCTTCGATGTTGAAAACGCTGTAAATCAGACCCGCTTAGCCAAGGTCTCCGCATAGCCAATATAACCCCCAGGTGTCAAAGCCAGCAGGTTTTGTTTGGCTTCTTCCGGTATTTCCAAGTCCGCAATGAATCGCCGCAAGCCTTCACCGTCCATGCGCCGCCCCCTAGTCAGTTCCTTTAGCTTTTCGTAAGGCTTCTCCACCCCATATCGCCTCATCACCGTTTGGATGGGTTCAGCTAGCACCTCCCAGTTAGCATCCAGGTCGGCTTCCAACACACCTGAGTTCAATTCCAGCTTGGATAGTCCCTTCACGCTAGACTGCAAAGCGATCAGTGTATAGGCAATGCCCATCCCAATGTTACGCAACACCGTGGAGTCAGTCAAATCACGCTGCCAGCGGGAAATGGGCAATTTTTCCGCAAAATGAGTCAACAGCGCGTTGGCCAGTCCGAGATTGCCTTCGGAATTCTCAAAGTCTATGGGGTTGACCTTGTGCGGCATGGTGGAGGAACCGACCTCCCCTGCCACTGTCTTCTGGATGAAATAGCCTAGGCTGATATAGCCCCAGATATCGCGGTTGAAGTCTATCAGGACAGTATTAAACCGCACAAGGCTGTGGAAGAACTCGGCCAAATAGTCATGCGGCTCGATCTGTATGGTATAGGGATTGAACGTAAGACCGAGCGATTCGACGAAGGCCTTTGCGAACAGCGGCCAATCCACCTCTGGATAGGCGACGGCATGGGCATTGTAATTGCCCACCGCGCCGTTGATTTTGCCGAGCAACTCCACTTTTTCCATAGCCTCTGACTGCCGCAGCAGTCGGCTGGCCACATTGGCAAACTCCTTGCCCACCGTGGTTGGCGTCGCTGGTTGGCCGTGGGTGCGCGACAACATGGGCTGGGCCGCATATTCACTGGCTAGGTTGCGAATCCTCTGGATGAGCGCAGTCATAGCGGGCAATAACACCTGCTCCCGCGCCTGTTTCAGCATCAGTGCATAGGCAAGATTATTAATGTCTTCCGACGTGCAGGCAAAATGAATGAACTCACTGACTTTCAGCAATTCAGGCACAGCGGCGATGCGCTCTTTCAGGAAATATTCAATCGCCTTGACATCATGGTTAGTGGTTTTTTCGATTTCCTTCACCCGTTCGGCATCGGCCAAACTGAAAGCGGATACTAAACTTTCCAGTTTTGCATTGGCCTCTGCGCTAAAAGGTGGCACTTCAATGATGGCCGGTTCCAAGGACAATGCTTGCAACCAGCGGATTTCGACCAAGACACGAAAGCGGATCAGACCGTATTCGCTGAGCAGGGGGCGCAGGGAATCGACTTTGTCGGCATAGCGGCCATCGACGGGGGAGAGGTTGGTAAGTGTCATATACAGCGTTTCTAATATCGAATAGTTACTTCTTAAGTTATATTATTTTGCAAAGCAATTCACACAATTGGTGGTTTGATAGAGTGCCCTTTATTATTTTCCTTTGTTAAGATAAAAACGCTGTACATAAATGCAAATCGGTTTCATGAAGATTGGCGTTCATGTTGTACCTTTAATTTGAGATTAGGCAGACAGGCCTTGCCGGGTTACTAACCCGACCTACGCCTTTGCATAGTATTCGAGTGGGAGTGGAGTATATTAATAATCTATCTTATATATAGTGATTTCTGCCATAACTTTTATTTGACCAGGATAGATTGTGCAATTGTTAGATTCATTTTTAGTTAGCTTTTAAACATGAAAACGCTGTAATATCGAAAGCTTAAGTTTCCAGCACCGTATTTCCATGCTGGAACCTTCGGCGTTACACAAAAGTCTGTCGATCCCGGCAAGGCTATCCAGCGGACTTTTTTAATTAGTGCGATAGGTAAAAGGTATTCAATGCTGTTAAGTTTTGTATGCAGCCCTCGACCTTCAGCATTAAACGTCGTTTCTAAAAACTTCTCAATTTTTTTGTATATCCAAAAACAATATCAAGATTACTCATTTCAACACCGAAATAAATAGGCTCTTTGGTAATTCGAACAGGCCGACATGGGCGTATATAGGCAAGTAACAAATAGATATTGAAAACGCTGCCTCAAAGCTTGGGCAAACTCGCCAGCATCCAGTCCAGCAAGCGGATAAAGCCAATGACCGTACCCACCGAACCGATGACCCAATAGGTTTGCCGATGGATGGCGGAAACAAGTCTGACTTCGGTTTGTTGCAGTTTGATTTCCACCTCTTTAATTTCCTTTTGCAGGCGACCCTCGACTTCCTTCATTTCCTTTTGCAGGCGGCCCTCGACTTCCTTGATTTCCTTTTGCAGGCGCAGTTCGCTCTCACGCACATGGCCTTGCGTTGCCAGCTCTTTAATGTTTGGATAGCGCTCCTCAAATTGCTCGAATGCCTCGGCGATGAGTTTGGCGCGGGTCTTGTCTTCCCCCGCTTCGGTCAGTTGTTCGTACAATCGCAGTGCTACGCCCATCATTGCCTCCCAGAGGTTTGCTATATCGCTATTCTAACTGATGTTACGCACGGACACCGAAAGCTTGGGTGTAACATCCAATCCTAATTCATTCCGAAAGCCAAAACGTCCGCTCAATCACCCCGCCCCCCAAGCATTCTTCCCCTTGGTAAAACACCACCGACTGCCCCGGTGTGACCGCCCGTTGCGGTTCGTCAAACACAACCCGGCAGCGGCCATGGTCCAGAGGTCCGACCCGGCAAGCCTGGTCGGGCTGGCGATAGCGGGTTTTGGCGGTACAGCGCAAAGGTGCCTCCAACTGAAGATTGTCGCACCAATCCAAGGTTCCCGCTTCAAGGGCATCGGTGAACAGCAAGGAGTGGTTATGACCCTGGCCGACAATCAATACATTGCGCTGCAAATCTTTTTGCAACACATACCAAGCCTCTTGGTCCGCGCCTTTCACCCCGCCGATGCCAAAACCCCGCCGCTGGCCTAGGGTGTAATACATCAAGCCTTCATGCAGGCCAAGGACTTCGCCCTCGGGCGTCTGGATTTCTCCCGGACGGGCAGGCAAGTAGCGCTGGAGAAATTCCTTAAAGCGCCGTTCGCCGATGAAGCAGATTCCGGTGCTGTCACGCTTGCGGGCATTGTCAAAACCCGCCTTGGCCGCAATTTCGCGCACTTTAGGCTTTTCCATCCCACCGATGGGGAATAGAGTACGGGACAACTGCGGCTGACCCAGAGTATAAATGAAATAGCTCTGGTCTTTGTTGCCATCCAAGCCTTTCAACAGACGGTAACGCCCGCCTTGCCCATCGACACGGGCGTAATGACCGGTGGCGATCAAGTCCCCCCCTAAGTCATGAGCATAGTCCAGAAATGCCTTGAACTTGATTTCCTTGTTGCAGAGGATGTCAGGGTTGGGTGTGCGTCCGGCGGCGTATTCACTTAAAAATATTTCGAAGACATGGTCCCAGTATTCGGCGGCGAAGTTGACGGTGCCCAAGGGAATGCCCAGCCTGTCGCACACCGCCTGCGCATCGGCCAAATCCTGCTTGGCTGTGCAGAACTCAGTGCCGTCATCCTCGTCCCAATTCTTCATGAACAGGCCGGATACTTCATAGCCACGCTCCAGCAACACTAAGGCCGCGACGGAAGAGTCCACCCCGCCGGACATGCCGACAATAACCCGCTGGCTCATAGCGCCGCAGTCGGCAGGAAGGATTTCAGCACCGCTAGCGGATAGCGCTCACCCGCAAGATAATCGTCGATGACCCCCAAAACCAGAGGACTGCGCAAGCGGCTGTTGAGGGCTTGCAATTCATCGCGGGTCAGCCACTGTGTGCGCAGGATGCCCTCATCCAATGGACTGTCAGCCTGATGCCCGTCCAGCCTCCCTCCAAAACAGACACGCAGGTAACTGCTGCTTCCGCTGGGGTGCGCCCACAAGTAAACGCCAATGAGATATTCCGGGGTAAAATGCCAAGCGGTTTCTTCAAAGGTCTCGCGCACCACGGCCTCCAACAAGGTTTCGCCGTGTTCCACATGGCCCGCAGGCTGGTTGATGACCTCCGCGCCGGCATCGGTAAGCTCCTCGACCACCAGAAAACGGCCTTCCCGTTCGACCACGCTGGCAACGGTGACTCGCGGTCGGGGAAAAGAGTGGTCGGTGTGGGTTGTTTTGTTCATGTGTATTGCTTGGTTTATGGTTGACAAGATCGCCTGCATAGCGGTATTTTAAACCGTTAATACGCAGAGCCACACAAAAAAATTCCATATCACAACAGACTTATACAGACATGAAGAATTTGAACGATGTTTTCACCCTGCTGCTCGTCTCTGCCCTATTGGCGCTTTCCGGCTGCGGAAGTGGCGATTCAGGGAAGACGGCCAATGCGCCGACGCAACACGCTGCCTCGGTCAGCCCAAACGATAGCTTGGACCATAAAGCTTTCGAGGACAAATATGTGAACATGTGCGTCAACCAGGAACTCGCATTAAGAAAGAAGGAACATCCGACTAGCGGTAATGCTGGGGTAGCAGACGAAGCGCTGACCAAGCTCTGCACTTGCATCGCCCAAGAGGAATCCAAGCACCTGACCAAGCAAGAGGCGAAGAAGTTCGTGCAGGAAAATGAATACCCGATGTCACTGATGATCAAAGCAGGGCAAGCCGAGGAAATTTGCGCAAAGAAGTGATTTTTTATCGATTTCACCCTTAATGCAAGCAGTGAAGTCGTGTACAATGCACAGTCTGCCATAAACTTAGGAGAGGTACCGAAGTGGCCATAACGGCGCCGACTCGAAATCGGATGGGGGCCTAACAGCCCCACGAGGGTTCGAATCCCTCCCTCTCCGCCAAATCAAAAGCCTGCAACGAAGCAAGCTTCCTATTTTCCTGCTTCTTTTTTTTCTGTAGTGCATGAATCACTAAGCGCCAAGCACCAGCTTGGCTAGGAGATTGGCGAAGTTATTGCTTGTCGGAATCGAGCGAAAAGCGCTCGGCGAATTTTTGCAGCAATGTTTTGTACGACATTGACATGATATTGCGCATCATCGGCAACAGCCAGGAGGTGGATTCTGTGGAAAACATGGTCAGCGAGATGATTGCCGAATACGCAGAACAGATTAAAAGCGAGCAGGCGCGGTATTGATCTGCTTTAGTTTGTGCATCCATATTTCAATCCACTCCCGGCGTTTAGGCTGGGAGGCACTTCGGGAGCAAGTTAGTAACTGATGTTACGCAACCGTGTAGGCTGTAGCCCGGATGTTGTGGAGTGCGGCGACTCGTCGCCGCCTTTTGCGTCCAGCGGCGACGAGTCGCCGCACTCCACAGGTTGCCATCCTTTAGCGATGACTGCGTAACATCAGTTAGTAAGGCGCGGAACGCCATGTTTCAATCCACTCCCGGCGTTTAGGCCGGGAT
>CAIZPP010000081.1 GCA_903934875.1 uncultured Methylococcaceae bacterium
CAATCAAACCATCCTGTGTGTGAACTGCTTTGCAAAATGATATAACCCAACAAGTAACTCTTCGATATTAAAAACGCTGTAGTAATGATTTTCCTTTTCACTGACTTTGGCCCCGCCGGACCCTACCAGGGCCAGATGGAGGCTATCCTTAGGCGTAACGCGCCGGGTTTGGATGTCGTCAATCTGGTCAGCGATGCGCCGGTAGGCGACCCACGCCTCGCCTCATATCTGTTGGCGGCCTTGGCCGCAGACTTGCCCGAAGGCTGCGTGTGCCTATGCGTGGTCGATCCCGGTGTGGGCGGGGAGCGTTTGCCCGTTGCGCTCGAAGCGGACGGGCGCTGGTTTGTCGGACCTGACAATGGCCTGCTTAACACCGTAGCTGTCCGGGCGAAACACGTTGCTTGGCAGATCATCACTTGGCGGCCCGAACGGCTGTCCGCCAGTTTTGATGCGGGTCGGGATTTGTAATCCCGACCCGAACGTTGTGACAGACCACAGTCCTGCCGTTGCACAAAACATTACGGACGGGATTACAATCCCATCCGGCGGAGCACCCATCGCGGCCTAAAGGCCCCGCTCCTACGACGGTTAACTTAATGGCAGTGAACCTCTCCCCGCTTCTGCCAAACAAAGCTCCAACGCCTCTTGCCAATGCGGTAGCCGCAAGCCAAAAACTTCAGCCAACTTATCATTGTTCAAGACCGAGTAGGCGGGCCGTTTGGCAGGCGTGGGGTATTCGCTGCTGGGTATGGGTTCGATGCGGGCGCAGGTTTCCGGCAACAAGCCGGAGGCTATGCCGGCTGCGCGAATGGCCTGGGCGAAGTCGAACCATGAAGTTTGTCCGCCGCAGGTCAGGTGGTAAATACCGCTCTTGCCTCCTGGCGCAAAGCGGTCTTTTTGCACCGACTGGGCAATGACTACGGTGGTGGCTTCGGCAATCAACCGGCTCCAAGTGGGCGAACCGATTTGATCGTCAACGACACGCAGCAGTTCGCGTTCGCGCAACAACCTGAGCATGGTCAAGAGGAAATTGCCGCCCCGATTGCCGTAAACCCAAGCCGTGCGGAGAATGTAATGGGGGATGCCACTGTCGATGATGGCTTGCTCGCCGGCCAGTTTGCTGGCTCCATAAACGCCCTGCGGGCCAGTGCGGTCGGTTTCCAAGTAGGGTGTGCAGGCATTGCCGGGAAATATGTAATCGGTGGAGTAGTGGATGATACCCGCCCCCACTCGCTTTGCTTCCTCGGCAAGAAAGCTTAGTGCGGTGGCGTTGACGGCATGTGCCAGTTCAAAGTTTTGCTCAGCCTTGTCCACGGCGGTGTAAGCGGCGGCATTGACGATCAACTGGGGCTTGACGGTTTGGACTGCCAGCCGGATGGAGTCCGCATCGGCCAAATCCAGGCTTAACGGGGTGGAGCCACGTTCCAGGGCAACGACTTCACCCAAGCAGGCCAGCGTTCGACGCAACTCCCAAGCCACTTGGCCAATGCGGCCTGTCACTAAAATTTTCATAAGCCTGGGTACAGTGGGAGTGATTCGTGGGGGAAATCCTTCAGCAACTCGGCATTCAAGTCCTTAGCGGATAGGCTGGGCGCACCGTCCAAAGGCCATTCTATACCTATATCGGGATCGTCAAAGCGCAAGCTGTGTTCGCTTTGCGGGTTGTAGAATTCGGTGCATTTATAAGCAAACAGGGCCGTCTCGCTAAGGACACAAAAGCCGTGGGCGTAGCCTTCCGGCACATACAACTGGAGATGGTTGTCCACCGACAATACCGCGCCGAACCATTGCCCGAAAGTCGGCGAACCTTTGCGGATATCCACTGCAACGTCGAAGACCTCACCTTGCAGGGCTTGCACCAGTTTGCCCTGCGGCTGCGGGTTTTGGAAATGCAGCCCGCGCAGGATGCCCTTTTTGGAAAAGGATAGGTTGTCTTGGAGGAAGTCCACATCCAGCCCATGCTCCGCATATTTCCGCCGATTCCAGCTTTCTAGGAAATATCCCCGGTGGTCGCCGAACACGTCGGGCTGGATCAACAAAACGCCTGGTAGTGATGTCGGTTCGATTTTCATTCAGTGCTTTCCCAATAATGGCAGTCTCAGCAGATATTCACCGTATTGGCTTTTCTTGAGACGGCCGGCTAATTGCTCCAGTTGCGCCGCATCAATCCAGCCTTGGTTCCAGGCGATTTCTTCGGGACAAGCGACTTTTAAGCCCTGCCTTTCCTCAATGGTTTGGATGAAGTTCGATGCTTGCATCAGCGACTCGTGGGTGCCGGTGTCCAACCAGGCTATGCCGCGCCCCAGTTTTTCCACACGCAATTGGCGCTGCTTGAGGTAAATACTATTGATATCGGTGATTTCCAACTCGCCGCGCGGGGATGGTTTGAGGCTTTTCGCCATCTCGACCACTTGGTTGTCATAGAAATAAAGACCCGTGATGGCATAGTTGGATTTGGGGGTTTGCGGTTTTTCCACCAAAGCGGTGACTTCGCCGCTTGCGTTGAACTCGGCTACGCCATAGCGTTCCGGGTCGCTGACCCAATAACCGAAAACGGTGGCACCTTGCTCATGCCTGCTTGCATCAAACAGGTAGTTTTGGAAGCCGTGTCCATAGAAAATATTGTCTCCCAAGATGAGACAACTGCGTTCGCCACCGATGAAATTTTCACCGATGATGAAAGCTTGGGCCAGCCCTTCGGGGTTGGGTTGCACGGCGTATTCAATGCCCATGCCCCAAGCACTTCCATCGCCTAGCAAGTTGCGGAACATAGGTTCATCCTGGGGCGTGGTGATAATCAACACTTCCCTAATGCCGGCCAGCATCAGCACCGACAAAGGATAGTAAATCATCGGTTTGTCGTAAATGGGCAGCAGTTGCTTGCTGACCACATAAGTCAGTGGATGCAGCCTGGTGCCAGAGCCACCGGCAAGGATAATGCCTTTAATTTTTGTGTTCATGTTTCAGTTTTCTTCCAAGCCTAGCCTTTCGCCCATATAACTGCCATCCATGACACGGGCCGTCCATTCCTGGTTGTCCAGATACCATTGCAGAGTCTTGCGCAATCCGGTCTCAAAGGTCTCCAGCGGTGCCCAACCCAAAAGCTGGCTAATCTTCGTTGCGTCAATTGCATAGCGCAGGTCATGACCGGGCCGGTCCGCTACATAGGTGATCAAGTTGCGGTGGGGGCGGTGGGGAGAGTCGGGCAGCAATTCATCAAGTAAATCGCAAAGAGTATGGACAACATCCAGATTGGTTTTTTCAGTATTGCCTCCAACATTGTAAACCTCTCCCGGAACGCCTTTGTCGAGCACAAATTCTATAGCCCGGCAATGGTCCTCGACATACAACCAATCGCGTATATTGGCACCCTTGCCATAAACTGGCAGCGGTTTGCCATTGATGGCATTGTGAACCATCAGCGGAATGAGTTTTTCTGGGAATTGGTAGGGGCCGTAATTGTTGGAGCAATTGGTGGTCAACACCGGAAGCCCGTAGGTATGGTAATAGGCACGGACCAAATGGTCAGAGCCTGCCTTTGAAGCCGAATAAGGCGAGTTAGGCTGATATCGTGTGGTTTCGGTGAATTTTCCGGTCTCGCCCAGGCTGCCATAAACCTCATCAGTGGACACATGCAAAAACCGGAATTTCAACGCCCGCTCTTGCGGCAGGGACCGCCAATATTGGCGCGCTGCATCTAACAATTGAAAGGTGCCCAGCACATTCGTTTGGATGAAGGTCTCCGGGGCGTCAATGGACCTGTCCACATGGCTTTCGGCGGCGAAGTTTACGACAGCATCCGGTTCGTAGCGGTTCAGTAGATATTCCAACAGGCTTCGGTCGCCTATGTCCCCTAATACAAAGACATGCCCGGGATGGTCTTTGATGGATTCCAATGTATCAAGGTTGCCAGCGTATGTGAGGGCATCCAAATTGATGATTTGGGTATTGTCCCTTTGCATTTGCCGCAACACAAAGTTGCCGCCTATAAATCCGGCCCCGCCTGTCACCAACCAAGTTTTTGTTGTCATTTATTGTTTACCGCCTTTTTTTTGCATCATACCTTTGGAGGGATTGTAACCGATGACCGCAGCACTAAGAAACAGGGCTAGTGCAGCCAGAGTATAAACACACGCATACACATTGAACTGGCCATAGAGTGCGAAGCGGATTAGCTCCACCGCTTGGGAAAAGGGGTTGTATCGCGCCAGCAAGGGCAGCAGTTGGCTGGACTCCTGCAATTTCCATAGCGGGTACAGCGCTGTGGATAGGAAAAACATTGGGAAAATGACAAAATTCATCACCCCGGCGAAATTCTCTAATTGATCGATGAATGATGACAATAACAACCCCAACGCACCCAGCATCAAGCCAACTAGCACCAAGGCGGGCAGCAGGTCCAGATAGCCTGCCAGCGGCGCCTGCACACCGTAAAACCAAGCCACCAGCAAGAATGCGTAAACCTGCCATACGGAAACTAGGGTTCCCGCCAACAATTTGGCGACGAGCAGGAACCAGCGAGGCAAAGGGCTGACCAGCAGCGTCCTCATATTGCCCATCTCGCGGTCATACACCATCGACAGCGAACTTTGCATGCCATTGAAGAGTTGGATCATCCCGACCAAACCGGGGGTAATGTAGTCTTCGTAGAGAATGTAGGTTTCGTAAGGAGGGGTGGGCGACAGCCCCAAGGTGGACCGGAAGCCGGCGGCGAAAATAAAAAGCCAAACCAAGGGACGCACCAAAGCGGAGATGAAACGTTCGCGCTGATGCACAAAACGCAGAAGCTCGCGAATGACAATCCCCCTTAGGGCGCGCAGATAGTGCAAGGGATTCATTTTCCCTCCTGTGTCAATTGCTGGAAAGCGCTGGCGATAGTGGGCGTGTTGGATTGTTCAAGTAGTTGCGGCACCGAACCTTGATAACGGATGGTGCCTTTGTGCAGGATGATCAGTTGGTCAGTCGCAAAAACTTCATCCACCAAATGGGTGGCCCATAACACGGCAATTTTTTTCTCAGCGCAGAGTCGATGCACATAGTCGACTATGGCTTTCCTGCTGGGCATGTCCAAGCCTACCGTCGGCTCGTCCAACAGCAATACATCGGGTTTGTGCAGTAGCGCACGGGCAATTTCAACCCGGCGGCGGTGCCCGCCATTCAATTCCCGGGCCTTTTCATGGCGACGCTCAAACATGTTTTGCCGCTCCAATTCTTCTTGGATTCTGCTTGCCGCATACTTGCGCCCCAGTCCATGCAGGTCAGCATGGTAAAGCAGGTTGCTTTCGACACTCAAATCCATATCCAGGGTCGGTTGCTGGAAAACCACGCCGAGACGCCCCAATGCCTTGGTGGAATGGCGTTTGAGGTTGAAACCGGCAATTTCTATAAACCCCGCCCTAGTGTCATAAAGCCGGGTAATGAGGGAAAACAGGCTGGTTTTGCCCGCACCGTTGGGGCCAAGCAGGATGACGCATTCCCCAGGCGAAACGGTGAAGCTAATCCGGTCCAAGGCGAGCTTTTCCCCATACGACAAGGACACGGTGTCGATCAACAGGGCTGGAGTGGCAGATATGTTCATGGTTTGACGGCGACCCCCCAAGGATATTGGCCTACAGGCACAGATTTCACCACTTTGCGGTTTTCAAGGTCGATGATGGAAATATCGTTGCTGAGGCCGTTGACCGTGTAAAGTTTTTTTTCGTCCGGGGAGAACTCCAAATTCCACACCCTTTGTCCCACCAAATAATAATCGACAACCTCCAGTGTCTGCGCGTCAATGACCGCCACCCGGCTAGACGGTCCCAGCGCCACATAGGCGTAGCGGCGGTTTTTGTCGATGCGCATGCCCACCGGCTGGATTTTTTCCTGAGTGACGGCGGGAATCTTAAAGCCGATTTTCTTCACCAACTGCCGCGTTGCCACATCGAATACCGAAACATTGCCGGCGATTTCCGAGCTGACCCATAATTGCTTGCCATCGGCGGTGAACAATGCCGAGCGCGGTCGGGGGTCCACCAAGGTATTATCGATGATTTCCAACTTCGTGCGGTCGATCCAATGCGCCATGTTAGTGGTTTCGCTGGTGCTGACGACCCACTGCCCATCGGGGCTGACGGCAATCCCCTCGGGTTCGACACCGACAGGCACTTGCTTGACGGCTTTGCGTTTGGCGATGTCAATGACGGTGACGAGGTTGTCATCCTCGTTGGAGACATAGAGAAATTCGCCTTTGGGGTCCATCGCAAACGATTCGGGGTCTTTATCCGATGGCAGTTTGCCGACCACCTTGAGGCTGGCCGTATCGACGATCTGTAGCGTGTTGTCGTCGCTGGCGGCGATGTAAAGCTGTTTTTGGTCCTTGCTCAATACTATGCCACGCGGACGTTTGCCAATTTTGACGGTTTTGGTCAGTTTGCCCGTCGCGCCATCAACCACGGCGAGGGCGTTGTCTTTTTCCAAGGTGACATAGAGGGTGTCGGCTAGTACGGTATAGGCCGGGAGGCCGGTTAGCCAAAAGGCGAGGCAAATAAGTGATAAGAGATGGGTGGTTAAAAAGCCTGTTCCAAAGCGACCTGTCTTTTTAGTTGGCTGCCCCTCGCCTGCTACTTTAGATGAAATCTGATTTATTAATCCCCTGATGTCAAGTTCTGAGAAGTACGTTCCATTATGTTTAAATTCAACACTCTCTTCATTAAGCAAAATTTGAACTGAAACAGTTCTATCTTCTTCATCAGAAATACTATCTTTTGCGTTTTTCAATAACTCCCAAGCCCAACGGCCTTGATTATTTTCTACGGTTTGATCAAGGTCATGTAGCCTTTTTATTATCTTGTCTGCAATAGATCGATTGCCATCCTCTTTTCTACCATTTTCAATTGAATCAATCATATAAATATCCTTACATTATATTAACTATCAAATATGTAAAAGCATCAAATATTACCTATTATGACCAGGCAGAAACAGGCGAACTTCTGCACTTATCCCAGTTGAACTCACCGTCCAAACATCGGTAATCACTTATAAGTTTAAGGATCAAGGCTGGGTTCGGGCGGGTATTCGTTCATACTGCTAGGCCATTCCGTCATTCGCCGCAGTAGGCCAGCGAAATCGGATAGGCGCTACACTTACCATCGTCGGATAAAACGGTGAAGTCCTCCGCTATCGCTTGGGCAATGATGAGGCGGTCGAATGGAGGTGCTTATCTACAGGCAACTTGGGGTTGTCGTCAAGATACCAAAGCAGGATATGCGTATCCAAGAGTATATTCATTGCTCATACTCTGAAAAGTCCTCCAGCGACGCATTGAAATCTGGGGCTATGGTGATTCTGCCCTTAAGTGCCCCGGCTTTGCGTGGCGGCGGCGAGTCATCATTGGGGTTGGCTGATTTTGTTGGACTTGGCTGATATTGATTAAGCTGTCCATCGGCTTCCAAAAAAATAACCCGGACTTGTTTCTTATTCCATTGATTAAGATATTGTGGTGGAATTTCAACAACACCGTCATGGGTAAAAGTAGTAAATTCGAGAGCATTCATGATTCTTTTCTCGTTTCGCTAAATTACAGCGTTTTCATGTTAAAAACTAACTAAAAATGAATATGCAAACAGAAGACTTTATCGGAAACCGCCCGCTGACGCAGCAACAACACGAAAACTTACGCGGTTTCCGATAAAGTCTATTTGATGTTGAAAACGCTGTATTATAAAAAAAACCGCTTCAACACCCGTATCATCAAACTGTGGTCGACTGCGCCGGCGCTTTCGCGGGCGCTGTGCATGGCCCACATCGGGCTGCCGACATCCACGCAACGCACACCTAAGCGGGTGGCGAGAATGGGGCCGATGGTGCTGCCGCAACCCAAGTCAGTGCGGTGGGCGTATTGCTGCCACGGCACTTCGGCGCTTTCGCACAAAGTGATGAAATACGCCTCGGATTCGGCATTGCTGGCATAGCGCTGATTGGCGTTAGTCTTGATGACCGGGCCGCCGTTGACGCGAATGTGATGCAGTGGCTCGTAGGCGGACGGGAAGTTGGGGTGGTAGGCATGGGCCATGTCCGCGCTGATGAAGAAGCTCCGCGCCATAGCCTGCCCCAGTTCGTCCCGGTCCAACTCGCAGGCAATGCGCTGCAACACATCGGGCAAAAAACTGCCCCCCGCGCCTTGGGCGCTTTCACTGCCGACCTCCTCATGGTCAAACAATGCGCAAAGGCATGTCGCCTCGGGTTCCCTGACACTGAGCAAAGCGCTCAGACCGGCGTGGCAGGAGGACAGATTGTCCAACTGGCTGTTGGCAATGAATTCATCCTGCACACCCCAGAATGCCCCTTTTTGAGTGTCGTAGACATGGAATTCCCAGTTGATGATGGCCTCATCTTCCACCCCGGCCTCATGGGCCAGCAAGGAGCGAAACTGTTCTGCGGGCGGGAACGCCTCCAACAAATTGCCCAACAGTAATGGCAATTCGGTTTGCTTGTTCAATTTCAAGCCTTCTTCGTTGACGTTCCGGTTCATATGGATCGCCAAGTTGGGCAAGCGCGCCAAGGGACGTGTGAAGCGGACTAAACGGGTTTGCGGCCCTTTTTTCTTGCGCACGACGATGCGTCCGGCCAAACTGAGGTCGCGGTCGGTAAAGGTGGCTAGAATGGCCCCGCCGTACACCTCCACCCCCAAGCAGGACATGGGTTCGGCTGCGTGGGGGGCGCGTGGTTTCAAGCGCAAGCCAGGTGAGTCAGTGTGTGCGCCGATAATGCGGAAGCCGGTCCAGTCCGGAGTTTGAGTGCCTACCACGAAGGCGATGACGGAAGAGCCGCCTCGTACCACAAAATAGCGGCCACCGCTTTCCAGTTGCCAACCCTCTTCCTCGCGCAGTGCCTCGAAACCTTGGTTTTCCAAGCGTTGCACCACGGTGGCTGCAACATGCCAGGGACTCGGGGAGGCATCAATGAAATCCAGCAAATCTTGGGCTTGGGTTCGGGCTTCAGGGGTGACAATCATAGGGTTTTACTCTTACAGCGTTTTTTAATATCAAATGATTACAGCGTTTTCATCTTCAAAATATACCTAAAACAGACATTCCATTAACCCTTCAGGTTAACCGAATAACTTGCCCTTTCATTCCAGCCATCAAGTAACTATCCGATGTTGAAAACGCTGTTATGCCATCAATCTTCCAGCACACGCACCTAGGGCGCGGGTATAAGCCGCAAATACCTCGTCACCAAAGCAAACCAAATAAACTTTTTCTATCCCATCATGGCTACGAATACGCTGCTTTATCGTCGAGATGGCGATGGCAGCCGCTTGCTCCACAGGATAGCCGTACACACCGCAAGAGATGGCGGGAAAAGCGATGCTGGAAAGCCCCTGTCCAATAGCCAATTCGATGGAACACCGATAACAGGATGCCAGTAACTCAGCCTCCCCGGCACCGCCTCCTTGCCAGATGGGGCCTACGGTGTGGATGACGTAACGGGCCGGCAAGCGGTAAGCCTTGGTTATTTTCGCCTGTCCAGTGGGACAGCCCCCAAGTGTCTTGCATTCGGCCAATAGTTCGGGTCCGGCAGCACGGTGTATGGCCCCGTCCACTCCGCCACCGCCCAGCAAAGACTCGTTGGCAGCGTTGACGATGGCATCCACGGTCAGGCGGGTGATGTCGTCTTGGATGATTTCGATTCTGTTCATACAGCTTTTACAGCGTTTTTAATATCGAAGAGTTACTTGTTGGGTTATATCATTTTGCAAGTAGTTCATAGACAGGATGATTTGATTGAGTGTCCTTTATTATTTTTCTTTGTTAAGAAAAAACACTGTACATAAATGCAAATCGGGAGTCCTAGCGTTGAAAAAATGGCACATAGGCCGTTTTGACGGTCAACAAAAGACTTTGCCAAAACGACGGAACTCGCCTGTTGCGCCTTACCGCATTGAGGCAAGCGCATTAGTGATTTATTATACGCGTTTAAATGATTG
>CAIZPP010000082.1 GCA_903934875.1 uncultured Methylococcaceae bacterium
ATGCTAAAAACAATTCATATTCAACAAATTGTGCTGAGTCCGATAATGTGAACGTGCCTATTTTTTCGACAATAGCTCAACAGTCAGGTAAAGCGCCTTACCTTGAGTTAAAAGCAACCCATCCGTCATATATTGGTTCCATCAACACTTTTTCTAATTGTCCAGCGGATTTTTCTGGCAGTGATTGCCAGAAGAACCAGCCTAATGCAACACCAACTCCATTTCCTGGTACGGGTTGGTCAACGCTAACAGATGGCAGTGGCAACACAATAGCCTACTGTAAAATGCTCTTTGACGATCACATAAACAGATTTGACATTTGCAGGACACCTGTATCATGGTGGCGCAACCGCGACATGACCGTAAACATTGGCCAGATTTCAGAAACGGGTAGCTACATAAAACTGATTAAGAAAATTTCCGATGCTAATTCTTGGCCAGAAGTTATGATTCTATATGAAGATGGAACTTTGCGTATGAAGCCACATCCCCCAAATAATCTTCAAGACGTATGTTTTGGAAGTTCTGTTATTGTTGGCCCCGCACCCGAAGACAAAACACGACCTTTTATAGATATTAATCAAGTAACTATTGATCCAAGCAATTTATGTCTAGACGTTAGTTACTTAAATGGCGGTAATGCACATTTGTGCATTGCTGTGGACAGGACCGAGGCCCGAATTATCATGAACCCAGATTATGGCATCACTACACCTATTGCAACTTTCCGTTCAATGTGGGTAGCCAATGGGAATGCTGACGTTGATCAAATTAAGTCTGGGGACATTATTAATCCAGTGCTTGGTTCTTGGAGCCATTTAGATAGTTCAAATTTTTTCTTTTACCGAAGCACAAAAAGCATCCATAACCCTGAAGCATCTGATATTGCTATTAATTTGTATGCGACTGAGCCACTATCCTGCTTATTTAACTGGGCCGAAACGTCCTATCCAAATATATTTTCTCCATCGGGGACACTAACACAAACTGATTCAAAGAATAGCTATCGCAACTACACAAATGCCTACTTAAGCGTATCTTTGAGCAATAACCATATATATTATAGTTCGGGAAACAGCACTCTCCAAGATGTAGGCGATGTGTCTGATTGGTTACTCAAATCAGGATGTTTTGTCGCTAGACCAGAGGTTCGGGAATGCTTATTCAATTGGGCTGAAAAGAATTATTCAAATCTATTTTCCCCTATTGGTGCAATCACACAATTTCAACCCCCCTACCAGTACCGTCACTACCCGACTACAAATTCTTATGTAGGTGTATCTTCGGATGATAACCATGTTTACTATCTTCCTGCAAATGCCCCTTTGCAAGATGTTGGCGGAATATATGGCTGGGTTACTCAAGCAAGTTGTCAATAAGTCCGTATGAGTAAAATAATAACAGCAAAGAGCAAAAGCGATGCAACCCCGGCTTCCCTCTCTCAGTGCGGCAGCCCAACCCGGCGCTCAAGGGGACGCGGGGTTGCGCTTTGGTGTTTTTCCCCTACTCAGCCCGCCCGCGCCCCTTAGCTCGGGCGTTGGGCACCAGGGCGCTGTAATCGTCAGGCCAAAGGGCGGGCTTCAGCAACCGGCTTGGGCCATCGGATTATAAAGTTTATACCTTTAATTGACATAGTTATTTTTGAGTGTTTTGATAGTGATGCCAATTATACGAAGAGCTAGATTTTATAATGGCGTTTCACTCAAAAGATAACGAATCAGTTTGCGTTTAGTTTTTTTTTGATAAAACACTAGAATTAAAGGCCCGTGGTGTGCAACTGGTGTA
>CAIZPP010000083.1 GCA_903934875.1 uncultured Methylococcaceae bacterium
CAAGTGCTTGATTCAGATCACTTGCCAACCTGCAGTTTCCTGTATTTTGATATGGGGACACTTATCGCGGCTTCGAGTTTGCCATCCTTGGACGCTGGATGCATACGGGACATCCGTTTCCCGTACCCTTCGGGCGGCGAAGCCGTGCAAATCGGCTATCCTGCCGATTTGTCCGGCATCCATGACCGGAATGGCGGAGTTATTTCAAACATCGGCATTTGTATATAACGATGATACGGACGGCGGGTGGGCTACGGTGCGCGTCAAGCGCGATAGTGAATGGGCAGGTTTTTCCCATACGCAGCTAGCCCACCCTACGGTTTTGCCGATGTGTGCGTAACATCAGTTTATTATAAACTATTGTATAGAGTGGCTAGCCATTCACTTCTTCTGCCCCTCCTTGGGCAAGGCAAACCCAGCCAGGCCATTGTCGGTGAGCCTTAGCGTGAACGACCAAGGCCCGCCACCGGGGAACAGCCCCAAATCTTTTTTTTCCGGGGGCGCAATCTGCCAGCCCAGAGCGTTCATCCGGGGTTCCATTAGGGAGGAGAGATCGTTGGCGACGGCGGGTTTCAAGGCCGTGCCATCCACCACGACGGTATCCCTTTCCGTAACAATCCGCTCCAACACCAGATCATCCGACCGATGCAGCGCCAACTCCCGCAACAACACGGTCGGACGCTGGCGCAAGATATCCAACACCAGAGGCAGAGAGGCATGTTGCCCCTTGGTTTTGTCCATAGCCTTGGCTATCCCATCGCGCTTTTCCTGTTGTTTGTGGATGGCCTCGTTTAAGCCTTTGATTTGCTCTTCTGTTTTTTTCAGTCGGTCGCGTTCCACTTCCGCCACATGGCGCTGCTGGCTGTACCAAGCGTAATGGGCCAGACAGAGCAGGAGTGCGGCGGTGGCCAGGCCTATGCTCATGTTCAGTTCTTGTTCGGGGCTGACCGTGGGCCGGAAAAACGGCACAGCGGATACGTCGCTAGTGGCGATCACGCTGGCCCAGGCATGCAGCCACCCGTCCAAGTCATCCCGGTTGTCCAGGCTGAGCGGGGTGTCGCCGAGCAGCGGTGCGTTCAGGCCGCGGACAGTGACCAGGGTTTCGATGCCTTGGTTGAACCCTAGCGCTTTCAGCCAACGCTCCAACTCAGTTTCCAAGCGTTTCGCTGACACTTCCTGAAAGCTTTGCACCCGCAGCACACCCGACTCGTTACCCTGCAAACCGACCACGCCATTGGCCCAAAATTCCAAGCGCGCCCACAGGCCGGGCCGTGCGCCCTGGTTTAAGCGCCTAGGCACCGCGCCGGCGTAGGCCAAGCCATACAAACGGCAACCGGCTTTCCTCACCGCCTTCTGCAATAGCTCAAACACCTTGGCCGGTGCCAGGCTGACGGCATAATTGTTCATGCCGTCCTCCTCGTCCATCAGGCTATAGGCCAGTTCCTTATTCTCCACCGCGATACCCGCCACCTGTTCCAGTTCGAACAACAGTGCCTGGCGCAGTTGCTCCGGTTTCACGTCGGCGACTTGGAATGTGGGCAGACTTAAGAAAGTATAATATGGCAGCCCTTCATATAGCACCCATAGCTTGCGCGCCGGACGCGGCAGGATCATCAATGCGCGTGGCAGCAGTGTAGGCAAGGCTTCCGCCGAGGCGCAATCGCAATCGACCACCAAAGGGTTGCCTAGCAACAGGCCATGCCGGTCAATGTCGATACGCACTAGGCGCTTGCTACTCGCATAGACTAGCGTATGTTCCTGGCTGTTGCCGCGCAGCCTGTCACGGGTTTTTTTGAACCGTGTGCGCAGTTTGCGCAGCAGCTTGAATGGGATGGGGGGCAGGTGCACGATTAATCGGTTATGGTGTTGGCAGATTGCTGGATTCTAACATAGGGGACGTTTGCCTTATTAGCTGATATTACGCACACGTCGGCAAAACCATAGGATGGGAAGAGTAAAGCGAAATCCATCACTTCACGTCACGGCAAGGCGGAGAACCCCGAATGATGGGTTTCGGCTTCCCTGCCTCTACCCATCCTTCTACGGCCCTGTCACGTCGGGTTACGGTGCGCACGGTGGCATGTGATTATGGGCAAGATTTTCCTGTGCGCACCTAACCCGACCTTATATCTACGGTCTATCCGATGTTGAAAACGCTGTAATAGCAAAAACCACGGCTGGAGCCGACTTGGCCTGTCCGGCTGCAACCATGGTTTTGAGGGTGGTGTCGCGGTGCGGAGCCTAGCGCACCGCGACTTGTTTTATTTCAGCCCAGTCTGTTTGGCTTCATCCTTGTGTACAGTAGGCTGGCTTAGGTTCCAAGTCCAAATAGCTTGAGATTCGACTTAGCTATTGGTTAAAACCGGCGATGTTGTTAGAAAGACTCTGCCATCCATCGGTAGTATCCGAGGCGTGAGCAATACCAATCAGTTGTGCGGGGGCGACGTTAGTTGTAGCCGTATCCACCAAGAATGCGGCTAGGAACCGGCCATAGGTTACGTTCTCATTGGCAACCGCCTTGTCACTGAAATACACTGGAGCACTGGAAAGGGTAACGCCTACTGCTGAATTATCCTGTCCGACACCAAATACGATAACTGCTTTTGTGCCTGAGTTATCGGAATTGTTTGGCAGAACTTGAGCTGACGGATAGAACAGATTATAGATCGTTAGCCCAGGGGTGACAGTATTACTATCCGTGACAAATTTTGTTTGTGCACTAACCAAATTGTTAAGTCTAGCTGTGGCAAAGGTTGGGTTAATCGAGTTAGTCGGCGTACCATCCGGATTAGTAGCCTGTTGACCTGCTTGATTCCAAGCAACATTGTAGATGCCCGCTAATTGCAAGGATTTCTGGATAGCTGGATTGCTAGAGAGTAACCCAAAATTCTGAGGAACTCCCGTAATATTATTCTTTGTCCAGTAGCTATCATCCAAATCTGAAGCCATAACAGAACCTGTACCCGGTGTCAGTGTTTCTAAGTTCTGCGGATAGGCCCCTTTCAAGGCTTGGTATTGCAGCAATGCAGATGCCAAGCTATTGCCAGCATCGGCGCTCGTGGCATGATGAGTCTTCCCGATAAACCCGCCCGCATAGGGCAGCAGCAGACCGGCCAGTCCTACCAAGACCAGTAGCACGACCGCCAATTCGATCAGGGTCAGGCCCCGTTGGCGGAACGATTTTTTTAAGAGTTTGTTTGTGTCGGCGTTCATGATTGTTTACCTCAATACTATGCAAGCAGTTCAACATAAATAAAGACCAAAGCTACGGTCAAGGGGTTTGCTTGCACTTACCACGATGGCCGGGGGTTCACCTAGTTGCGCACTCTCCCGGACTTGGTCAGGTTCTTCAGTTAGGTGTCTACACAATGCTTGTTTGGGCGTTGGCCTGTAGGACTTCGTCCAACACGGCACAGTCCGTATCACTGAATCGCTAGGGGCTGTTTAGCCTCTTTTCAATCCAAGTACTGAGCATAAGCTGTGCCGTAGTATAGCTTACAGGGTGTTCGGTTCAGTTGTGGGTGCGATTAAAAGTGATGCGGGAGTCCAAGGCCTGCCTTGCGAGGCTATCTAAAGGCAAGGCAGGCCTTCCAATCCCGGTGTAAATTCAACGGCCACTCGGATTCGTCTGCATCACGTTTAATCGCACCCTTAAGTTGTTGATATGAGGCAAAGGCCGGAATATAAATGATAAGATGGGCAAAGGCTGCTAGGCCGTGCCCATCAAACCGCACCGACTTTTCGATGTGCCCTCACCCCCCCAAACCGGCTCCGCCCCTCGCTTAGCTCTCCCCCGAGGGAGAGGGGCTTTTCTCCCTACTCCTCACGGGAGTAGGGTCGGGGATGAGGGCTTTAAAGCTTTAATTTAATAGCTTTGCGGCTGGAGCCTTTCGGGCGAACTCCGTTCGACCAGATTAGCTCCCGGCGGATTTGTCCCGGAGGGAGAGTGAGTTTGAATTTTGCTTTACTTCCGTAACGCCCCACATCCGTTTCAGTACATCCAGTGTCGTGGTTAGGCGACAGAAGGAGAGGGTGGAAATAATTCAAGTAATCAATCAATAATAATTATTTGCTTATTTTCTGGCGGGTGCTTGTCGTCAACATTGGACAGGCTTAGGGCGAACGGGGAATGTTTAACTTAATGGCTTTTGGGTTAGCGCTTCGGAATCAAGAAATTCTTCTGTCGCCTGCGCCAGACTAAATGATATCAACACTGGCCCACTCCCCTGTTCATGCAAACCATCTACCAATTCGGCACATGGCTATTATAGTGTGAACGGGTAATTGTGCTCTCCAACTGCCGAATTTCGGTGAATCTAGGGTTCGGCTGGTTTTGGCGAGTTGGCATTAGAAAGGGTGCTAGCAATTAAAATACCAAACGTGCGGCCAAAAGTTAAGTTTTACAGCGTTTTAATCTTAAAAATATACCTAAACAGCCATTCTGTTAACCCTTCAGGTTAACCGAATATCATGTGTTATAATACCAACTATCAAGTAACTCTTTGATGTTGAGAACGCTGTATTGATGTTAAAAACGCTGTATTGATGTTGAAAACGCTGTTAGGGCTTCCACCCAATATCTGGTAAGGTAAAAGCAAACCGCTCGCCAGGCACATGCTTTAAGTCATCCAATTTTTGCATTTCTAGCAGGATCGCCTGTTTTTGCGGTGCGTTAGCCGCCGTATCATCAATCAAGCCGTCAATTTTCCTCCAAAATGCCCGCACCTGTTTTATGTCGTCGATGATATAGGCTCTATTCAATCCATCGGCCAAAACATCGCGGGCTAGGGCCGAATCCCCCGCTGTTTCCAAGGCATTGGCCAGTTCCAAGCGGGTGTCTAGTTGATACGGGTCTATGGCCAAGGACTGTCGCAAGTGACGGACGATCTCAACGGGCTGGCCCGGCAATAGCATTAATAATTCCGCTTGGCATTTGCCAATGAGTGCAACGTATGGATTGCTTAGGCCTGCTTGATCAAATCTGTCCATCGCGTAATGAATCAACTGGTCGCGTTCGGCAAGTGGCAATCTGTCCGGTTCTTTCTGGATTAAACTGAGAATATACCAGCCTTGGTTGAGTTGAAACTGCTTGATGAAAGGCAGGATGCGCTGCACCTTGCCGTATTCTTGGAAAACCTCCAATGGCGGTCTGCTTAAATCGACATCGCCCATCATCCTAAAACCTATTGCTAGATTGTATAGGCCCACCGCTAGAAACAAGGTCAGGGCAGTCAAAATGCTGAAATAGCCGGCCACGGTGAATTTTTCCCGCATCGGTATGCTGAGGATGCCGGTTTTGCTAAGTTGGGAGTAGCGCCAGCCTAGGCGTCCGGCATAGGCACCGAGCAGGATCAGCATTGGGGACTGGTAGAGCAGAAAATCGACGCCCGCGTGGAGTAGCAGGCTCAGGCAAGCCAAGCTTAGGCCCAAATCGGTAAAGCGTTGATCGGCTGCTTGGGCGAAGCGGAACAAACGCCAACCTAGCCAAATCAACGCAGCCAGCCAAGCCAGGCATAACAGCAAGCCAATCGGGCCTAATTCGATCAAAAATTGCAAATAGTCGTTATGCACATAATGCCCCTCCTCGACATGCAGTGCGGGACGATAGCGTGGATATAACCAATGATACATGCCCATTCCCCAGCCCAGCCAAGGGCGGTCCAAGTACATATGCCAGCCAGCAGACCATAGGTATTCGCGCCCTGAACCCAAGGTATTCAAGTCCGTGATGCCCTCGGGCGTACTCACTGCGGCCAAGCGTTGTGCCAGCAAGCCGCCGTGCAGCACATCCGCAAGCGCATAACCACCGGCAACCCAGGCTAGTGTTAACGCTATGCCCCAGTAAGCACGCTGCTCATTGCGGTAAGCCATAAACAATAGTGCCAAGCCGATGGCTAGTGCGAACAGACTGCCGCGACCCTGCCCCAGTGCCATGCCAAACGCGCAACTAGCCAGAAACAAGCCCAGCAACACAGGCTTCCAACCCTGCACGATTTGGCGCAGGTACACCGCGCAGTAAGGCAACAGAATCGCGCCGAGAAATGCGCTATTGGTGTTCCAGTTTAGCAAAAAGCCGGCGGGACGTTCGATTTTCAACACAAACGCTTGAAAAGAAGTCATCGCCACGACCAGCAGTGCCAAGGGTATCAGCAAGCGCCGAAAATACAGCCATTGCCGCTCAGTAGCCCAAAAACTCAAGAGTATGGCGAACAAACCACAGGAAAAGGTTAGCATGATCAGAAAGCCCTGCTCAGGCATCGGTGACCAGGCTATGGATAGCGCGATCCAAGCGGCAAAAGCTAGAAACCATAGGAAGAAGGGGTGGCTGGGCAAGCTCAGCTCAGTGTGATAGCTACGGAACAGTTTGATTATGATCAGGCTGAGCAATAAGGACAAAGCGACGATTTGCCGGTAAAAGCTGGATTCATAGCCATGCACAGTCAGCGCAAAAAACAAGGCAAGCACCGCCAGCGTCGCCAGCGTAAAATCAAACACAGGCTGCAAACGGGGACGGGTAAAAACAGCGAGAAGATTCATCAAGATTTCCATGTATTGTTCAGAATTGCGTAGACCGAGTCGATCTAGGGCTGTGTGAAACGGGTGCGAATAAAAGTGATTCGGGAGTGCAAGGCCTGCCTTGCGAGGGCATTTAAAGGCAAGGCAGGCCTTGCACTCCAGGTATAAATTCAAAGACTGCCCGGTTCGTCTGCATCACTTTTAATCGCACCCTTGTGAAGCCGGGGCTTGGAAACGTAAGATTTTATGGCATCATTCATGCCTTAATAGTTGTAAACTTTAAACCCTACACGCGAAGTGATAACCATGCGCTTGACCGGATATGCCCGAGAATATGCCAGCCTGCTGGTGTTTTTTACGCGGTTGCTGGACGCGGGGCTGATCTTTGCCAGTGGTGCCGCATCATTTTTCTACCTAGAACCGAGCAAAAGCTTCCCCGCCTATGACGGCTGGATGCCACAAAATTATTTGACCGCGCTAGGGGTTGCGATCTTGCTCAGTGCTTGGTGGTTTCCGTCCTTCAAGGTCTACCGCAGTTGGCGGGGTGCCAGCCTGTTTGCGGAAATCCGCCCGCTTGCCGTTGCTTGGCTGCTGTCCATGGTTGGGCTGGTGGCGTTCATCTTTTTCACCAAGACCGGCAATGAGTTTTCCCGCCACTGGCTCGGCTTGTGGTTCCTGTCCGCTTTCGCAGCGATGGTTGTCTTGCGTTTATGCTTGCGCCTGGCCTTGCTGCATGTGCGTCAGCGTGGCTACAATCTGCGCCATATCGTACTAGTCGGCGGTGCGGTCAAAAGCGCGGCCATCGCCCGCCATATTGATGCTGCGCCTTGGCTGGGTTTGGCGGTAAACGGCTATTTCGGCGAGGATGCCAGTCCGGTGAATCAAGATGCAGGAGATAATTCAACGCCGATCAAACGCTTGGGCGATCAGGTCGATTTGCAGCCATATCTGGAGCGTACCGACATCGACCAGGTCTGGATCGCCTTACCCCTGCAGGAAATAGCCAAGATCGAAGCCCTGTGCCTAGCCTTGGATAATACGCCGGTGGATGTGCTGCTGGTGCCAGATATTTCCAGTTGGCGCTTGCTCAATCATTCCATCACGCAAATCAATGGCTTGTCATTGATTAACATTACCACATCGCCGATGAACGGCAGCAATGTGTTGGTCAAGTGGCTGGAGGACAAAGTCCTATCACTACTGATCTTGGCACTGGTTAGCCCGTTGTTGTTGTTGATTGGAGTATTGATTAAACTCACTTCGCGGGGGCCTGCCTTATACCGCCAGGAGCGCGTCGGTTGGAGCGGCAGGCGCTTTAACATGCTGAAGTTCCGTACGATGCCGTTGGGCACCGATGAACGCAATGGGAACCCGGTCTGGGGGCAGGCGCGAGCCAAGCAGACTACGCGGATCGGTGCCTTTCTGCGCAAAACCAGCTTAGACGAATTGCCACAGTTCCTCAACGTGCTGACGGGCGATATGTCCATCGTCGGGCCGCGCCCCGAGCGTCCCATATTCGTTGAGAAGTTCCGCCATGAAATCGACCATTACATGCAAAAGCATCTGGTCAAAGCCGGCATCACCGGCTGGGCGCAGGTCAACGGCTGGCGCGGTGATACCAACTTGCAAACGCGGGTGGAACATGATTTACACTACATTGAGCACTGGTCGCTCTGGCTTGATCTGAAGATCATCGTGCTGACGCTGTTCCGGGGAGTCTTGAATCGCAATGCCTATTGATGTTACAGCGTTTTTATCTTACAAAGGATAATAATAAAGGATGCTCAATTAGACCATCTTTTGTGTGTGTGTCTTGCAAAATGATATAACCTAAAAGTAACTTTTTGATGTTAAAAATGCTGTAAAAAGTAACTATTTGACTTAAAAACGCTATTTATGATTAATACCCACAAAATCATCATTACGCCGGAAAAATCAGTACTGAGCTTCTGGCTGGAGTTGTGGGGGTATCGTGATTTATTCTATTTTCTAGCTTGGCGGGATTTCAAGGTACGCTATAAACAAACTGTGCTAGGTGTGGTGTGGGCGGTGATACGGCCTTTGCTAACCATGCTGATATTGAGCGTTATCTTTGGGCACCTCGCGAAGTTGCCCAGCGAAGGCGGAGCACCTTATCAAATTATGGTTTTTTCCGCCATGCTGCCGTGGTATTTCTTTGCCTCAACCATGCAAGACAGTAGCCAATCGCTAGTGACGAATGCCAACATGATCACCAAAGTCTATTTTCCCCGCTTAATCATTCCAATCAGCACTCTGTTTGTCACGACGGTGGATTTCCTGATTTCTTTGGTGATTTTCTTCCTGATGATGGCGTGGCTGAATTTTGTGCCTACCTTAAAAATCGCATGGTTGCCGTTGTTTTTCCTACAGGCAGCACTATCGTCGATAGGCATGGGGCTGTGGCTGGCTGCACTGACCGTCAGTTACCGTGATTTTCGCCATGTCGTGCCATTTCTGCTTCAAATCGGATTATATGTGTCACCTGTCGCATTCAGTAGCGGCATAATCCCGGAGCAATGGCGGCAGTTATACGCGTTAAATCCGCTGGTTGGTGTGATCGATGGTTTCCGCTGGTGTCTGCTGGATGAGACCGTCAGGCTGGAATGGTATAATTTCGACATCTCCTTAGCCAGTGGTCTTTTATTGCTAATCAGCGGATTATGGTTTTTCCAGAGGGTTGAGCGGCGTTTTGCGGATATCATATAAACCATGCCCATAGTCATCCGCGCCGAAAACATCGGCAAACTGTATCGCATCAACCATGAAACCCAAGGCCGGGGCTTTCACTATAAGACCCTGCGTGAAGCCATTGTCGACACGGGCAAGGCCATTGGGCGCGGGTTGCGCATGGGCAAGCAGGAGGAGATAGACCGCAGTGAAGAGGATTTTTGGGCGCTGCAAGATATTAGCTTTGAAATCCAGCAAGGCGACCGGGTAGGCATCATCGGCCGCAACGGCGCGGGCAAATCCACGCTGTTAAAAATCCTTAGCCGCATCGTTCCCCCCACTACCGGCAAGGTGACGATTGAAGGGCGCGTCGCCAGCCTGCTGGAAGTCGGCACAGGCTTCCACCCCGAATTGACCGGGCGGGAAAACATCTTCCTCAATGGGGCAATTTTGGGGATGCGCAAGCAGGAAATAAAACGCAAGTTTGATGAAATCGTAGCGTTTGCCGAAGTGGAAAAGTTTCTCGACACCCCGGTCAAGCACTACTCGTCCGGCATGTATGTGCGCTTGGCTTTTGCCGTGGCAGCGCATTTGGAGCCGGATATTTTGTTTGTAGATGAGGTGTTGGCTGTTGGTGATGCGCAATTTCAGAAAAAATGTTTAGGTAAAATGGAGGATGTTAGCAAGGAGGGCAGAACTATTTTATTTGTAAGCCATAATATGCAAGCTATCCGACAGCTATGTACCCGCACCTTTGTTTTAGATAAGGCTAAAATAGCATATAGTGGAAATTGCTCTAAAGCAATAAGTCATTATTTTGGTGCTGATATCAAGCTAGATTTGATGCATATTTCAGCCTATAAGCACAAAAGAGCCTATCTAAAATATATTGAGTTTTTAGATGAATTAGGCAAAACAAAACAAATTTTTCTTCAATCTGATAAAATTCAAGTACGCATAGTATTTGTTATACAAGAAGCAGTTAAAGAATTTTCAATTGCAATGGCTATTTTGCATGGTGATGGATTGGCAGTCTTTTCAGAGGCACTATGCGACCAAGTAAAGCCTACATCTATACAAGAAGGTGAATATTCAATATCCTTTTTTTTGAACTTGAGTTATTTAAAGCTGGAACCCTATTTTTTAGCAGTTCACCTTACAGACATGATGCTTGGAGAATCCCTAGACTACAATAATTCTATACCCTTGCCTGAAATCAAAAACCCTTCGGCTGATACTTTCATTGAATCAAGACGTTGGGGTGTCGTCAGATTGCCAGTTAAATGGTCAGAAATTGAAGCTTGCTAGATCATGAAAAAAATCATAGATAGAATATTCAATCATATAGGATTTTATAGAAATTACTCTAGAAAGCATGAAATGTACCCTCATGTCCACTTAAATTCCGAGATACAAAAAGCATTATCCATAGATACTAGTAATTTTAAACTATTAATCAATACAGAGCTAACAAAGCAGTTTCTGTTAGAAGACTTTTCTGGTTTGCCTGAATCTAAAGATATTTTTTCGATAAATGGAAAAATGCTTCCATGTTGGTTAGAGAGTGACAATAATTTAGAAGATGATTGGCTGACAACGAAAAGCTATTATCCTCTTTACTTTCATATAGTAAAAACGTTTTCCACAAATAAATCAAAGTTAAGAGTTTTAGAAATTGGGGTTCGTACAGGGTATTTTGGTGTTGTTTGTGCTAAAGCAGTTGAATGTTCTTTATTATATGTTGGGGTTGATCCTAATATATATGTGGAAAACGGATTGGAACTTGCTTCAAAGTCGTTTGAATCAATTAGATCTAAAAAGATTAACTATGATTACGTCCTTATCAATGGACTATCAAATGACCCACACATTCAAAGCAGCCTTGCATGTAGTGGACTGTTTGATATTATACATATAGACGGAAATCATACATTAAAAGGGAAGATAATTGATATTTATTTCGCAAGTAAGTTTATAAAAACTGACGGTCTAATACTTTTAGATGACTATAATTTTCATTCAGATATAGTGCAGAATGCAATTAACCGAGCTTTCAAGTTACAGTGGATTAAAAGTATTGGGTATATCGCGACAAAAAGGGGGCTTGGTGTTTTGCGGGCTTAACTTATTTTGTATAACCGAGAGCATATAAATATAAACAACATTACTCAATTACAGCGTTTTCAATATCAAATAGTTATTTAATGCTTGGTATTACAGAATAGGTTATTCGGTTAACCTGAAGGGTTAACCGAATGTTTTTTTAGGTATATTTTTAAGATGAAAACGCTGAGCATAAAAATATCTCCATGCTTCACATACCATTTTTATAAATGTACCTGATTAGGAAGATTCTTCAGCTATTACGATCTGGGTTTTGCTGAAACATCTTCCTAATCTGGATGGTATGTGTATTAATACATCGCAAGGAGTCCCGGTTTGTATTTATGTACAGCATTTTTATCTTAACAAAGGATAATAATAAAGGACACTCAATCAAACCATCGTGTGTGTATGTGCCTTCCAAAATGATATAACATAAAAGTAACTCTTTGATATTAAAAGGCTGTAATAATGATTAACTATATTTTTTGGAAGTACTTGAAATGAGAGAAATATTAGATAGTTATGTAAATAATTCCTTCGGACTCCCACTACAGTCTGAGTCCAAAATAAGGCATTTTGAATACAATTATCGTCATTTATTTCCAGAAAATCTCAATGCGAAGATGCTTGATATAGGCGTAGGTCTTGGCGAGATGTTGACTTGCATGCGCGATTGGGGCTACCAAGATTATATTGGTATTGATATTTCGCCTTCGACTATCAATTTTTGTAAATCACTTGGTTTGAACTGTCAGCAAGTTGAAGATAGCGCTAATTTTCTTCTTGAACACAGCCAACAATATGATGTTATTACCTTACTTGATGTCTTAGAACATATAAAGAAGGAAGACGTTATTAATTTCTTGAAAGCCCTGCAAACCGCCTTGCGTCCGGGTGGACTCTTGATAATTCAAGTGCCAAACTTGCAGTCTCCTGACGGTTATTTACACCGCTACAATGATATTACTCATGAGTTTGGTTATATTGAACATAGTTTAGCTCAGGTTCTTATAACGGCTGGTTTCAAAAATTTTCAATTCAAAGGTTTTGAAGAATTTGTCATTGGTTCGGCTAGGGAAAATAAGTTAAAGCTATTTCGATCTATATATTGGTATTTTGTTCATAAATTGCGAGAAATAAATGGAAATATAAACCCAAAAATACTTAACCCGGTGTTTAGTGCATTTGTTTTAAAAGAGTAAAATATTTTTTAGGTTGAAAGTAGTGACAATGAAAATTGCTATTTGCAGTGAGTTTTCAGATTATTATTTAAATGAAATAGATAATAGTATTAAAATTTACAATTTTACTATTTCAAAAAAATCCATCTCCATGATGGAAATATTTAACTCCGGTTTCTCTACGCCTGCTCGTTATTTGATGGAGATGCTTGTTCGAGTAACAAAATATATGGATAATAAGAGTGGTTTAACATCTCCAATCATCATTTTTAATCCACTTTATGAGTTCTTTAGTTGGGAAATATCTTGGGTTTTACGCTCAATCAAAATATCCGAATACTATCAAAGTGATATTGTTATTCTTTCCGATAATGACAATATACCCATCGCTTATTGTTTTATAAATCTGGATGTTGTGCAAGATAAAGAGTGCTATCTATGTTTTGTTTCAACAATTGATGCAGCATTAGACAGTGAATATTTGTCAAAAATATTTTCATGCTCCATGTCTTTAATAAAGATTAATGCATTAAGGTTAAAGGCAAAATGGAATCATAATGGGTTTTATTATGATAATAGGTATTTTAATGTATATATAACTTTAACCCAACATGCCTTGTCTTTATTAAAAAAAAATGGAAAAAATAGTATAAAACTAGCTACGATAATGCCACATCATGCTGGTGATCTGTTGTTTCTTTCGCTGGCTGCCAAGTATACAAAAAGTATATTTTCACATATAGTAGTATGGAATAATTATGTTGATATTATTAATAAAGTTGAGCATAATTTAACAGTATTACCTGTTGAACTAGCTCCTCCATTCAGAGGTGGCTCACAATTGACTAATGATATTGATTATGTTTTAGCGCTGTATGATCAGGAGTTAGATAAAAGCTATTTATATTGTTATGGTCGTGGTACTAGAGAGCATGGTGGCAGTAATGAGCACCACCTTATAGATCACTATGCATTTCAGCTAGGTCATCACTGCATAAATGAAGATGATTTAATTAGCAAAAATAAAACATACCCACCTGTTAAGCTTTTGCCTTCTATTAAAAAAAAATCAATATTTCTACATTTTGATGCTGGATGGTCACTAAAAGTTTACCCCAAGGATTGGCAGGAAGAGCTAATTGACTTGCTAATCAATGATGGTTTTTCTATTACCATTTTATGTGATAAAAAGGATGTTTATCAGGATAGTAAATGTAAACGCATTTTTTTTAAAAACTTATCTGCATTAACAGAATTATTACTTTCACATCATATTGTGGTGGGAATGGATTCATTTCCTGCCCACCTTGCTACGCATATTTTAGGTTTGCCAACGATTTGTTTGTTTAGCAATACAAATCATAGCAACGCTGGCGCGAAGATAACAGAATCTTATCTTTACTTGTGTAATAATACATGTCAGCCTTGTTATTCAAATGATCTTTGTCCTAAAGGTTTTAATTTTTGTATAAATTTTAGAAACCCTAAAGATGTATTTGACTCTATAACGGAAATGTTTAATATATTGTATATTAACAAAGAACTTAATGATCAATCAATTAAAAAATATCCTTATAAAAATCTACTAAAAATAAATAGAAAAAAGCCAGTTGGAATATCTAATAATATTAGTTATATTAAAATTAGATTGCTAAATTGTCTAATATTTTTATTTAGCATTTTTATGAAAATATATAAGCTTTCAAAATCCTTTGTTGTTTGGATAAAAGAAAAAGGCTTAAAAAAAACTATGATACAAGTAATAAAAGTGCTTCGAAGATATTATATATAAGATTCAATCGGTTTCTTCATGGAAAACAATTCCCATTTATTGGAATCTATACAAGGCTAGATTTAGGCTGGTGTAAACCAGCCGAGTTCTCCATGTTACAGCGTTTTTAATATCAAATAGTTACTTGTTAAGTTATATTATTTTGCAAGGCACAGACACACAGGATGGTTTGACTGAGCATCCTTTATAATTTGTCTTTGTTAAGATAAAAACGCTGTATTTGCCTATGGGATATAGAGGAATTGAATGTGTGAAGCTCTCTTAACCTGAAATTATATTCTATGAAAATCCGCTAACCTTCTTGCCAAAGTATAAATTTGATTTTAATAAATGGCCGCTTCTTTTCCCGCCGCCCAACCGGGGTTGACCGCTTCGCTATTGAGGTAATTACAGCTATTGATAATTTATTAGCTGTCAAAGATTCTGCCGTTGGGGAGATGGATTTCAGGATTTTGCTACCGCCAGGAGTCAAACCGGAGCGGCAATTTCTTCATATTCCTATTAAAACCCTAGGAAGGCTTACCGGGCAGTTGTGGGAGCAACTAGAGTTACCGCAAGCGGTGCCGCGCGATGGATTGTTGTTGAATTTTTGCAATACAGGCCCGGTTTTAACTAGGCAGCAGATTGTGGCAATTCATGATGCTGCGACGGTAAAGATGCCCATGGCTTACAGCCGTGCTTTTCGTTACTGGTATTGTATTTTGCTACCCATGCTAGGGCTGATTTCAAGGAAAGTACTTACGGTTTCAGAGTTTTCGAAGCAAGAGATTGCATCATCCTTTATGGTTCCCCGTGACAAGATTTCCGTGGTGAAATCGAGTGGTGAACATATTTGCCGATTTATGGCTGACACTAAAGCCATTCAGCGGTTCGGTTTGTCAAAGCGTCCGTATGTGCTTGCAGTCAGCAGTTTGGCGGCGCACAAAAATTTCCGCTTGATATTGGATACAATTACTCATTTGGAAAATCCACCTTTCGATATCGCGATTGCAGGTGGTGTGAGTTCGCTTGTGTTTGGTAAAGCGGATAAAAAAGAATATCAGCATGTAAAGTGGCTAGGGTATGTAAGCGATACAGAGTTGCGTGCACTGTATGAATCAGCCATGTGTTTTGTGTTCCCATCGCTCTATGAGGGCTTCGGGCTTCCGCCGCTTGAGGCAATGCATTGCGGTTGCCCGGTGTTGGCTTCTCTTGCGGCATCAATCCCTGAAGTCTGCGGTGATGCCGCATTGTATTTCGATCCGTATAAGGCGGAGGAGCTTGCTGTATTGCTGATGCGTGTGGCTAATGATTCTAGCCTTTGCGCTGAATTAATACAAAAGGGTTATGCGCGTGCGGCTGAGTTTTCTTGGGATAAAACTGCACGAGAAATCGTTTCGCAAATTTCCACAGTATGTAACCTACAGCATTTTCATCTTTAAAATCTACCTAGTAAAGAATATTCAGCTAAGTTTCAAGTTAACTGAATAACTTGCCCTTTCATTCCAGCTATCAAGTAACTCTCTGATGTTGAAAATGCTTTATGTCTAAAAAAACCGCCATCATCCATTACTGGCTCGTCAACATGCGCGGCGGCGAGCGGGTGCTGGAGGCATTGTGCGAGTTGTACCCGGAAGCTGATATCTATACCCATGTGTTGGATGAAGAGGCTATCTCTGCCTGTCTGCGCCAGAGGAACATCAAGACGACTTTCATCAATCGGCTGCCTTGGGCTAAGAAGCTTTATCAGGCTTATTTGCCGCTGATGCCTTTGGCGTTGGAGCAATTGGATTTGAGCAGCTATGATTTGGTTATCAGCTCCGAATCTGGACCGGCCAAAGGCGTGATCGTGGGGCCTAATACTCTGCATGTTTGTTATTGCCATTCCCCGATGCGTTATCTTTGGGATATGTATGGTGAATACTTGAGAGCAGCCAGTTTTCCAATCCGGCAGTTGTTTCCGTTGCTGGCGCATTATTTGCGCATCTGGGACCGGCACACCGCATTGGGGGTTGACCTGTTCATAGCCAATTCCGCTTTCGTAGCCAAGCGTATCCAGAAATGCTACCGGCGTGATGCGGAGGTCATTCACCCACCCGTTGCAGTGGATGAATTTTATATTGCTAGTGAGATAGAAGACTATTATCTGCTATTCGGCCAATTGGTGAAATATAAACGCGCCGATCTAGCCATTGAGGCATTTAATCGTTTAGGCAAACGCCTAGTGGTGATCGGCGAGGGGGAAATGCTGCCCAAGCTGAAGAAAACGGCAAACAACAATATTGTGTTTTTGGGAAAACAACCGTTTGCCCAAGTCAAACATTACTTATCCCACTGCCAAGCCTTGATTTTCCCAGGAGTTGAGGATTTTGGCATCGTGCCTGTCGAGGCGATGGCTTCCGGGCGTCCGGTCATCGCCTTTGCGGCGGGTGGCGTACTGGAAACGGTTAAGGACAATGTGACAGGATTATTATTCCATGCACAAACGCCGGAAAGTCTGCTGGAGGCTGTGGAGCGTTTTGCGCAATGCCGGGCGCTGTTTGATCCTAGGGCTATCCGTAGCCATGCCGAAATTTTTAGCAAGGAAATCTTTAAGCGTAGGATAGCGGAGTTTGTTCGGCAGGAATCAGCCGTCCATGGCTACTAGCCACTGCAATCCTGACGCAAGGCTGCTTTGTTATGGGTAGTGCCGTCTAGGAAGCTCCGGCTTCGAGTATTACAGCGTTTTCAATCGACCGGCTTGCGGATCAGAAACACGAATTGACCGCAAAACAGCAGCTTGGTCGCGTTGATCCAAGCGTGGTCCTTGCCCTTGAGGCGGCCTGCGAGTCCGATGAGTCGGTTTACCGGGGATTCTTGCTCCCACCAGCGGTACATGAAATGCGGGTTGCCCAAGGCGCGGGCCAGCAGCATGGTCAGCGCGTCCACCCTAGGGCGCAGTTCCAGCAATTCCAGTCCGGCCTCCTCGACCAGCAGCGAGAATCCGTAAGGGGTGTAATTCCATAGGCTGTGGGCATGGTAAGGCTCTAGGTTGGAGGTGGAGCCGACAAAGTATTGCCCCGGCTTTAACACACGACGCGCCTCTTGCAAAACGGTGGCGGGATAGCGCACATGCTCGAACACTTGATTGGAGAAAATCAGGTCGAAGGCATTGTCCTCGAAAGGGATGTGTGTACCGTCATAGACTAAGTATTTCCCTTTGTCCCCAACCCGTTCGGCAATCATTGCGGAAGGTTCAATATCAATCCCCGTCCATTCTGCCAAAGGTGTGGCCTCCGCGAAATAGTAAAAAGACACGCCATCGCCGCAGCCCAAATCCAACACTTTTCCCGGTGGCGGGCCTTCCCGCAAAACCTTGTCGGCCATGTAGCGGGAGGATGCCTGCCCGCTGCTGTCAGTGGGGATATAAGCTTTTAGCAAATCTTGGAATACGGTCATGGTAGCGGTTCTCCTAGGGGGAAAAATGGAATGGATTTCTAAAATTTTAACTGAAAGACGGACGCGGTTTTCAACACCGTGCCGGACTGCCCGGAATCAAGCCTCCGACTCAATTCTTCCCACGATATCCATAAATCGGCTCGCCTTCGCGGGCGAGTCGACCGCATCCAGGCAATTTTTGTAGAGCCGCCATTTCAACGTGCTTTTGCTTTTCGCGCTGAACAGGGGGGACACTTGCGCGATGAACTCCAAGGCGAAGTTCGCGGGGTTGATTCGGGTCGCGGCGGAAACGCCGTCGCGGATGATGCGGAGTTTTTCGGTTACGGACGGGCGGATGTAGTTGGCTTGGTAATCGTCGTGGTAGCGTAGCCATGCGAATTCTGGGAATTCGGCCGCGATGACTTTATCGTGAAATTTGCCGTCGGCGGTGAGTTCGAACGGCACGGACATCAGATGGGAGACGAGGTCTAGGTCTATATAGGGGCATCTTACATCAGCCCTGTCGCCCAATCCAGCCAATATCGAGATCGGAATCTGCCCAATTTCGCGGCGGGTACGGTTCCAAAATAAAAACGCAGTCCACGGGTCGGCGGCGTTTTCGTAAGTTTTGAGGGTTTCGACTAGGTAACTCCGCGCCTCGTCCAGGTACGGTTTGGCCAGGTTGCTGGCGCGATCTGCAAAACTGCAGGATAGGATTTTGTCATTGGTTTTCCGCAGTCCGTCATCGACGACCGCGCCCCATTCGCCCCGGCGGCACAGGGTGTGCATTGCGGGGTTGGAAAAGGCTTTGTTGCGCGACAGGACATCCCCGGCCAAGCCGTCGAACAATACGGGTTTGTGCGGCATCCGGCCTAAATGCTTGCTCATAGCGACAAATTGTGCGCTTTCGTCCGAGCAGAAATGGGTCATGAGTAAAACTATTATCTGGTCGCGTATTGGCGAACTGCGGTTATTGACGATTTCATGTTCGGCTTGCACGGCTTTTGCCACGTCAATGGCTGCCGCGACATCGGGGTCGCATCCCAGTCTGTTGCCGTGGGTGAGGCACCTGCTAGGTTGCCTGCCGAAATGGCGCATTTCAAATAGGATATGCCGGGAATCGCGCCCGCCACTGAGTGGAAGCAGTATGTCACCGTCCGCCCGGTCCAAACTGTCCAAGTGGCTTTTGACGGCAGACCGAAACCGGTCTATGAATCCGTCGATTGCCGTTGTGCTGGACATGGCGGTTTCCGGGCAAATTTCCTTTCCACCGCTGACGGACCATGTTCCGTCCCGCCAAGTCAGTGTGCCATTCGGCGGAAGTACTTTGATGTGTTTGAACGGCGTGTCTTGTTCGAGTTGCCAGCCGATCATGAAAAACACGGCCAAAGCCCTAGGGTCGGGGTCGGCGGGCGCACCTAGGCTGATCAATTGTATGGGGGACGGCGAGATCATGACGCAGTCACGGTCCGCATAGTAAAACAAATTAAAAAACCCTAGGGCATCGACCTGCGCGGTCAATTGTTGTTTTTCCCCGTCCCAGTCCCATTCGCCAAAATAGCCTTGCCGCCGCCCGTGGTATGTCATGGGGTTGCCAAACTGGCAGCTCGTCGTGCCTGCACTATGCAGTTTGCCATCGGATTTTTTTGCGACAAAGTATCTGTACGACATAGCCCCGCCCGTGGTTGTTGGGTAATGTACTTAAGGTATCTAATGCGTTTATGTTACGCAAGGTGTGGAGTGCGGCGACTCGTCGCCGCTGGACAGTAAAGGCAGCGACAATTCGCCGCACTGCACAGCATCATGCGCCGGAAACGCTTGCCCGAGCGGGTTTATTCCGGCATCTACTCCTAGCCTCTTGCGTAACATAATATAACATTAAAATGCTATGAAACCCGTTCAGTCTACAACTCAGCAGCAAATCTCCTGATGCGCCAAGGCGTGAGAATAGCCCGTCATTCCCGTCATCCCTGCTGGAATGACGGCGCTTCACCCAAAATGAGAATGGCTGGCTACAAGAGGGGATGCGCTCCCGTAAACGCTCTCATTTCGGGTTTTGCTGGATGAACTGATACAAGGAGTTGCTCTTGGGCGAACTTTGCTGCCCCATATTTTCCAGCGCCCCCCAGCTTCCATATAGGCCATATTGGCCCACGCTCAAAAAGTTCATAAACATCCCGCCGCCCGCGCCGAACCAATTTTCCAGCATGTTCGTATACAAATTTCCCATGCGCTGGTCACGGTTGGCGGCGACGAATAGGTTGGTGACGCTCTGGTTATACTGGAGGCTGCCAACGCCAACCAAGCTTTGTCCGCCCTCATAGGCCAGTAATTGCAAACCCCGCTTTTGCGCCAGACTGGCGTATTGGCTTATCCACTGTCCCGCTTGCGCCAAGGCACCACCGGTCGGGCCTCCCGTCAGTTGTCCTCCATAGCCCAATTCGGCGAACAGTGCGCCTAAGCCACCGTCAGCATTCGCCGTCCAGCCAGCCACCGTCGACCCGGTCGAGACGTTGCCCAAATAGCCGCCGAAGTAGGGTGCGATGGCCACTGCTTGGATGCCGTGGGCTTGGCAAGGTGCCTGGCTCCACAGTGGGCAACTGAGGGCCGCGTTGGCTGTCCATGTATTGGCGGCTTGCGCCGACAGCACACAGACAACCCGGTTTGCGTCGCTGCCCCATGCCGACTTCCAGATATCGCATATCTCGGCGGTTCGCTTGCCATACCAGTTGATGCGTTTAGTGTAGGGGGAGTCGGAAGTGTTCCACAAAGCCAGCCCCTGTTGTTCCACCCACAAACCGGCGGAGAAGGCGGTGTTCCAAATTTCGTTGGCGTATTCAACATAAACTTTGCGGGATGGGTCTAGTGTGGTGTGAACCAACTGCGCAAATTGGCGGATGTAATCGTCTGATGCCTGGAATGGCATGTTTAGCCAAGGGTCGGCCAGCAGTTGATTGGAGAGGGAAACCACAATCTCAACCGGAACCCCCGCTTGGCTGTTCCAATTGGCTGTATTCAGGGTAGCCCGGTCAGTCCAATTGACTTGTTGGGGCAGGGTGCTGGATATGACATTGGTGTCTTGCGGTGCCATGAAGCGCAGCGAACGGTAATAGACTAAATTCCTCAGGAATAATGGATGAAACAGGCGGCCTGCCGCGGCAGCGGCTTCCATGCTGCCGCAGGCGCTACGCTGGCAGGCCGGGTCGCTGCCCGTGAGGCAATAGGCGAGGGCATCGTCACTGCACACCACACCGGGTGGGATCACCCTGATGTTGCGCAGGTAATTGCCGGTATGGTTGGGGTCAGTGCTCGTCAACGTAATTTCGATGCCTCCCGTATTGACTTGGTCCACATTGATGACATCCCGCCCAGGGCTGGACAGGGGGGAGAGCTTGGCCGCAGCCAGGCCGTAACTTAGGGTCCCCTCGCCCTCGTAGAGCACTACGTATTGGCCGCCTTGGCGGACGCCGACAAAATCACTGCCGTCTAGCAGCAGGGTGGTAACCGAGCGGTACTTGACGGTGGCATCAGTGGATGCAGGCAGCGAAACCACCCAGCCGCTCGGGTCCAATTGCAAGGATTTTTCTTCGCCGGTGTCCCACACCCCTGGCGCTTGGGTGATCCAACTGCGCGAGGTTTTGAACAGATTGAGGAAAGGCTGTTCGGTGCCCCAGTCTGTCCATGCGTTCAGGTTGGTGCCCAAGGGGGAGTTTGCGTTGGAACCGATGGGGGGAGGCGGCGCGGCCGATGCCGGTGCGACTAGGCTCCAATTTACTTGCAGTACGGCACCGCCCCAGGCTTGGAAATATTCCACGGTAATCTGATGGCTTCCGCTTAACCACTGTAATTGGTTGTATGAGGTAGCCGCTTGGCCCACCCAGGCATTGACCAGCAATTGCCCGTCCACATACAAACGGACGCCATCGTCCGACGTGGCTGTGAAAGAATAGGTTCCGGGGGCAAAGTTGAAACTTCCTTGCCAACGACCGGAGAAATTATAGGTGGGCAGGCCGGGTGCCGGAGGGCCGCCGGTCCAGTTGTGGTTAATGCTGGTCTCATGGGCAAGCAGTGCGGGATTTCCAGTCAGATTGGTGTTGTTGAAGTAAGCCACGCAAAACTGGCCAACCGGCATGTCGCAGGTCAGCACTGGCGTCCAATTGAACGACAAGGTCGCTCCACCCCAGCCTTGGAAATACAATACTTCCACCAAATGTGGGCCAGCAGACAAGGGAACGGTGGCCGTGTACTGTGTAGGCGCTTGCGGAACCCATCCGTCTATGACTAGTTGCCCGTCAATCAAAACGCGCACCCCATCGTCGGCCAAGGCAGTGAAGATATAGCTGCCGGCGTTGAAGTTGATCTGTCCTTGCCAGTGACCGGAAAAATTGTAGACGGGCACAGCCGGATTGGGACTGGTGTTATTCCAACTGTGGTTGATGCTGGACTCCGTACTGGTGAAGACCACTGGCCCGGACAAGTTATTGCTATTAAAATAATCGACGCAGAAACTGTCCGTCGGGGTGTTGCATGCGTTGGCGTCATAAGAGATTAGAGCAAACAAGGCGAGGACTAGTGTGCAAGCTTGAATTTTGAATATTTGCATTTTTGAATAGAAGGCTGTGGAATGGATATCATCTTAGGCGAATGACTCACCGGCCTAGTAGCATAGCTGCTACTCTAATAATGAGTATAGTATAAATATTCACAATTAACCGGGTTAATTTATCGTAGCGGACGCCCTGCATGGGTATTTTGAGCATTGGCGGCAAAAGCTTGCCGCCGCGAAACTTAAGGTGCCAGCACGATTAAGCCCCAAGGAGGAACTGTCACGGTAAGCGGTTGTTTTTTTGATATTGCTTGTTCGGCAATGCGGACTTCTTCGCTGTTTTCGTTGGAAGAGGAAGGTGAGGCTGCGTCAAGCTTTAGCAAGCGTTTTGGCGCGGGGTCTGAGGGAGGGAATTTGAAGCGCACTTCTTGAGCTTGCGCCGAGGCAGAAACCAAGGCGATGGCCCAGCCGTCTTTGCGCCGGATGGCAGCAGCCGTCAAAGTCTCGGCATTCGGTCCGCTGATGCGCATAGCATGGGTGTCGCCCGGCAAAGCGGAGTTGAGCAGCGACATGGCCAGTCCGGTTGGGCGCATTCTCTGGCTAGCCGCCAAATCGCGCATGATACCCCACAATTTGACGAAATTGCGGTCGGGTAGGGCAAAGTCATATTGGGCTAAATTGTACACGCATTGTCGGCGCACCCCGATGTTTAGGGATTCGAGCAAGCGCTTCGCCAGGCCACTGCCGGATGCCGCGCCAGTGACAATTTGTTCGCGGGTGGCGGGGTCGATATCGCCTAGCGTCGTGTGGTAATTCACCTCATAAACGGCCAACTCTTTGCCCTGCTTGCTGACTTTTTCCCCGACAACCGGCATATAGGTAGCCGTTTCGAACAGCAGGGGCCAAGGTGCATCGGTGTAGTCGGCGCGGTTGACGCGGTGCAAAATATAGGGGCCGACCGCCAGCATTTGTGAGTCAGGGGTAAGGTTTAGCATGTCCAAGGCGAAGCCAGGGTTTTCGGGCTGTCCGTTGACCGTGAGGCGCAGGGGTGCAGTCGGGCCTGCGCCTTTTTTTACGTTGGCGAAAGCGCGCCCGGCCACTTCCCCGTGGGTTTTTGGGTTGGAAAACCCGGCGGAACGGAACATCCAGTTCCAGTTTTCGTTGCCGAATTCCACCACGGCTTCAGTGAAGCCATCTTGTTTGATCCGGTCGGCCAGATAACGGCCAAAGGCTTCATACTCGCTATCGTTGAATGTGGTCGGTAGAATTACCCAAGGATTCGCCCCCACTTTTTTACATAGGTCGAGGAATTCCGGCAAGCTATAACCGTAACGGTCCTCCGAACCTGGACGATAGCGGTCCGAGCGCCGTCCGTCGGGCGGTGCTATCAGGTTTTCCCACGTGTCGCCTAGTTGGTCTTGCCAATCGCGCAAATAGCCGGGTTTTGTTTTTTCCAGTGCAGCGAGCACCTCGCGCCTGAATACCCCGCTGCCACCGCCCATCTGTTCAATGCTGGCATCATCTAACAATACTTTGCCTTCTTCGGCGGCCAATTCCAAAGAGAGGGTTCCAGGCGGCCCCCGGTCTATGCCTTCAAATTGGAACTCAAGCAGTTTCCATTCGCGGGGCACCCGAACGGTTTCACGAAGGAAAGGCTGCGACCCCTGGCGTTGGAAAGTAATCCGCAAATTTCCTTGTCCCGAGTCGGAGCGTGCCCATATTGAAAACTTCCAGCGCCCGTCTATCACCAATAGCTTTCCCGCGCGATTGCCTATCGAGTCGAAATAAGCGGTGACTCTCGCCGGGGGAGCCAGTTGCTTAGTGGCGTTTGCAACTGGAATTAAAGCCAGCGAACGCTTTCCGGCGCTGCCTGGGCGTTTGTCGTTTAACTCCGGCGCAACTTGCCCAGGCGGTGTGTCCCTAGGCACATTCCAAGTTGTGGTGAGGTTGTGGTCGTCAATACGCGTAAGCACAATCGCATCGCCTGCGGAAAGGGCCGGTGCGGGGCCTTTAGTGGCAAATGTGGGAAGGCCGTTTTCGCCGCGTTTGCGGGAGTCGGATAATGTTCCACTCTGACCCGCTGCCTTGCCGCTGCGCACATCGAAGCGAGCGCCGGCCCAGAATCCATCAGGCCGCCCGCTCCAACTTTGATCGTCGTCAAAGCCTTGATCGGTGGCATGGGCGACGATCACGACGGTACGGTCAATTTGCCCCTCGAAGCCGGGATTGAGCAGCAAGTTCCTAATCAGTTGTGGTCCGCCGAAAACGCCGCGCGAACCTAGATTCAATCCTATGCGGGGGACATTGGCGGTTTGCGTGTCGGGAAGGACTTCAATAGTGACAGGTTCCGATGCCGTGGCTGCCAAGCTTGAAAACAAAAGGCCCAGCACTAGGCAGCTTAGTAATCTCATGCTATGTATTTCACCAATAGGAAGTGGTTCATGCCGTCTTTGCTGTGGTAGCTAATTTCATCCATGAATAATTTGATAATTTTAAGCCCCATGCCGCCCTCTTGGGGGTCCTCGTGGTCAACTTCAAAGTGGGTCGGAGTGTCTTGCAACAGTTGCGTATCCAGCGCAATGCCGGAATCGGCAATATCGAGGGTGATTTTATCGGCGCCAAGTTGAAAGCTAACATGGACTTGATGTTCCGGGGAACCTTTGTAGCCATGTTTTATGCAGTTGGTGACCACCTCGTATACGGCTACTTTAATCTGATAGCATTGCTGGTTGTCGAAATGCTCTGCGGAAAGAGCGTCGATGCATGTTCCCAGCAGGTCGATGTTGTGGTAACAACTGTCTATCACTAAATCTATTTTACCCATGCTAGGCTTCGTCATTGGCAATCTCCAAGGCTAGCATCGATATATCATCTTCGAAGTGCTTGTTGCCTAACCATGTCTCCAATTGAGTGATCAAAATTTTGCCCACATTGTCCAAATCTTCGGACTTGATCGAAAAGAGCAAGTCCTTTAGTCTATCGATGCCGAATTCCTCGCCGTCTTTATTCATGCATTCTGCAATCCCATCCGAGTGGAGAAATAAACGGTCGCCTTTGGAAAATTTAAACATCGTTGACTCATAGTCCGAATCCGGCAATATCCCGACAGGCAAACCGTGCTTTCCGACTGCAATTGGTTTGCCGTCTAATGGTATGAAAATTGGCTTGGGATGGCCAGCCAGGCAGAGGTCGATAGTTCTGCTCCGCGTGTCGAGTAGGCCGAAAGCCGTCGTAAAATAGTCTGACATGTCCGCTCCGCTTTGGAATCTCTGGTTCAACTTCGCTACGATGTTTGCGGAAGAAGCGGGCGAGGCAAACAAAGAGTCGTGGTCTTGCCTTCTGTCATAGGCAGGATGGCTCAACGCTGGGGTAGTGGAATCATGGGCGGATAAATATTTTGGTGGCATTGTCTTCGTCTGGTCTGGAGAGAGTATCCTAGTGAGGCTAAAGGAATGCAATGCCGATGCCACACCATGCCCGGCCACGTCCAATTGATAAAACACGATCTGGGAATCATTGATGCGGAAATAATTCAGAGTGTCTCCGCCGACATAGGTGGAAGGTAAAAACAGCCAATTAAACCGAACCCCGTTGATCACAGCGTTTTGCGGGGGAAGCAGGCCAATTTGCGCCTTGGCCGCCAATTTGAGGTCGCGCTTGATATAAGAATAGGCCTTGTCCAGACGCTCGTTGATCTCATTCAAGTGTTGGTTTTTCGCTTCGAGTTCGGCGGTCAACTGGATTATCCTCCCGGCGGAGCGGACCCGTGCCTTCAGAACCTCCATGTCGCAGGTTTTTGCCAAATAGTCGTCTGCCCCAATGTCCAATCCTTGGATTAGGGAGGCCTCATCGTCTCTGGCAGTCAACAGTAATATATAAATGTAAGGCAAGTCAGTGGCGGCTTTTACTCTCTGGCAAAGTTCCAGTCCGTTTAATACGGGCATTTCCCAGTCGCTAATCAGAATCTGGAAGGGTTCGGTTTGCAAATGCTTCCATGCCTCCTCTCCATTTTCCGCCGTCACCACGTCATAGCCACACGCTTTGAGATTCCTTGAGTACAACAGCCGTGTGACCGGTTCATCATCGGCAAGCAATATTTTCATGTTGGAGGCTTCACTCTTCCGGTATCCAAGGCCTGCTGCTAAACAGGGTCAGGAATCCTTCCCACAGGTATAGCCAGTTCTTGCCACGGTTGTGCTGGCCGACGTAATAGGCATCGGTTAGCAAACGTTCCTCTTCGGGGGTGTTTTGCGAGTGGCGCAGTTGCGTAGGCCCGATCAAGCCGGCCGGGGCGCTATCGGCAAAGCACTCCCATTCTTCGGTCCTATGCGATGCCTGTTCCAAGGTCACCGGTTCAACGCCAAACAAGCGCAAATCACCACTGAGCACCGCCAAGATTCGGGGAAGCGTACGCAACAAGGGGCTGGATGCCGCCCATTCCCAGGCAGTGAATTCGGTCCGATGGCGCTCGCCAAGCTCTGTCAGCACGATCCGGTTGCCGCGCAGCTTGCGCGGACGCAATAATCTGCCTGCATTATTTCCACGGGCTGCGGCCAGTGCGGCCAGAGGCCAAAGCGGGAGGGACAAAAGTAGCAATAACAGCCCGCCAAGTCTGTTCAACAAAGGCAGCAGGCCATTGCTCAGCGTGGTTTGCCTAAGGTCGGTGAGCAGAAAGGAATCGGTGACGCGTATGTGCGTGTTGATGTCGACTCGGATTAGGTCATTTCCCCTAGCGATTGAGTTGCTTAAGCTGACCAGTTCGCCAACATAGGTATTGGGTAGCACCACGGTATCGGACAATTTTGCGTGCCGGTCGATGAACACTTGGTCGTTGATGACGACTTCGTGGCTAAACTCCGCTGTCGGGTGGACCTCGCTGCCGCTGCCGACGAATGCGATGCCGAATTTGAGGCTGCGCGAGGAGACCTTGCTATTCCTCCCTTGTGTCAGTCCCAGTGCGGTTTGCCGACCGGGTACCAGCAGACCGGATATCCTCCCTGCCGCCGCATCCAGGCTGGTCTTATGGAAAGCGGCCAATGAGTCCAAATGGTGCGCCTTTGCGCCGGGAAACTCGACGGCGGATGCGTATGGAACTGGCAGACCCTGCGCCAGGGTAGGCCAGTGGAGAGGGGACAGATCGGCCTGTTGGCTCCTGCACAGGCACAGCCCCGCTGCTTGACCATCAAACACGCCATGCAGCACAGGGCCAACGAGAGCAGCGGCCTGTTGCAGAAACTCGGCAAGGCAGGGCGTTCTGATCATGTCTCCCCGGATGAGCAGCAGCGGGTCGTTGTCCTGTTGCCGTGGAAGCTGCGCCAACACGGCCTGCGGGTTTTCCTCGCCGCGCGTGGGCCAATAATCAAGTTCCAAGCCCCAACGCCTGCCATATTCAAACTGGGTGCGCACTTGGTCGGCAAATGGTCCGATGACAACGACGGCCCGCTTGATGCCGGCGTTTGCTAGCATGTCCAGGTTATGTTCCAGCACAGACTTTCCCGCGATGGGCAACAATGCGGGACAGGTTCTGTCGGTGAGGGGAAATAGCTCATGCCCTAGGCGGTCGGCAAGGATAATGGTGCGCATCAGTAGGCCCCCCGACCCAATAGCACTGCCGGTATGGTAAGCAGCAGTAATTTCACATCGAGCCAGAAGGATTGCGATTCGATATATTCCACATCCAGGCCCACTTGTTGGTCAAAAGGGATATCTGAGCGCCCGGAAACTTGCCAGATGCAGGTGATTCCTGGGATGACCTCCAAACGGCGCCGTTCGGCGAGGGAATATTGGTTTACCTCCGACGGAAGGGCGGGGCGGGGGCCTACCAAAGACATGTTGCCGATAAGGACATTCCACAATTGGGGCAATTCGTCTATGGAGGCTTTGCGGATAAACTTTCCCACTTTGGTTATCCGTGGGTCTTCTTTCATTTTGAAAAGTACGCCGCCGTTCATTTCGTTCAATTTCTCCAGTTCTTTTTTCCGGGCTTCGGCATCAATATACATGGATCGGAACTTCCACATGGGGAAAAGTTTTCCCCAGCGTCCGACTCGTGTCTGTTTAAAAAATATGGGACCGGGCGAGTCCCTGTGAATGGCGATTGCGCAGGCCACAAACAAGGGAGCCAACAGTATAAGAAAGAAGGCGGAGGCAAAGATGTCAAACAATCGCTTAGTCAGGAAAGTGGTGCGTACCACCGCAACCCAAACTGCGCGCTTGGCGTACAATCTTAGGGTATTGCGGAAAGCAACCCGCCCAATATGTTCGTAACGCTCGAATAGCTGCTTGCGGTCATCTTCTTCCCTGCCGGATGGGTACTGAGTGTATTTCGCGTGGTTCATGACGCGGCGTCCGGTCTTTTTTGCAGCCATACCCGATAGAGGAACAACGGGTTGCCAATCAGGTAGCGGCGCCACATTCTTCCTGGCTCCTGCAACAAACGCCAACTCCACTCCAGCCCAATCTCGCGCATCCACAGCGGTGCCCTGGGCAGTCGCCCGGAGTAGAAATCGAACAATCCGCCCACCCCTAGGCGCACACAGGGGGTTAGCTTCTCGCCATGTTCAGCCAGCCACAATTCTTGCTTGGGCGCGCCGAAGGCGACGAGCAAAATGTCCGCTTTTGACGCGTTGATTTCTTCCACAACGCGTCCAGATTCCTCCGCTTTGAAATAACCGTCGCGCACTCCGGCAATGTCAAGAGTGGGAAAGCGCTCCCGCATCTTATGTGAGACTGCCTCGGCCACGCCGGGCTTGGCCCCAAGCAGAAACAGCGACAGCCCCTCCGCTGCGGCTTTTTCACATAAGCGGGGGAACATATCGGTTCCGTTTACATTAGCCATCAGCGATACGCCAAGCAATCTGCATCCAATGTTGATGCCTATGCCATCGGGCAACACCCGCTCCGCCGCAGAAAGAACCTGCTGGTATTTATTGTGCCGGTAGGCGATGTTTAGGCAGTCTGGGTTGACGAACGCGACAAAGGCTGGTTCATGGTTCTTGACCCGCCTGACCATCCAGCCTACGGCTTCGTCCATGGTGGTGTTGGTGATATCGACGCCAAAAAAATGCAGCACGGCGGGGGTGGGCCTAAGGCCGCCGCCAGCCAGCAGGTTGCCAATCAGGGAGCGGGCGACTAGGCCCATGTCCCCCTGCACTGTTTCGCTGTAGTAAAAGTCTATATCGCTGCTGGTTTCGCTGTCGTAGGCGATACCGACCTTGCGCCGCAAACCGTGGGGTGAAAAAAGGCCGGGGCGCAAAGTAAACCGAATGCCTTGTTCGGGGGTCAGCAGCAAGACCTCGTTTTCAGCCATAGGCCTAGGGCCTGCAAAGGCCATATCTCCCCACAGAATATTGAACAGCACGGCAAGCCCGGAAGCGGGGGCCTTGCCCGCAAAGCCAAGGCGCAGAAAGGGGGTTCTGAACTGTCCAATCAACTCCACGGTGTCGAAAACCTTGCCCCACAGAGATTTTGCCAGTATTGCCCGGATTAGCAAGACCGGAGAGAAGGCAAGGATCAGGCTGAGGGAGAGGAAAATATCGAAGCTCCTAGGGAGCACCTCCAATAACAGAAGTGCCGCGTGTTCAAACCAAACTCTCCACCAAATCAATAGGATATTTGATTCTCGGTCTAACGGCCCTGGTATGCTGGAGTCGGTTTTCATATGGATGACCACGGTTGGGGAGGGGAAACAGCACCGCCTTGGGTGTCGCGCCAAGCCTGTTCCCAGAGTTTGAGTAGGTTTTCCGATTCGGCTGTTTTGGCCGGATTGCGTTTGCGGTTGCGCAAAGCCCGCAGTGTGTGCCAGCCTTGTTCTAGTGATTTCACCAGCCAGGCCTGAACCGGCCCGTGCCATTTGCGGTAGAACAGCAATTGGCTACGGATGCGCCAAAGCGTCACTTGCAAGCCGACCTCTGAGAAATGCATCTGTTTGAGTGTTTTAGACGACTCGCCGCCGATATGGGAGATTGCCAAGTCAGGCCAATAGCGGATGGCAAAGCCGGCTGCCTTGATGCGGCGGCACAAATCGACTTCCTCGTAATACAGGAAAAAGCGGGGGTCGAAAAAGCCAGTGGAGTCGAGCAGGCCACGCCGGATGATGGCAAATGCGCCGGTTATCCAATCGACATCCGCAGCCAGGCCGGGGTCGGCCCAAGTGCGGTTAAAACGCCCAAAAAAGCGGGATTGCGGGTAGCGTGCCGCCAAGCCGCTGAGATTGAGAAACTCATCCAGCAGCGAAGGAAAGCAGTGCACCGAAGGTTGCCAGCCACCGTCGGAAGCCAGCAAACGACCGCCGCCCATCCCTACTGTTGGCTCCGCCTCCATATGTGCGAGCGCCAAGGAAAGGGTGGGGGGAGGCACTAGCGCGTCTGAATTTAACAGCACGACAAAACGGCCTTGCGCATGTTGTAAAGCCAGATTATTGCCGTTGCCGAAGCCTAGGTTGGCGGTGCTGCGGACTAGAATGACCTCGGGAAATTCTAGCTGCACCATGTCTGCCGAGCCGTCGTGCGAGGCGTTGTCCAGCACCACGGTCTCAAACCGCACATCCCCAGTTTGGCTGCGCAAGGCCGTCAGGCATTCGCGTAGCCGGTCGCGGGTGTTGAATGAGACGATTAGAACCGAAATGTCAATGCTCATGGTCTGTCCTGTCAGTGCGTACCCAAGCCGCCTCGGCGCTGGCCGATTTAAGCAATTGCCGCCCCAAAGTGAGTTTCCACACAATATAGAAAGGTGCTGCCAGCAGGGCTAGACAATCGCGCCAGCCGGCCCTGCCCACCCAAAGCGCCACGGCCACATGCGACACTACCCATGCCAGCCCGGCTAGGGCTGTATAGCGGGCGAACGTCACGGGCACGGCCAGCAAAACGAGCAGTAAAAAAACCTGGAAAGCCAAGGGCAGCAAGAGCAGTTCCAGCAGCGGCTCCAGCAGCCGCCAATGGCCTTTCAGCACTTCGACAGCCAAACCTTTGGACTGTTCGCGTATCATCCTGAATCTTCCTCCTTCCCATCGCGCCCTTTGGCCCGAGGCGGCCCGGCCTTGAGTCGGCACTTCCGACCAGACGGTGCTGGCCTCGCAAAAGCGTACCCGTAGCCCTGCGCGCACCAGGCGCAGGTGGTATTCCAAGTCTTCCGCGATGGAGCCTGCGTCGAAGGGGACTTTTTCTAGCGTTTTCCGTGCCAGTCCGAAACCATTGCCGAGTATGCCCACGGACAAGCCCCAGTAATCCCGTCCGCGCAGCCTCAGCACGTTAAAGGCCAGCCAGGCGACATGCATCAGCCTGGAGCGGATGGAAGCCTCAGGATTGCTGGCGAGATAGCGGCATTGCAACGCATCCGCCCCTTGCCCGAACAATTCGGCGGTGGCGAGGATGAAATTGGCCTCGACCCCAGTGTCTGCATCGACGATCAGGAAGGCATCATGGTTTTCGGACAACAGGATGGAAAACGCATGGTGCAAGGCATAGCCCTTGCCTCGCAAGTTTTCATCCTGCCGCTCAAGCACACGGGCACCCGCCAAGTGCGCCCGTTCGGCGGTGGCATCGGTGCAATTATCGGCAATGACAACCACGCTAAGGCTATGTATGCCGATTTCGCAGCCGAACAGCGAGGCCACGCAGCCGCCTATGCCTTGTTCTTCGTTGTGCGCGGGAATCACCACACACAAGTGCAGCGGCTGCTGATTTTGCAATAGGATGTGCCGTCGGCGCGGCATGGCTCCGCCTAGGGTGAGAAAAGCCAGTTCAAAAGTGCCCGGCAGAGTTGCCAGGCAGAGTAAAATTCCGATTACAGACCACACAGATTGCATTCGGCTTGTCCTGTGTTTTGAGATAAACTACGATGAATAGGAAGGCTTTAGGGCGGTGCGGAAGTAAAGCAACACTATACTCCCTCTCCCTCTGGGAGAGGGTTGGGGTGAGGGCAATTGATAAGGCCGCTTTACTTCCGCACTAATCCATCTATCCGCTAATCATAGCACCAAGGCACATCATCATGGTATCCAGAAATGAAAACGATTCCAAACCTGACGCAGGCGCGGAAAATTTAAGCCTGCCTTCCCCCCCAGAATGGCCTGACTACGGCTTGGAGCGCTTGCCGTCTTGCCCGGTTTGCGGCGCGGCGGAACGTTCGCTGGTCCACCTAGGGTTGACCGACCGGATTTTTTACTGCGCCCCCGGTGCGTGGACACTGTACCGCTGCGCTGCCTGCCGTTGCGGCTATCTGGACCCGCGCCCCACACCGCAGGCCATAGGCTTGGCTTACGCGGAATATTACACCCACGCGGCACCCGAAGAGGAGGTTTTTCTGTCTTCCTCGACCTTCATCGGCAGGCGCTTGAGTGCTTTGCGCAACGGCTATCTTAACGCTAGGTTTCCCCACTTGGCCCTTACGCCATCACACCGGCTGGGTGCCCGCTTGCTGGCGTTGTTTCCCGCTACCCGCGCCCTGGCCGAGCGCGATGTGCGCCATCTTCCCGCACCCGCTGCTGGCGCGAGGCTGTTGGATTTGGGCTGTGGCAGCGGCGCATTTGTGCGCCGGGCGATCAGCCTAGGCTATGCGGCGGAAGGCTTGGAGTTCGATGCACTGGCGGTAGAGGCGGCCGTCAGCAAGGGTTTGCCTGTGCGTGTAGGCGCATTGCCTGCAACCGGCTTGGAGGCAGACCGCTACGAGGTGGTGACCTTAAGCCAAGTCATCGAGCATCTGCACGAACCGCAGGCCGCGTTGCGGGAGGTCCACCGCCTGCTCAAACCGGGTGGCTGGTTTTGGCTGGCGACCCCGAACTTGGATGCGCCGGGCCATGCCCATTTTGGCCCGGATTGGCGCGGACTGGAACCGCCCCGGCATCTGGTGTTGTTTTCCGCCCAGGCCTTGTCCCTGGCCTTGCAGCAGGCGGGGTTCGTCGACATTGAATTCAAGCCGCCGGGTGCGGTCAGCGCGTGGCTATGGTCGTCCAGCCTGCGCATCTCGAAAAATGCCCGCTTGGGCACGCCGATTACCCTGCCGCCGGATTTGGCCCGGCTGGCCCGAAGTGAAGACCGCGAATCCTTGGCCAACCCGGTGGCCGGGGAGGAGTTAGTGGTGATGGCGCGGAAGCTTCCAAAGTGATTACCAAGAGGCTTAATATGGAGTGCGGCGACTCGTCGCCGCTTTTGGGGCGAGCGGCGACGAGTCGCCGTACTCCACATACAGCGAAAAGCCGTCATTTCGGCATGGATGCCGAAATGACGAGCCTCCTACATTTGCATATACCGACGAGCGGTGACCGTGGGAACGATAAGTTAAAGAGTATGTGAAGCATGGGGATATATTTATGTACAGCATTTTCATCTTCAAAATATACCTAAAACTGATATTCAGTTAACCATTCAGGTAAACCGAATAACCTGTGCTATCATACCCACTATCCAGTAACGCTTAGATGTTGAAAACGCTGTAAAATGAATTCTGATAATTCGAATAATAAGGCCAATAACGACCTGTCCCATCACATCTTGCCCAACTCGGCCACGATGGTTGGGGTTTGCATCATGGTCATCAGCATCGTCAAAAGCTTGCACCCCGATTTGGAAAATTATCTGATTGACAAAACCTTGGCGATAGACAGTGTGTTGTTCATGCTCAGTGCGCTGCTGTCTTTTTCCTCAATCCGGGCCGGGCGGTCTTCCGATAATTTGGAGCGTTGGGCCGAGATTGTGTTTTTGCTCGGTCTGGTTTCGATGACCCTCATCACAGTATTATTTTCATTTGAGATTGCCTAATACAGCATTTTTAAAATCAAATACAGCATTTTCAACATCAAAGAGTTACTCGATAGCTGGATTGAAAGGGCAAGATATTCAGTTAAATTGAAACGTTAGCTGAATATCCTTTATAAGGTATATTTTAAAGATGAAAATGCTGTACATAAAGATAACCAAATGCTTCACATACCATTTTCAGAAATGTATGCCAACCAATCATTTAAACGCGTATAATAATGCAGTAATGGGCTTCCCTCAACGCGGCAAGGCACAATAGACGTAAGCCGTAGTTCTGGCTAAATCTTTTTGTTGTCCGACAAAACAGCCTATGGGTTACTTTCAGCGCTAGGAGTCCCGATTTGCATCCATGTACAGCGTTTTCATTTTTATAAACTAACTAAAAATTAATATTCAAGCAATCCCTGACTTGAAAAATATCTAGCAACAACCATACGCCTTATCGACTAACCAATTGATGTTGAAAACGCTGTTAGGAGATGTTAATGACTGACTTACAAGCAAACGATACTGAAGACAATCTTAACCTTGACAAAAGGAAACAGGAAACCTATGCAGCGGTATGGAGGCTACTGAATTATGCGGTTTCCGATGCCAATGTCGATTTGGTTAAAAGCAAACCTGAGTTGATTAAAAAACTGGCCCCCATTCTACTGAAAGGCTCTGAAAATCTGACTGCTGACGAGATCAGTGAGCTATTGCAAGCTTATAATGACTTGTCCCAACTGATTTCCCCCGCGACCAACGAAAGCCTAAGGCTCAAAGAGATAATGGAGGAGGAGCAAAGCGATTTACTCCAAGGCAGGTCTGGGCATTACCATTCCCTCAATAAGCAAGTAAAAGATTCCTATGCAAATTTTTGGGTGGCGCTTTGGGTGGTCATCGTTGTTTTTATTGTCTATCAGTCTTACGTTTACTTTATATCTGACACGCTACAAACAGTGAACGAAGACCTTGCGGCCATCAATGTGATAGAAGATAAAATTAGTGCGGCCAAAGAAGCCAGCAATGAACCTGACAAAAGCAGGGATAACCTCAAAACCAAGTATCCTTTCAACGATTTATACGCGAAGCGGCAAGTCATTTGGCTAGAGTTGAACAGCGGTTATTGCGTTTTGAAAGCGGTTAGTTTGTTCTGGATTAGATCATATCCCGATGACGGAAACATTTGTGATCCGGGCAAACAGGACAATACGCATAAAGCGGCGGAATTTAATCCAGCGCTTAAGCAATGCCAAGACCAAGGCGGCCCTGCACTAGAGGCTTGTCAACGGGACGCTAGGGAAATCCAAGAAAGGGCCATACGCGAGAATTTTTTTGACGGGGCACACGCCGTCTTGCGAGTGAGCAATTATTTGGTGTTGCCTACCATGCTCGGTTTATTGGGGGCGCTGGCCTATGTTATCCGTGGCGTATTGGATAGTTTCTCAAAGTCCAGCTTTGTCCTGTCCTCGCGCCGCCGTTGGGGAATGCGGGTGGCGCTGGGGCCTTTGCTCGGCTTGATCAGCGGCATAGTCATAGCACCCGATGTCAAGGATTTCAAAGAGCTGAGTTATTCCCCTCTGGTGTGGGGCTTTCTGATGGGCTACAGCGTGGAATTTGCCTTCTCAATGTTCGATGCGCTGATCGAAAAAGGCCGCAGCGCACTCGGTTCCAATATTGCCAAGCGTGATGAGATAGTCAAGGAAGGCAACCAACCGCCTTCCGGCCCAGCCGGAAAAGACTCTGCGGATGCGGGGGGCGAGGGTCAGGACGTGCCAACTTAAGCGTATGGTAAGCGTTCACTTCCGCCGCCTTTTCCTGGGAACGCGGACATCTTGTCCGCCATTTCTGCGGGCGAGACACCCACGCTCCCAAGGGGAGTGAACGCTTACAACGTATGGGGCGCTGCGGAATCAAGCAACTTTTGCTTTGCCCTCATCCTATATCACAGGGGAGTATGTTTGCTGCATAGATAATACACTTGATACTGCCAGCGCAGCGGCCAAACCAGCAGCATTAGCGCTTGAGTCAAGCGGATTAGCGACTGCAGCCATGAGCCTCTCATTATCCAATCTTTTGAGAGTACATGCAGGTCGGCCCAGCATTGATTGACTGTCAGCCCGGATCTTTCAAATAGTTCACGCCATGCCTCCAAACTGAGCACTTCTTCCTTGATCATGGCTTGGTTAGTGCCTTGGAAAAAGCCTAGGCGGCGGGTCAGGAAGTCTGCATTGGGTACTAGGATGACATAACGGGCATTCGGTTTGCCTACCCTAATCATTTCCGCGATTGCAGCATCCATATCAATGAAATGCTCAAGCGCTCCGAGGCAAGTGATTAGATCAAAGGTCTGGTCAGGAAAAGGCAAAACCTCTGCTTTACCGACCATAAATTCCGCTTCCGGCATTGCCTCGCGGCATGCCCCAATGGCTTTTTCAGATAGGTCTATCCCTTTGACTATTGCCCCTCTATGTTGGGCGGCTAACAACCATTCGCCTGTTCCGCAGGCAACATCAAGAACTTTTTCGCCAGGATACACAGCCAATCGTTTAGCCAAATTTTGGTAATGTTTGCTGATTATGCGTGGTGGCGTGGAATCTTGATGATAGCTTGTGTCGTAAAACGCTTTGCTGGCATCTAATTTTTTTTTCATAGCATTCTCTGTAGGCATAGGTAATTTCCCAGCGATTTCTATGGTGCGTGGCCCAAAAAGCGGCGGCAATAAGCATTCAATTTTTCTCCCAACAGAGGCCAAGCAAATTGTTCGGCAAATTGCCGACAACTGCTGGGGGTAACTGTTGAGATGTTTGGGTTGGTTAAATGCAGCATGATTGCATCGGTCATGGCTGTATAATGTCCAGGCTCAAGCAACCACCCGGATACCCCCGGTTCTACCGAATCCGGCACACCACCTACCGCAAATGCAACGGTTGGCAAACCGTGGGCGGCTGCTTCGATAGCCACCATCCCGAATCCTTCAACATCACCGGGCAAATCCAGACCTGGAAAAACGTGTATTTGGCTGGACAGAAAAGCTTCACTCAGGCACCTGTCATCCACTTCACCCAAGAATAAAACGTTCCCTTCCAGTCCGAGTTCAGTGACTAGCAGGCGCAGGGACTTTCCGGCCAAGCCTGCTGCACCGGCCACCGAATGGATGGGATCACCTCCAATCACTAGCAGCAACACATTGGGCTTGATACGTGTGATCGGCAATAAAACGTGTTCGACAAATTCCATCAAACCTTTACGGCGAGTCTGGCGGCCAACACTGAGTAGTATGGGACGGTCTCCGATACCGATACGTTTTCGAAAGCTGCCGCCACCGTCAAATTCGGACCAGTTAGGCAAATCGGTTCCGGGGTTCAGTATGGCTATCTTTTCTGCTGGAATGCCTGCGTTGACAGCAAGTTCACGAGTGTTGCGGCTGTTTACCAGCCATCCCTGCGAGCGCTTTATCACCGGCAAGAAGAGGCTTTGGTAGAGAGCGTTTTGGACTATGATATCCAGCCCGTGCAGATAGGTCAGAACGGGTACAGCACTTAATCGCCCCGCGATTACGGCGGGTAAAGCGGCTATGCCGCTGCCGGCAATGATCAACTGCGGACGCTTGGTCAAGGATAGGTACAGGGTTTGCAGGAAGCTGCCAATCAAAAATAGCCACACTGGCAAAGGGGGGCTAGTCCTGACATGGGAGGGTTCGGCGCAAAATGCCTCAGCACCCTTGGGGCCGACCAAAAATACTTCGTTTTCCTTCCTCAATTCCTCGAAAATGTGGAAATTAAGCCTTTCCATGCCGCCTCGTAAGGGAGGGAAGTTGCGGGTCAATAAGATGATTGAGGTAGGCGCTTTCATAGCACAACTAATCCTCCCCGATTTCTTCAATGCCCCGGTAATGCAGGGAGGAAATCTGCTCGGATAACAGGCCAATCAGCAAGGTGAACAAGGCCGACATGAGCAGAAACAGGCTCATGTTGGTGAAGCGGGCCTGGGTGTAATAATTGTAAGCGTAAAGCCCTATGCCGGAACTGAACAAAAACCCGCTGATCGGCAGAAATAAGCGCATGGGCGAGAACAGCGCGCCAATTTTTAGGATGATCAAAAAGAAACGCGCCCCGTCCCGCAGCAGGCTGATTTTGCTTTTGCCTTTGCGCTTGCCCGCATGGATGGGCACATAGGCCACAGGAAAGCCGGCGCGGAAGAATGCCATAGTGCTGGTGGTGGGGTAGGAAAAGCCATTGGGCAGCAGATAGATGAATTTGCGGAAACATCTGGCCCGAACCGCCCGGAAGCCTGAGGTCAGGTCTTGAATTCGGTAGCCGGTCATCAGGCTGGCGAAACGGTTGTAAATGGCATTGGCGAAACGGCGCGCCAGAGAAGCATGGGAAGATGGGGAACGCGCACCGACGACTAGATAATAGCCCTGTTGAATTTTTTCCAGCAGCAGCGGTATGTCGGCTGGGTCGTGTTGCCCGTCGGCATCCATGAACACGATAATATCGCCTGAAGCCTTGCGCGCACCAGTTTTGATGGATGCCCCGTTGCCCATGCTGAAAGGATGGCGGAAGGTATCGACCCGGTTAGCTTTGCAAACTTCAGGGGTGTCGTCGGTTGAGCCGTCGTCAATCACCAGAATTTCGGCGTGGAGAAAAGCCAGGCGCAGCTTGGGTAGCAGGGTGCGCAAATTTTCCGCTTCATTTTTGGCGGGCAGGACGATAGACAGCGTTTTCATTTTTTTGCCATGTCTGCGTGGATGTTCTTCCGCATACGTTCTATTTCCATCGGGAAATCATGTCTGGCCAATACCCCGCTGATTGGTTGTCTGCTGGAATAGACCAAATATTCAGTCGCTTGCAGGTGCCGCAACGCCTCCGGGTAAAATCCGTGGCTTGCCAGCAAAGCCGATTCCACCAGCCCCGTTTCAGCTTCGCCGCTTAATTTCAGCGCGGTGGAAAAATGCTCTAGTGCTGCCTTGCCGTCATGCCTATCCAAAGATATCTCACCCTTGATATGATTGAGCAGGTATTGATAACTCGTGCTGCCCTTGATCGCCGGGTTAAGCATTAATGCGTTGGTAATATCGGTCAATTCATCTGCTGTCAACCCTGGACAATTCGCTTCGCCTACCAAGTTGACCAATTGATTCAGCATATCGAAATCCCGTGAATCAAAATAGACTGGCTTAGTCTTCAATAGTTGTAGAGAATCGTTTACATTCTCAGTATCAGGTTTGTTGATAAAGCAGCTAATCACCATTTTGTGCAGGCGGAGCCTGAAGTCTTCCGGGTGTTGCCGGGTGGCTGACTGTAAAACGTCCGTCGCCTTGTCGTACAGCCCCATACGATAATAAATGTTGGCGGCATAGCGTTGCGCCCTTACCGAATCGGGATGCTGTTTGGCCCAGAACAGCGTCAATTCGCCTTCGTTGCTCCACAGCTTGGCCTTGGCGTGGCTAAATCCGCTGCATAACAGCAGCAAACCCACTACGGCAAATAACCAAGACTTGCGGTATTTTTCAGCGGCATAGCCCAAGGGCAGGAACAGGAACGCGGTGGGCAGGTAGTTGCGATGCTCGTAGTATAAATCCAGCGGTGCCACGGTTGATTCTAGCAGGTGGCCGGTGAAAAAGAACAGCACGGCCAGGCTGGCTAGGGGGTAGGCTTGCCGTGTCCGATAGGCGATGCCCAACAGCAGGAAGATGGCCGCCAACGCCAATAAGGTTGTTGGGGGGGTCAGTAACCCATGGGAGAATTGGTAATCATCGTTGAACAGCGTGCCGGAGTAGAGTTTTGGAATGGCGAGATCATACAGGTAGGCAAGCAGTACTCTGGCCTCAGTCAGCCCGCGCTGAATGGCGGAAAACCCCCTAGGCGCATAGGTCGCAGCCTGATACGGGAGCAGAAACCGCCCTAGGTAAATGATTGCGGCAAGGGTGGGAAGCGCAAAGAAAAACAAGCTCCAGATCCGATGGGGACGCACGACAAGGAGGCTTTGCTGGCGCAGTACTGTGTATTCCACCACTGCCAACAGCAAGGGGAGCAAAGCGCCATTTTCTTTACTGAGTACGGCCAGTACGGTGCATAATCCAGCCGCCACTGACATGTACGCATAGCCGCTTTTAGGATGGGTCTGCAGAGTTTCCCTGCCTTGCAGATAGAGCGCGATGCCGCACAGGGAAAACAGCGCAGCCAGCATCGTCATGCGCTGGACAATATAGAGCGTGGTTGACACCTGCATAGGATGGAGCAGCCATAGGGCGGCAGAGGCCAAGGCGAGCCACTCGGCCTGTCCGCGCAGCCACGCCAGGCTATTCAATCGGCAGATTTTCAGGCTGCACCAGTACACTAAAAGCCCATTTAAAACATGGATCAGCAGATTGGTGTATTTGAACGGCCTAGGCTCCGATGGCCAGGAAACTTCGTTCAACAGGAAGCTCAGCATGGAAATGGGCCGTCCGGTTGGCCCGGCGATACCCTCTCCGAGATAGCGGATCAGGCTCTGCCAATCATCAATTCTGCCGTTTTCATCCAAGGCCGCGAGGTTGGCGAAGTCGTCAAACAGGAACGGGCCTTCCAAGCCCGGCCAATAAACCCATAATGTGAGTCCAATCAAGGCGAACAGGCACAGTCCGGGCCAAAGCGATGGGGGGGGTTGCATGGGATGCGGTGACATAAAACAACTTATAAAAAGAACGCCCCGAGCGGGGCGTTCTGTCAGCTAATTAAGCTGAACAATATCAGCTAGTTGCAAGACTTTGGCAGGTACTTGGCGGCGATGGGTGTACCCGTGGTGCCAACCGCACAGGCCCATTTTAAAGAACCGCCCCCCGTTGTGCTCGGGGTGATCTGAAAGGTTTTGCTGCCAATGGGACCGGCGACAGAACCGGCAGCCTTCATGGTGACCGTAATGGCACCGCTTACTACGGTGACCTGTGAGACATATTTACCGGTAATCGAAGCGGCGGCGGGCAGGTTAGCCGCCGCATTGGTGAGGGGGAATGAACCGGTGTTAGTCCATATGTCAGCGATGCTGGCCTTGGCACCATCCGACAAGCTGAAGCCTTCGGAGACTTGCGCTCTGGCGGTGTAGTCTTGGTAAGCGGGGATGGCCACGGCGGCCAAAATGCCAATGATCGCGATGACGATCATTAACTCGATCAATGTAAAACCTTGTTGCCTATTGGCGTTCATTGTAAGCTCTCCTGTGTAAAGATTTGTTATGCGGATACTTCAGTTTTCATCAACTCAAGCATGGCGGATAACGAAAAAATTGCATCTCATTTGAACGCAAAGCCTTGACGGAACAAAACCCAGTCGATGGATGTCGATAAGGGTCTTATTTTTGCCAATCTTTCGCGCCCGTAATTTATAGCATTAATTGAACCCTAAGTAAAGGGGAATTTTTCGGGGCGTTGAACAAAGGATGCGATTAAAAGTGATGCAGACGAACCGTGTGGTCATTGAATTTACCCTGGGAGTGCAAGGCCTGCCTTGCTTTTACATGCCCTCGCAAGGCAAGCCTTGCACTCCCGTATCACTTTTAATCGCACCCTTGAACAAATGTCATTATGTACGTTGCTCAATCGGTGCGTAGGGGTGAAGGATTTCTCCAGTGTAGATTTGCCTTGGTCTGGCAATCTTCATTCCCGGGTCTTCGATCATCTCCTTCCAGTGCGCGATCCAGCCGGGTAGCCGACCCAAAGCGAACATGACGGTGAACATGTTAGTGGGTATGTTCAGCGCCCGGTAGATGATGCCCGAATAAAAGTCCACGTTGGGATAGAGTTTTTTCTCGACGAAGTAATCGTCGGTGAGTGCGGCCTCTTCGAGCGCTTTGGCAATGTCGAAGATCGGATCCCGCACCCCCAAATGGGCTAGCACCTTGTCGCAATAGGCCTTCAATATTTGGGCGCGCGGGTCGTAATTTCTATACACCCGGTGGCCGAAGCCCATTAGGCGGAAGGGACTGCTCTTGTCCTTGGCCATCTCAAGGTATTTCTTGTGGTTGCCTCCGTCGGCATAGATGGCCTCCAACATCTCGATCACCGCTTGGTTGGCACCACCGTGCAACGGGCCCCACAAGGCGCAGATGCCGGCTGACAGGGATGCAAACAGGTTGGCTTTGGACGAGCCGACCATGCGGACCGTCGAGGTGGAGCAATTCTGTTCGTGGTCGGCGTGGACGATAAACAATACATCCAACGTTTTGCGGATCAATTCGTCGGGGAAATATTCGTTCATCGGCGTGGTGAACATCATATGCAAAAAATTGGACAGATAGTCCAATTCAGGCTTGGTGTAGACAAACGCCTCGCCCACCGAGCGCTTGTAGGCGAAGGCGGCCAATACACGCACCTTGGAAAGCAGGCGAGTGATGGTCTGGTCGCGGTCCTCAGCGCTTTGGTCGGGTTGGAGGAGTTCCGGGTGATAGACCGACAGCGAGCAGACCATGGCCGACAATATCGCCATGGGGTGGGCATGGCCGGGGTAGGAGGTGAAGAAGCTTTTCATGTCCTCATGTATCAAAGAGTGGTAATGCACTCTTTCTTTGAAGCGGGCGAATTCGTCTGTGCTGGGCAAATGGCCATAGATTAACAGGTAGGACACCTCCATGAAGGTGGATTTTTCGCACAATTCGGTAATATCAATGCCTCGGTAGCGCAAAATACCCTCATCGCCATCAATGAAGGTGATAGATGAAAGGCAGGCACCGGTGTTGCCGTACCCCGAATCAAGGGTGATGTATCCGGTTTGCTGGCGCAGGCGGGTAATGTCCAGGGCTTTTTCACCTTCGCTTCCCTCGATGACTGGAATCTCGAAAGTGTTGTCTTCGAGTTGCAGAGTGGCGGTTTTTGGCATGGTAAGTCTCCGCTTTAGTTGGTTCGTCAGATGATAAAAAAAAATAGGGTGTGTTCGTCAAGCGTTGCGGCATTGCCTTAGAGCCTAAGGGAAAGCAGCATTCCCGTAACGACTACGAGCATATTGAGTAAAAGATACGGGAATTGAGCTTAAGAATCCAGAAACTGCGGCGTGCAGCCATCGTTCTGCCGGTAAATTAGCTATTGCATTTTAAGTGTGGAATGCAGGGCTGTAGAATTTTCAATACAGGCTTTATCTTATGGCGCTGATGTTACGCAGTCATCGCTAGAGGATGGCAACTTGTGGAGTGCGGCGACTCGTCGCCGCTGGAGGCAAAACGCGGCGACGAGTCGCCGCACTCCACAACATCCGGGCTACAGCCTACACGGTTGCGTAACATCAGTTA
>CAIZPP010000084.1 GCA_903934875.1 uncultured Methylococcaceae bacterium
GGGCATATTAATGTGCTCGGGGATTACTCGTTTACACTGGCAGAGCAGGTAATGAAAGGGCAACTCCGGCCGCTAAACCAGCCAACGGAAAACATTGACGGTCCTTAGCGTACGTTTCTGTACCGTTGGACTTCAAACCCCTATACAGACTGCCGCCATAAAGCCCTAGATCATCCAGGCTACCGAATGAAGCCGCAGTCGCAGGCCCTCCATCCCCGCCATAAACCGAAGCACCGTTTCCGGCAACTGTCGTAATGACACCGGCACTGTTAACCATGCGCACACGGTGATTACCACTGTCCGCAATGTACAGGTTGCCGGAGGAGTCCACCTCGACCGCCCGAGGAAAATTCAACGAGGCCGAGACGGCCGGACCGCCATCCCCGCTGAAGCCTGAAAGCCCGCTTCCCGCAACTGTAGTGATGACACCGGTTGCCACGCTTATTTTTCGGATGCGGTGGCCGTAAGTGTCCGCGACATAAAAATTGCCGGCGGAGTCAACAGCCACATCGCCCAGCGTATTGAAAGAGGCCGCAGCCGCTTGTCCGCCGTCGCCAGAGTATCCTCCCGCGACAGTCGCTATGACATTATTGCCGACCACGGCAAAGGCTGGTTTTCCAGTGAAAAGGGCGAAGACAACAAGGCATAAACATGCCAACAAACGAGTGTTGGAAAATCTGGTGTGTGGAAGCGCAGTATTGAATTGATTTTCGCTGAATGAAAAGGCAGGGTTCATAAATTCCTGTAGATAAAATAGGGTGATACTGAATGGCGGTTTAAGCATCACCCCCGCGTCAGTCGTTTGCTCCTCTTGCCAATCTTGACGGTTTTCGCAGATTTAGCGTGAGCTGCGTGGGACCGATAACTGTTGGCTCTCTGGGAACTTGAATGGTAAAAAAACAAGCCCTGTTTAAACAGATAGTTGCCAACCCAGGCAAAGCGATTTTAAAGCGAGGTGTGCGTATCTGAGTATGTCACACTTCGCCTTGATATTAAAGTGGTTAAAGCGTAAGTCACGGTTGATGGCGAGGTTCACATTCCCATGCGAACAGCACCGTGAAGGATACCCGTAACCCATCGTGTGCGGCGAATTTCAGGCATGGCAGTGTGCTGCCGGCCTGCGCTGTTGTTGCGATCATGTTCACCTATTGCTTTACAACCGCCTTGCTTAAAACCCAGCTGTTTATGACAGGGTTGATAACCCTTATCACTCTAAAAATGGTTGATTGGTAGGAAGGCAATACATGGAACTTGTCGATTTGCGCCAGGCTTCCGGGTACAAGCCGATGACCGCTGCCACGTGCTCCAGCGGGCTACTGGCCTGCCTATGTCGGTTAGGTAAGTAGGTGTCCATGGTCAAAAGACATGCTCAAAAAAGATTTTATTAAAAATAAATTTGTAATGTTCAAATTAACAATTTATCATACATATGAAACATAAATATTTCTAAACTACGAAAAAATGAGACCTTTTGGAATTCGATCAAAATTAGCTCAAGAATTTTCTGGATTTACCGGGAAAGCAAAAGACTTCAGACTCCTCATAGACAGGGAAAAAGAATCTGAGCAATACCACAACATCTACTATGCCGATGACATCCGTTACATCCGGTTAAAACTGATGAACTTGCCTTTTGATGCCGATAGGAAGCGCAAGATACCGCCCATCATAAATTGTAGAATGTCGAAAGGTGGTGTCGGCAAAACCGTGATATGCGGCAATGTGGCTGCAACGCTAGCTATGTTCGGGCATCGGGTTTTGATGATCGATGGCGACCCTCAGGCCTCATTAACTGGGCTTTTCGGAATCAACTGGGCTAATGAAAATATCAAACACATTGGCGAGTTAATGTACGGATTCCACAGAAAAGAATCCATTGACATTGAGGCTGCGATTCGCCCGCTCTACAACAATCATATGCTGGACTTGATTGCATCGGATATCACTCTTGCAAATACAGATACTTGGCTGATGGGAAGCACAAACCGGGAATTTCTATTCAAAAAGTTCCTAGATGCTAATGTGGATATTTTCGGACGATATGACGTAATAGTCATTGATTCGGCACCATCGACTAACTTACTTACGAACTCCTTCATGTGCGCAAGTCAAAAGATACTTGCTGTTGTATGGCTGGATGGGCAATCACTCAAAGCAATGCAAGTTCTTGCCTCAAACGTTACAGAATTGAATTCAGCATTCTCCGAGCGCGGGTTCCACCTAGACGTTCATATCGTTGCTAATGGCTACCATCCAAGCTACGGCTCATGCAAAGATGCACTCACAACTCTGGCTTCCAACTATCCAGACCAATTGAGTGACATTGTCATCCCTCATGCAAGTAGTTTCATGCGGCAAGTAGAATTGTATAAAGAAGAGCAATCCGGCCCAGCTATTGAACGTGAACCCAATTCCACCGCTGCCCGTGCAATTATTGACCTTACTAAATCCCTAGTGAAGGAGTATGACATCCGTATTGCGGATCAGCCTGTAATCTAAAAATAGAGGAAACAGCAATAGTGAAAAAATCTTTAAAGGTTAGCGGATTGGTAGATGTCGGCGCAATATCAAGAGATCGGCCTGCCGAGATGCTGCCAAAATTTGAGAAAAGATCACAATATTCCCTTGAAATAGATGGGCAACAGGAAAATTCATTGTTGATTCCCGTTGAGAAAATATCGCCTAATCCATACCAACCAAGAACTGTATTCCCTGCCAAGGAAATGGAAGAACTAGCAGTTTCCATCAGTGAAATCGGACTGATCCAGCCGATTTCTGTGCGAAAGTTAGATGATGCCCAATTCCAAATCATTGCAGGGGAACGCAGATGGAGGGCCTATAAACTCCTTGAAAAGGAAGCAATCCCCGCTACCATTATTGATTGCAGTGATGAAGACATGGCCATTATGGCCATCAGTGAAAACGTGGACAGAACAGACCTATCGGACTACGAAATCTGCAAAGCCATCAGAAAAATAGAAACTCTCTTCCCAAACAGAACTAGGCTAGCCAAAGCACTTGGCATGATCCGAGAGCACCTGTACCGATATCTGGCATTCGAAGCGATGCCAACATTTCTAATCGAGCGCCTTGACACCAATCCCACCATTATTTCAAAATTTGCTGCTGGCGAAATCAAACGGGTACTCAATGCCACAGAAAGAGATGATTTGGAGATGGCCGAAGGCATCCTCAAAAACGCAATCGACCTAATCGAAACAGGTCAACTAGACCAAACAAAAATCGCATCGCACATATTGGCATCGCTGAAAGCCAAAAAGAACGGTGGTATAACTTGTGCGTCAAAGGAAATCTATCCGATACACAACGGTAAAGACCATGTTGGTTTTTTGCAGATCAGTCCAAATGGAGTGACTGCAAAAATAAAAGCCGGTGTCATAAGCCGTGAAAATAGCATGGCATTGCAAAGACTAATTTCTGATTTCATAAGTAAAAATTTTAACTGAACCAGCATTCTGTCATGGTGTACCTAATAGGTACACCATGACAGATACAAAAATTTCGGTGAAATCGCATTACGGTTACAATAATGATGACGGCGATGAGGAGGAGGAATATTAGCCGGAACCTCCCTTGGCAAAGTTTCGGTCGTATCCTATCAAAAAAAACCGGCGCTCCTTTCAACGTTCCAAGAAAACATAACGGCATGATAAGAGTCGGGCGCAATGACCCCTGCCCTTGTGGCAGCGGCAAGAAATACAAGCAATGCTGTCTGCTGGAAGCTAAGGCGACACGGCCGACGGGCGACCGTTCCGAGGCGGTCCCGAAGGCAATCCATTGGCTCACGTTGACGCGGGGCCAGGCGGTCCGCGAGGCACTGGACGAAGGGTTCTTCGGCGGACTCGACGAGGAAGAGTACCAAGCGTTGATGGGCATGGAACCTGACACAGTGGAGGCCATCATGCTCAATGCCATGGAATGGCTGTTGGCAGACGGGTTCATCGCCATCAACGGCCGTGACCGGCGCGTCTCGGAGCTACTGCTCGCAAGGGGCGGCCCCTTGTTGTCCGCAGAACAGCGGGAATGGATTGCCCTGCTGGCCTCCAAGCCGATCAGGCTCTACGAAGTGGCCGAGGTGACTCCGGGGGAAAGCATGCGCCTGCAAGACCTCTTGCTTCCCGGACGCGCCCCCGTCCTCGTCCAAGAAAGAACCGGATCGCAGCAAGCCGTCAAATTCGATCTCATCGCGGGAAGAATCCTGCCGGTTGCAGACCATTTTGAACTGTCCGGTGCCGTCTATGCCATTCCCCGCCATCGCAGCGACGGCTTGATCGCGCAACTGCGCCATGAATTGGAGGGTGCCGACCCTGACTCGTCCATTGCCAGGGAAGTCACCAGTTGCCTAATCCCCGACCACTGGCTGAAGTTGTTTGTGGCTCCCCCGGAAATCCCACAGTTTGTCGATCTCATCACGCAAGACCCCATCCTGCTGGTCACCGACCACTACCGGGTCCACGATTGGAACGCCCTGGAACACGCCTTGTCGGGCGAGGCCGATGTCGAAGGCAACCGCAGGGATGGCTGGGAACGGCTGTTTCAAAGCTGGGACGGGGTGGAGCGCAGCAGTGCGGCGATCAATCCGGGCCAGCGCCCGGACCGGTTAAGCGTGTTCTATCGCACCCAGCCGTATGCCGACACCGGGCGGCCTTGGTTTGAGGGGCTTGCAGGCCGGTCTGTCGCCTTCCTCAGCCGCGAAATCAGCGACCCGAAGGGGGTGCTCTCCAAGCGTCTGTCGGACGGGAACCCCAAGCCACCGGCCCAGTCGCAATTGCCGCCGGAGGTGGTGGCCGAACTGGTGGAGAAACATATCCGGCAGTTTTATCAGTCTTGGGCCGACCAGCCGCTCCCGGCGTTGGGCGGCAGCACCCCGCGCGAGGCGATCATGACGGCGGAAGGGCTGGAGCAGGTCAAGTTCCTGCTGCATTCCTATCAGCACGGCGAAGACCGGCAGGCCAAAGACCAAAACCGCGAAGCGGTGTCCTATGATTTTCTCTGGCAGGATTTGGGGATCGCACCGTAGAGGCAGGGCCGGATGTCGGCAGGGGCGAGCCAGACCATCCCGCCAAGCTTGCTCCGGTGGCCCACTTCAATGCGGGGCCTGTTAGCCTTGTTGCTGGGTGGAGGCAGAACTTCACCGGGTTCGCATAAGGTTCACTCCGGCATGAACAGATCCAATTGTCCCGCCAGCGGAGTTTGCGTTTGTCCCAAGGTTGAGAAGCTTACGCCCAGCAGGCGGACCTTGCGCGTTCCGGCTTCGGTGCGGGCCAGGAGTTCGCCGAGGTGGGAGATGACATCCTGGGCATCGTGGAAGGGCCGCCCCAATGTAAGGGCGCGGGTGACTAATTCGAAATTGTCGTATTTGACTTTGACGGTCAGGCTGCAGGCCAGAAGCTTGTGCCGGGCCAGTTTTTGTAGGACACCTTCGGCGAGTTTTGCCAACTGTCCGAGCATCTCGGCCTTGTCCGAGAGGTCGACGGGAAAGGTGGTTTCCGCGCCCCAAGACTTGCGTGGGCGGTTGGGGATGACCGGTCGCTCGTCGATGCCGCGGGCGATCCGGTAGTAGTGTTCGCCAACCTTGCCGAACTGCTGAACCAGGGCGGCGAGGGATAGCCGCTCCAAATCCCTCCCGCAGTGGATGCCGAGTGCCTTCATTTTGGCTTCGGTGGCTTTACCGATGCCATGAAAGCCGCCGATGGGCAGTCCGGCGATGATTTCCCTGACCTGTTCCGGCAGGATCAGGCAGAGTCCATCGGGCTTGTCGCGGTCTGAGGCGATTTTGGCGAGGAACTTGTTGTAGGATACGCCCGCAGAGGCGGTGAGCCGCGTCGATTCCAAGATGCGGCGCTTGATCGCCTGGGCGATCCGCGTGGCGGAACCTTGCAAGATTGGGCTGGCCGTGACATCCAGATAGGCCTCGTCCAGCGAGATGGCCTCGACACGCTCCGTGAATTCATGGAAGATCGCACGTATTTCCGCCGAGACCGCCCGGTACGCCTCAAACCGGGGCCGCAGGAACACGGCATCGGGACACAGCCGGTAGGCCTGGCTGGCCGGCATGGCGGAACGGATGCCAAACACCCGCGCCTCGTAGCTGCAAGTCGCCACCACCCCGCGCGAGTCCGGCGCACCGCCCACCACGACGGGCTTGCCACGCAATTCGGGAAAATCGCGCTGTTCCACCGAAGCGTAAAAGGCATCCATGTCGATATGGATGATCTTCCGCAGGCTGCCTGTCCGGGGTAATTCATCCTGGGCCATTGAAGCTCATAGTGCCTGACAGACTCATGTCACAAATGTCCATTTTAAATCATAATGCTGCAGGCGAATACCCGCCACCCCAAGCTGCGCACGGCCTCTGCGTAGGCATCGGCGTTGCGGGAGGTGCCCACTCAAGGAGTCCGTCAACGGCATACTCATCGGGCCCAGCGGCATCGGCAAGTCGATGCTGGCGCGCAACATCGCCCACCAGGCACTCGTCCACGGGGCCACCGTGCTGTTCGCCACCGCAGGCCAACTGCTCGGCGAACTGGCCGCCATCGACAGTGACTCTGCCCTCCGCCGCCGCCTGCGCCAC
>CAIZPP010000085.1 GCA_903934875.1 uncultured Methylococcaceae bacterium
CGCCGTCACTCCGGGGGCTCGCCGTCATTACCCCGCCGAATCGAGTTCGTTATCCTGCGGACTGCCAGTTCGCCTACGGTTGCTCTCCACCCCGCCTCACAGCGACGCAGTTACCTTCGGCTACGGGGTTTATGGCTTGCCTCGATACGGACTCTCACCGTACTATGTGTACGCCATCACGGGCGCACGGAGTGCGGCGACTCGTCGCCGCCTTTTGCGTCCAGCGGCGACGAGTCGCCGCACTCCACAAGTTGCCATCCTCTAGCAATGACTGCGTAACATCAGTTATTTAAGAGACTACAAGCTTACACCCCAACGCCTTCACAATCTTTGCAACCGTTTCAAAATGGGGGTTTCCGTCATCAGCCAGCGATTTGTAGAGGCTTGCCCGCGTCACCCCGGCTTGTTTGGCAACTTCGGCCATGCCTTTGGCACGGGCGGCAATGCCCAATGCATGAATGAAGTCTGACGCATCGCCAGTAATGGCAGTGTCGCGGAGAAATTCTTGAATGTCGGCATCGGTTTCAAGATGTTCGGCAATATCGAATGGGGTAATGGTTTCGGACATGGTTCAATCCTCCAATGCGTTCAAAATGGCCTGGGCTTTTTCAATGTCCCGCTTTGGCTGGATTTGTCGCCGCCAGCCAGTAGCAGAAGAATGCGCTGATTGCGAACCGTGTAATACACCCTGATTCCGCCGCCGAAAAAACAACGCAACTCAAACAGATCAGCGGACAACGCCTTACCATCAAACCCGCGCCAGTGGCCCAAGGGCAGGATTCCTTAAGCCGTTCGCTTGGGCCTTGGCGGTTGGATGGCGCAGACCTGCCCGGATTTGCGGCCTTGCCGATGGCATTGGGTTAATTCTCAATAAATTTCAATGCAAGCCTTCCCTTCATGATCCAGCGTCCTTTCTATCGCATCCTTGGATTTAAGCAATAGATGGATTACCGCCGCTTTCGATTGGTTTCCCGTCCTAAGCCAAACAATCTTAGGGGGATGCCCGCGCAACGCACTTAAATCCAAATAATCGGAATCGCGGGTTACAATCACCAATCCATTTTGCTTGGCATATTCCCAAATGGTTTGATCGTCGGCTTGTTCCATCCCAATTAAGGCAACTTGGGTGCTTTCGGGGTAAGCATCAAGAATGAAGGGAACCACACGGCGGGATAGGTTTTCATCCAGCAGTAGTTTCATGGCGCGGGCAAACGCCCGAGTGTCCGCTCCCTGTCCGCCGCGAAACTCAGGCAAGCGTAGATGTCCTCTTCGGTCAGTTCGGGGAAGTCTTCCACGATCTCGCTTGCTGTCATGCCGGATGCCAACTGTTCCAACACATCATAAACGGTGATGCGCAAGCCCCGAATGCACGGCCTACCGCCGCGCTTTCCGGGTTCTAGGGTGATAATATGGTGATAGTCCATCGGCTTTGCCTCTTCTTTAGTTCGCTATGTAATGTCTTGCACAACCCCACATGTCATCAAGTAAGCATTTGATGTTGAAAACGCTATAGTATAAACAAAAAAGCCCGCAATGAGGCGGGCTTGGGGACGCTGTTGGAGGTCAGCGGGAGAGAGGCAATCACATTAACGCTATAACACATTGTTGGACGAAGCCGCTACGCGGAGAAAAAGCCATTCTCATTAGCCTTGCAAAGAATTAAACTGCACCTCAGCCCCAATGTCGGGGTTTTTAACAGACTAGCGAGGTTGCACTTCATGGAATCATCTTCACCC
>CAIZPP010000086.1 GCA_903934875.1 uncultured Methylococcaceae bacterium
ACTCCCTTATCACTCTAAAAATGGTTGATTGGTAGGATGGGCAAGGGCCGCTAGGCCGTGCCCATCAAACCGCACCGACCAAGATGGGCACGGCCCTAGAGGGGCCTTTGCCCATCCTACACTTTGCCCAATTTTGTAGTGATTAGGGAGTAAGGCGATTTCCAATAATGAATCCACCAAAACCGAAATGAGTTATCCACGAAATGCACGAAAAACACGAACAAAAGAATGTCTTGTTCGTGCCTTTCGTGTGTTTCGTGGACAATGCTTTTGGTAGCTTCATTATTGTAAATCACCTAAAGTCTATTTAACAATCAATTCGACCAACTTGACAAATGACGGATTGAATAACGTCAGGCCAAACACAGCGATTCCCATCAATATCTTCAGCAACAAAGCGTTTTGCTTGATTTCGGAGCGCACTTCGTGGAACTCCGAGCGTAGTTGGTTGATCTCAGCGCGTACAAATTCCTTGGTGGCTAATTCGGAGCGCAGTTCGTTATACAATTCTGATTTAAAGGTTTCTTTCTTGGCGACGATGCGCTCGTCGGCCTTTTCTTCAATCGCACGGATGGACTCTTCTATGGCCTTGGCAAATATTTCCGCCTTTTCCCGGTCTTGATTGAAGGCCGATTCCAATAAAATGAAAACATCGCGCGGTAATGAATAGGACATTTTTTGCATTGATTATGACTAACTGACGTTACGCACAAGTCCCCTGTGCGTTCCTTGGCAAAGGATTGCTGTCTTGCTGTGATCGCATCGGAGTGTCAAGGCCTGCCTTGACAGGCAAAGCGAGCTTTGCCACTCCATGCGTAACATCAGTGACTAACTGATGTTACGCAACGAACACATGTAGGGCGGCCTTCAGGCCGCTTCGACCAGCCTAATTCCAACGGACTTAAGTTTAGCGGCCTGAAGGCCACCCTACAACAGCCAACAAACGGCACTGCGTACCATCAGTGACAAAGATTTAGCCATGTAGACATTTGGGACTTAGGCCTAGGAAGTCGGGCAACGGAAAAGTTGTTGCCCTGGCTAGTAAATGGCTACAGGCAACCTGCTTGGGGGAACCAATAAGAGGTCGGGCCTTCGTCCTGTAGCACCCCATTTGATCCCAAATAATAGACATGGTTATCTGCGGAAGAAACACCTAGGTAGTCTTTGGTTGCCGAATAGTAGCGATAAGTGTAAATCCCCGAAATCACTGTGGTGGAAGCGGGCGCAAACAGAGACGGATAGTTGCTTTCCGCCCAGTTGAACAAACAATCGTTAGGCGACGGCGGGGTCTGGGTGACTTGATTTAAAAACGTACTCACACTGCCTAGCTTGCTGAGGGCACCACTCGACTCATTCAAATAATACAGGGAGTCTATGTCGCCTCCTAGCCCTGAAGCAATGCAGGCAGCGGGGTAGCAGCGATAATAATAACTGCCGCTGAATATTTGAGAAGATTGGTGGGTGGAGAATATGCCGGGGTAGTTGTTCTCAGCCCAGTCGAACCAGCGGTCGCTTTTGCTAGTGTAGTTTACCGCCTGGGTCGTCACGGTGACGGTTGACGGCGTACCGATGGTGGCTACCGCCGGGTTGTTCAGTTGAATGGAAAAACTCTTACCCGCTGGAAAGTTATTGGCCAGCAGTTTGATAGCAATGGTTTTCGTGCTGACATCCCCATCCGCCCAAGAAAGCGACCCGCTGCCGCCAGTATAATCCACGCCGGACAAAGCGGTGCCGTCCACGCTCAACCAGCCAACGCCCACCGCCCCTTTGGCGCCTCCCACGCGAGTCACATAGACTTTGGCGGTAGACTCATTCTTGCTGACCGATATGGCGCTGTCTCTGAACTGAACTTGACCGGCACTGGCAAAGTTCCAAGTACCCGCATAGCCTCCCGAGAGCAAGGTCATAGAATTGCCAGAAGGCGTTCCATCCCCATTCAGAAGAGTCAGTGTTAAGAGGTTACCTGTCTGGCTGGCTGAAAAAATGTAGCCAGTGTACCAATAAAAAGAGTTTGTACCCACTACCCCATAGGAGCGACCGGAGGGATAGCCCGCCGGATAGGTTTTAACGTAATAATTTGATGAAACCAAGGGATTTGATGCAACTGATCCTGTTTGCCAATTCGCGGAAAACTGATAAGGCGCAAGCACAGGCGAAGTGATCGACCAGCTATTTCCAGAGTTTTGCACTTGGTAAACCGTACCGTCTTGAGCCGTATACGTTCCCGCTGCAAAGCTTTCCGATGTAGGGCTGGCTGTAGCCAAGGAATTGCCCCCTGTTCGTATCAGCGTGGCTGAAGAACCGGTAGGCGTTCCGTCGGAATTTAGCCTAGTCAAGGTCAAGACATTGCCGGTCTGGCTCGCTGCAAGGGTGTTGCCGGTTCCCCAATACCACACATTATTGCCCGTTGCCCCGTAAGACCGACCGGTAGGATAGCCGTTTGCGTAATTCGTTGGCCCGTAAGTGTTTCCTATGTAGGTGTTGCCAATGGCAGACCCCGTTTCCCAAAGAGCTGCAAATGCCTTATTAGGGTCCAGAGACGTGACCGTCCATTGGGCGCGCCCGGCTTGGGAGGGGGCAGGGCCAGACACGATGTAAGGCGTTCCGCTGAAGTCGGTATAGCTACCTGCCACGAAACTTTCAGAGGAGGCACTGGATGTGGCCGCATCCGTCACCCCAACCGTGATGAGTGCCACTGAATCATTTGGGGTACCGTCCGAATTCAGAATAGTTAACGTTAATACGTTACCCGTCTGGCTGGCTGCGAGGGTGCGGCCTGTTCCCCAATACCAAGAGGTCGCACCTGTTATTCCATAGGCACGGCCTGCGGGGTAGCCATTGGGATAGCTGGTCAATGACGATGAATTGCCTATATAGGTATTCCCAATAGCCGTACCGGTTTCCCACAGCGCCGAGAACTGATTGTTGGCTGCGATGGACGTTATTGTCCATTGTTGTCGGCCTGCTTGTGAAGTGGCGGGGCCTGACACTAAATATTGTTGACCAGCAGTGTCTGCGTAAATGCCGGTTGCGAAGCTGACGGATGAAGCGCTGGATGTCGCCACGGCACTGTCACTTAGGCGAGACAATGCCAGCGAGTAGTAACCTAGGCTTCCGTCTGAGTTAACTTCGCTCAAAGTTAGGACATTGCCAGTCTGGTTGGCTGAAATAAGACCGCCAGTTCCCCAATACAGGGAGTTTTCACCGCTCAGGCCATAGGAAACACCCGCCGGGAACTTGCTGGCATTGGATCTGATGCCAGATTCGTTGCCCACATAGGCATTGCCGGTGGCAGCCCCGGTTTCCCAGATCGCGCTGAAACTTACGCGGTTACCTAATGAAACAATAGACCATTGAGAACGATTGGTTTGAGAAGCTGCCGGCCCAGAAACAATGTAGTTATTACCTTTGTTGTCCGTATAGAGACCCGCAACAAAACTTTCATTGGCAAAAGCCGAGTGGCCCGCGCAAAGTAGCCAAACCAACATCACATAGAAGATTTTTTTAGCCATTTATCTAACCTAATGAGTTTATGAATCAAAGATGAAATTTAACGAAATGCCAGTCCCTTTTCCCTGGTCACAGAATTGTAATAAATTCCATAAAAATCTGCTTGGAATTCTATGCACTACTATTTCGACTGTCAATAGCAATCAGCAATTCTCATTATAGATGCTTTCGCAAGGCAGGCCTTGCACTCCCGCATCAATTTAATCGCACCCCATGTTCCCCCAGTCAGTGGACATAATTTGACTGTTAGATATATGATAATATTTAAAAAAAGACAATGCCGCGCTAGAGGTGAAACATGACAACAAAAAAGGACGGGGCGACCACTCGCATCCTAGGTTCCGAAGAAAGCTTCCGCTTATTGGTGGACAGCGTCACCGATTACGCCATTATGATGCTGGGCCTTGATGGGTATATCGCCAGTTGGAATACCGGGGCTGAAAAAATCCTGGGTTATCATTGCGATGAAATCATCGGCAAACATTTTTCCTGTTTCTACATAGCAGAATCGGTCAAAGTTGGCAGGCCCGAGCGGGAACTCCAACTGGCCGCTGAGCAAGGGCGCTTCGAGGACGAGGGCTGGCGGCAACGCAAAGACGGCTCGCGTTTTTGGACCAATACCATCATTTCGCCATTGCGCGACCAAGACGGAAGGCTGTTCGGCTTCGCGAAAGTCACCCGCGACCTCAGCGACCGCAAGAAGGCAGACTACACCCGCAGCCTGATCGAGGCAAGCCTGGACCCCTTGGTGACTATCGCCCCGGATGGCAAGATCACCGATGTGAACGCCGCGACGGAGTCCGCCACCGGACGCTCACGCGAAGAACTCATAGGCACGGATTTCTGCGAATACTTTACTGTCCCAGGCAAGGCACGGGAGGGTTACCAAGAAGTGTTCCGCGAGGGACAAGTGCGTGATTACCCGTTGGAGCTTAGGCATCTGGACGGACATGTGACCTCCGTGCTGTACAACGCTTCGGTTTACCGGGACGAGGGAGGGGCGGTCGTGGGTGTCTTCGCCGCCGCCCGCGACATCACCGAGCGCAAGCTGGCCGAGGAGGCACTGCAACGGGCGACCGCTTATACGCGCAGCCTGATCGAGGCAAGCCTGGACCCTTTGGTGACCATCGCCCCGGACGGCAAGATTACTGATGTGAATGCCGCCACCGAATCCATCACCGGGCGCTCGCGTGCGGCACTGATAGGCACGGACTTTTCAAATTATTTCACCGACCCGGAAAAAGCCCGCGACGGCTACCAGCAAGTGTTCCGCGAAGGGATGGTGCGCGATTACCCGCTGGAAATCCGCAAAAGCAACGGGCGGCTGGCCTCCGTGCTATACAACGCCTCGGTCTACCGTGACGGTGACGGAGCGGTCGTCGGAGTTTTCGCCGCCGCCCGCGACATCACCGAGCGCAAATTGTCCGAGGAGCGGATCCGGCAGCAGAGCCGGGAAATTCTTGAACTCTCCTCGCCGGTCATGCAAGTGTGGGAAGGCGTGGTGGCGGTGCCGCTGATCGGCACACTCGACAGCCAGCGCACCCAGCAATTCATGGAGCGGCTGCTCGACCGGATAGTCGAAACCAATTCGCCGGTAGCCTTGGTGGATATCATGGGTGTGCCGACCATCGACACCCAGACCGCCCAGCATTTGATCGAGACCATCACCGCCGTCCGCCTGCTAGGCGCGCAAGTGGTACTGACCGGTGTCAGGCCCGCGATTGCCCAAACCCTAGTCCATTTGGGCATAGACTTGTCGGGCATCACAACCCGCTCCTCAATGGCGGCGGGTTTGTTGGTGGCATTGGACCTACTGAAATTGCAGGTAGTCAAAAAGGCCGACAAGCGTTAAGGAAACGAACATGGCCAACGGCACTATTTCTGTCATCAAGGTTCGCGGCATACTGCTAGTCACGGTGCCACCCGACCCGGATGACATCGCTGTCTGCGAGTTGCAAGAACAAGTGCTGCAGGCTATGGCGAGGCATAGTGCCAAGGGACTGATCCTGGATATTTCCATGGTCGAAACAATCGACTCCTTCTTTGCCCGTACTGTGTCAGAAACCGCCAAAATGGTGACCTTGATGGGCGGGCTTACTGTACTCGCCGGGATGCGCGCCAGCGTGGCGATCACCACCACGCAATTGGGCCTGTCTTTGGACAAGACGCTTACCGCCTTGGACGTGGACCGGGCGATGGACATGCTGGTGTCCGCACTGGATGGCACGGAGCGTACCCCATGAGTAGTCCCTATGAGGGAGAGATGGCCATCGACACGGAATACGACATTGTGATGGCCCGCAAAGCGGTGCGGACGGCTGCCGTCGCGCTGGGCTTCGGTGTCACTGATGTGACACGCATCGTCACGGCGGCTTCGGAGCTGACCCGCAATATTTACCTCTATGCCGGTTCCGGTATCATGCGCTGGCACCCTGTCAGTGGAAATTTCGCAGGACTCGAACTGGTCTTTGAGGACCAAGGCCCCGGCATTGCCGATATGACCCGGGCCATGCAGCCTGGATTTTCCTCCGGCAACGGGCTAGGCATGGGTTTGCCGGGTTCCAAGCGCTTGATGGACGAGATGGATATCGTCTCAGAAATTGGCAAGGGCACGTCCGTTCGCATCAGAAAATGGCTAAGGAGATAAGCGTGCCGCTGCCTCTTGAGCAAGCCATTGAAGTGGGCCACAGCGCCGATGTCGCGGTTGCAAGGCGTGTGGCTAGGGAGCTTGCGGCGGCGCTTGGCATTGACCTGCACGGTTGCGATGATGTCGCTTTGGTGACCAGCGAACTCGCATCGAATCTGGTCAGACATGCCGGGGGCGGCAAGTTGCTCTTTGTGCCGCTATCGACCCCCTCCCGGCAAGGATTACAGATTGAATCCATTGATGCTGGCCCCGGCATTCCCTGCGTCAATCAGGCTCTAACGGATGGCTATTCGTCCGCAGGCAGTCTAGGCAATGGGCTGGGCGCGGTCAACCGGCTGATGGACGAATTCGAAATCGCCCCCTACAGCGGACAGGGTACCCACATCGTCTGCCGCAAGTGGGTGCGTAGTATTAGGCTCAGCCTTAGGCCCTGTCCGTTTGAGGTTGGCGTTGCCACGCGCCCAAAACAGGGTTTCGACCAAAACGGCGACGATTTTGTGCTGAAACAATGGGCGGGCAATACTTTGGTCGGTGTCATTGACGGCCTAGGCCACGGAGAACACGCCCATGTTGCCTCCCGCACCGCCCGCAACTTCGTGGAATCCCATTACGAACAGCCGCTAACCAGCTTGTTTCATGGTGCGGGACTGGCCTGCCAAGGGACACGCGGCTGTGTGATGGCCTTGGCTGTGTTTGATTGGGAACGGAACGCGCTCAGCTTTGGCTCGGTAGGCAATATCGAGGCGCGGGTCATCGGCAGCTCCACTCCGGTCAACTTCATGGTGCGCCGGGGCATCGTTGGGGTGAACGCAACCCCGCCTCACGTTAGCGAACACGAGTGGCAAGTCGGCAATATGCTGGTGCTTTATTCGGACGGAGTGTCCGCAAGATGGCATTGGCAAGATTTCCCCCAACTGCTAGGCAAATCCGCCCCCCAAATCGCCCAAGGCTTGCTCCGTGCTTTGGCCAAGCCGATTGATGATGCCACCATCCTGATTGTCAAGCAGGCTACCCTATGAATGCGCCTGCGCATCCGTACCCAGACGACGCAGACAAGCAAATCATCCGCATCCTGCAAGATGAATTGGCGGAGACCAACCGTGGCCTAGTCGCCCTGTCGATGGAATTGGAGCAACGCGTCGAAGAGCGCACCGTCGAACTGGAGTTCGCCAGGCGGCAAGCAGAAGCGGCCAGCCAATCCAAATCCATCTTTCTAGCCAACATGAGCCACGAACTGAGAACGCCGATGAACGCCATTCTCGGCTTCAGCGGCCTGCTAATGCGGGATGAAGCCCTGACCGACAGGCAGAAAGAATACTTGGACATCATCAGCCGCAGCGGCAAGCATCTGCTCGCCCTGATCAATGATGTCCTTGACCTTTCCAAAATCGAAGCCGGACAAATTGAACTGAACAACCAGCCTCTCGACTTGACGGTGCTGGTCCAAGATATCGTTGACATGGTACGCGGGCGGATTACCGAAAAAAAACTGCAATTCCTGGTTGAACAGTCAGCCGGTCTGCCCCGCAATATCCTTGGAGACGAAGCCAAGCTACGGCAAATTCTGCTTAATCTGCTGAGCAATGCCAGCAAGTTTACTCTACAGGGATTCATCATCCTGAGATTAGCGTGCTTGCCTGACACTGGCACACCTAAACTGTTGATCGAAGTCGAGGACACTGGCATGGGCATCAGCTTGTCCGACCAGTCTAGGCTCTTCGATGCTTTTTACCAAGTGGGTGGCAAGTCGATGGAACGCGGCACTGGTTTGGGCTTGACCATCAGCCGCCAATTTGTCGAGCTAATGGGCGGCTCGATCAGTGTCAACAGCATTCCAGGCCAAGGTTCCGTGTTCAGAGTGGAGCTGCCGCTGGTATATGCCGAAGGTACAGCCTTTCCACTGCCAAGGGAAGAAACCGACGATGCGATCCGCCTGGAGCCAGGACAGGAAAAATACCGTGTACTCATCGTCGAAGACCAGCGAGAGAATGCCCTGTTACTGCAAACCCTAATGGAAGAAGTCGGTTTTGCAGTCCGGGTGGCCGAAGACGGTGCTGCCGGGATTGAATTGTTCCAGCAATTCAAACCCCATTTCATTTGGATGGATCGGCGTATGCCAGGGCTGGATGGAACTGATGCGACCCGGCGCATCCGCGCCCTAGAAGGTGGGCAGGCAGTCAAGATCGTTGCGGTCACCGCATCGGTATTCAATGAGCAACGCAATGAACTGCTGTCGGCCGGCATGGATGACATTGTCAACAAACCTTATCGGCCATACGAACTCTTCAACTGCATGGCAAAGCACTTGGGCATTCGCTTTATCCGGCAAACTTCCGTCAAAGCGGTCCATTCCTCCCCTGTCAGCACGGCAGCACTGGCAGGGCTGCCCACCACATTGCGGACGGAACTAGTTGAAGCCCTAGTGGATTTGGACACCGCACGGATCGAGAAAACCGTCGCGCTAATAGCAGAATATGATGCCGAATTGGGGCGGATTTTGCGCTACTACACCAAATCGTACCAATACACCACGATTGTGCATGCGCTGGAAGAAACAGAACTAGCCTTGGATGCCGACAATATCCTAATGGCTACGCAAGGAACCCAGGAAGAGCCCCAGTCCACCGACGGACAGGACTAGAATAGTGAGCAGATCGAACAGCGTCATGTGCTGTAGGGTGAAGCGCAAACCGGCTAGTACTCCGACGACAATCGCGCTGACCGCACCTACGGCCAGTGCCCACCCAATCATGTTGCGGGCATTGTAAAAAATCATCCCAATGCCGAAAACAAACGGTATCAACAACATCCCGCCGGTAACGGAAGCCGAATAGCCGAACATCGGCAATTGGTACAGGCTGCTGCCAAAGGTAAAGGAGTCGCTGACATGGATGGAATGCATCAGCAAATAAAAACCGCAACTCATCATCAAAAAACCAATGATGAAAGACCCTGACCCGCCTGGCGTGCCGCCGGCCCCTTGAAAGTTCATTGTGCGCTCCAGATTCCAGATTTTTTATGAATGTGGTTGCGATTAGGCTGGAGTGCTAGGCCTTGCCTTGCACTCCCAGAAATTCTCAGTTTGGCTTGAAGCGCCGTCATTTCGGCAGGGATGCCGAAATCCAGGCCAAGGACGGTAACAAGACAACGGATTTAAGCCCATCATGTACGGCTAAGGTTTGATGGGCACGCTACGCTTTGCCCATCCCATCCGGTTTCGCCAAAATGAGAATTGATGGGATAATGAAACCTTGTATCAAGCCTATTTCTTTTAACAGTACCAAGAAATTAACACATGATCAATTCAGACGTTATCAGCCAAGCCGGCGAAATCCAGAAGAGTTTCCAAGAGGCACTGCCATTTCGCCATGTGGCCATTGATGGGTTTTTGCAGCCGGAAGCTTGCGAATCCTTGTTGCGCGATTTTCCAATTTTTGATCCAAGCAAAGCGATCAATGAAATGGGTGAGGTTGGCGGCAAGTCGGTGTACGAGGAGGTCGCTGATATCAGCCCTTTCTACCGCCAATTCTATCAATACATCAACTCGAAAGAATTTTTAGATGCCGTTTCGGCCCTCACTGGCATCCCCGATTTGATCGCAGACGCATCCCTGTTCGGCGGCGGCACGCACGAAAATCTTGATGGCCAGGCACTGGATGTGCATGTCGATTTCAACATAGACGAACGGCGCATGTTGCATCGCCGGTTGAATTTGCTGGTGTATCTTAACAAGGAGTGGGAGGAGGCTTGGGGCGGCTTGATCGAACTGCATTCCGACCCGCGCCACCCCGAGGTTGACGAGGTTAAAAGCCTGCTGCCTTTGTTCAACCGCTGCGTGATTTTCGAGACTAGCGAATACTCCTGGCATGGCTTCGAAACCATACACCTGCCCGAGGGCCGCAAACAACTCTCACGCAAATCCTTCGCCATCTATCTTTACACCAAGGACCGTCCGATTGAAGACGCCGTCGCGCCGCACACCACCTTCTATTTGTGCAGGCCGTTCCCTAAGGACATCCTGGCAGGCAAAACCCTGAGCGAAGACGATGTGCGGAATTTGCGCAATCTGTTTACCCAGCGTGACGGCTTGCTGGAAATGTATCAAAAGCTGCTGGTGGAAAAAGAAGACCGGCTGCGCAGGTTCATGCGCATCAAACAAGAAATGCACGGGTCTGGAAACATGGTGAACTATGATGCCATCCTGTCCTCACGCTCATGGCAAGCGATCATGTTCGCCCTAGGGGTGAAGAACAGGGTCTTGTCGGCAATACGCAAGCTACTGCGATAATCAAGCCGCAAACACCGTATAAAGCAGGTAGGCGATCAGGAAAACGGATATGAACATCAGCACTAAATTGTTAAATATAGGGAGAAATGTCCAATACCTAGCCGGAATCTCGACCGGTTTGAGGGTCTGCAGAAACCGCCAGTGCTGAATCGTAGACAACAGGCAAAGAATGCCGCCGAAAACAATAAAGGCCACGCCGATCCAGACCGACAGATGGTGCTTGGGAATGTTCTGGCTGTTATTGGGGTCGAGAACCCTGAGAAACAGCCCGAAGCGTTCGATCATAAAGCCAAAGGCCATCAAAGCCAGGCAGGTGCGGTTCCAGGCCAGCACCGTGCGCTCGGCGGCAAACAATGCGCGGGGGTCGTTGAGGTCGGACATACAGCTACAGCGTTTTTAATATCGAAGAGTTACTTGTTAAGTTACTGATGTTACGCAGTCATCGCTAGAGCATGGCAACTTGTGGAGTGCGGCGACTCGTCGCCGCTAGACGCAAAAGGCGGCGACGAGTCGCCGTACTCCACAACATCCGGGCTACAGCCTACAAGGTTGTGTAACATCAGTGAGTAAGGGTTCATAAGTTTTTTAACAACTAGGAAATAAGGCTTAACCGTTCGTCCTGAGCGAAGTCGAAGGATGGATGGTTAAGCCAAAAAGTTAAAAAATATATGGTCACCTACTTAGTGATGCATAATAACTGGTGATATTTGAACACGCAGGGAGAGCGCCTTGCCACTCCCGCATCACTTTTTCAATCGCACCCCTCCGCATTCAGGATGTGCATAGGGCCAACCCACTCACTCACGGAGCAATTATGAAAAAAAATTTAGTTTTGATCCCCGCCTTGCTGACACTTGCAGCCCTGTCCACCGTCGCCAACGCCGGCCAGGAAAAGAAACTTACCCAGAAACAAGTACCCAAAGAGGTGTTGGAAGCCTTTCACAAGGCGTTTCCGCAGGCTACCAACATCAAGTACGAGTCCGAAGGCAGGAAAGAAAAAACCGTCTATGAGATCGATTTCAACGAGCAAGGGCTTGCACGCGAGGCATCCTATGCGGCCAATGGCAGTGTGCTCGAAACCGAGGAGGAAATCAAACTTGAAGAACTCCCGGCAGCGGTGACCGATGCAATCATGAAAGCCCACCCTCATGCCACCGTGGCAGAAGCCGAAAAGGTATTAAAGCCAAATGGAACTATCAGCGGTTACGAAGTTGAAATTAAAGACGGCGGCAGGGAATTGGAAATCAAGCTTGACACCACCGGAAAAATTCTCAGCACCGACAGGGAAAAAGATTAATGACTGATGAACAAACCAACCCGTCAACCGGCTATTCGCGCATCGCCATTGTTACGGGTGCATCCTCAGGGATTGGTGAGGCGACGGCGAGAAAATTCATTGCCAGTGGCTATGGCGTAGTTGGCAATGCCCGCAACGCTGAAAAACTGGGCGCACTTGAAAAAGAGTTGGGGCAGGCATTTTGCGGCGTAGCGGGCGATGCATCCGACAGTGCGATATTGGAGCAGCTATTTGCTGCATCCAACAAACGCTTCGGTAAACCAGCCGATATCGTGGTGGCGAATGCGGGCCGGGGTTTGGGCGGGTCGGTCAAGGATGCCGATTTGTCCAAATTCGAAGACATACTCAAACTCAACGTGACAGGCACTTTGGATTTGCTGCAAAAAGCCGCCCGAAACATGGTGGACGGACAAGCATCCGGCTATCCGAAACGTGCGGCGGATATCGTGATCGTCGGGTCGGTGGCTGGCAGGCACATCTCCCCGTTCAGCGCGGTTTATGGTGCCACCAAGTTCGCCGTCCATGCGCTGGCCGAAGGATTGCGCCGCGAATTGGGTCCGCAAGGCATTCGCGTGTCACTGGTAGAACCCGGACTTGTGGTCAGCGGGTTTCAGGAAGCGGCGGGCTACAGTGATGATCTGGTGCACAACTTCAACGATAAATTTGGCCCGTTGTTGCACGGGGATGATGTGGCCAACACCATCCACTTCATCGTTGCGCAACCGCCGCATGTCCATATCAGCGACATCATGGTTCGCCCGACGCGGCAAGATTATCCTTGAGCCTAAAAACAGCAGTTAGCGGTTCCAAAATCCGTTCGCCCTGAACCCTGTCGAAGCCTGCCCTGAGCCTGTCGATGAGGGTGAACGGGGTTTGCAACCCCACCCAAAAGGTGAACGAGGAAAAGCCGCTCATGCTTCAACTTCGCTCAGCACGAACGGCTTAACTTCCTGCCAGCCAAAAAATTAAGAACTGATGTTACGGTCAAGCCCCTGTACGCTCATCGGTAATGGATTGCCGACCTGCGGCGATTCGTTTTGGAGTGTCAAGGCCTGCCTTGACAGGCAAAGCGAGCTTTGCCACTCCGTGCGTAACATCAGTTAAGAAATATATGGCGGCTACTTATTTCTCCAACAAGGTGGCATGTGCCGCCGCCAAACGCGCCACAGGAACGCGCGGGCCGGAACAAGAGACATAAGTCAAGCCAATCTGGTGGCAGAACTGGATGGACTCGGGGTGGCCTCCCGCCTCGCCGCAGATGCCAACCTTCAAGTCCGGCCTGCTCTGGCGGCCTTTGGTCACCGCTATTTCCATCAAGGGACCAACCCCATTGACATCCAAGGCCTCGAAGGGGTTGTCCTTGATGATGCCGGTTTCGATGTACAGCGGCAGGAATTTGTTTTCCGCATCCTCGCGCGAAAACGACAAGGCCGCTTGGGTCAGGTCGTTGGTGCCGAATGAGAAAAACTCGGCCACCGTCGCCAATTCGTTGGCCCTGACTGTCGCACTGACGGTTTCGACCATGCTGCCGAACTTGACGTTCAGCTTGATGCCGAACTTTGCCTCGACTTCCGTCGAGATTTCATCAACCCAGACCTTGACCCGATTCAACTCTGCAACATTAATGACCTGCGGCACCATGATTTCAGGGTGTACATCCAAGCCCGCTTGCAGGCATTCGGCAGTGGCTTCCAGCACACCACGAATCTGCATCTTGTAGATTTCAGGGTAGGTGATGCCTAAGCGAACCCCGCGATGGCCAAGCATCGGGTTGACTTCATACAGTTCGCGGACTTTGCGCAGCATCCGCTCTTTTTTGGACAGTGCGGCATTGAGTTCGTCAGGGGTCAAATCGCCCCCCAATAAGGGCCGGTTCAATACCCCACCCGCGGCGATATGGCCCGCAACCACTTTGCGGTAATGTTCGATGGCATCGATATCCTCGACCAACTGGTGTTCGTTGGGCAGGAATTCGTGCATAGGCGGGTCGAGCAAGCGTACCGTCACCGGACGCGGTGCCATAGCGGTGAATATTTGCTTGAAGTCTTCGCGCTGGATGGGCAGCAATTTGGCCAAGGCTTCGACGCGCTCATCGACCGTGCGGGCAAGAATCATATCCACCACCAAAGGCAAGCGTTCGGAAGCGTTGAACATGCGTTCAGTGCGGCACAGGCCTATGCCCACCGCGCCAAACTCCACAGCCTTGCGCGCTGCGTCGGGCGTGTCGGCGTTGGCCATGACCTTTAAGCGGGCGACTTCATCCGCCCAACCGAGCAGCGTCTTCAACTCCTCGGAAAATACCGGGGGAATGGTGGGAATTTCACCCAGATAGACATTGCCCGTGCCGCCGTCTATGGTAATGATATCCCCCTCGCGCAAGGTCAGTTCGCCCACTGTCGCCAGACGGGAGCGGGTGTCCACATGGATGCCCTCGGCACCGGCCACACAGGCTTTGCCCATGCCCCGCGCAACCACGGCGGCATGGGAAGTCTTGCCGCCCCGGCTGGTCAGTATACCTTGTGCAGCGAAAAAACCGTGGATGTCCTCAGGTTTGGTTTCTTCGCGCACCAAGATGACTTTTTCACCCGCACGACCCCTGAGTTCGGCATTGTCGGCATCGAACACCACAGCCCCACTGGCTGCGCCCGGTGAAGCGGGCAAACCTTGGGCCAATGGCTTCTGCCCATGCTTGGGGTCCAGGGTGGGATGCAACAACTGCTCAAGGTCATTGGGTTGCACACGCAATAGCGCCTTTTCCTTGGTAATCAAGCCTTCATTGAACATTTCCACCGAGGTACGCACTAGAGACGCCGCGTTCATTTTGCCGTTGCGGGTTTGCAGACAGTACAGGACGCTCTTTTCGATGGTGTATTCGTAATCTTGGACTTCCGCGTAATGCCCTTCCAGATTGTCGCGCAATTCCACCAGTTGCCGGTAAAGGTCAGGCATTTCCTTTGCCAATTCATGCACCGGTTTGGGGGTGCGGATACCCGCCACCACATCCTCGCCTTGGGCATTGACCAGATATTCGCCATACATTTCATTCTCGCCAGTGGCGGGATTGCGTGTGAATCCCACGCCCGTGGCGCAATCATAACCAAGATTGCCGAACACCATGGTGACCACGTTGACGGCAGTGCCGTTAGCCTTGTCTGGCGTGATTTTGAACTCGCGGCGGTAATCAACTGCGCGTTTGCCCATCCACGAGTTGAACACCGCTTTGATGGCGATTTCCAATTGTGCAAAAACATCGGCTGGAAACGGTTTGCCGGTATGGTTGCGGACGACATTCAGAAAGCGCTCGCTGACATCTTGTAGATGTTCCGCATTCAGGCCAATGTCCGCCTTGACGCCTGCTTGGCGCTTCACTTCATCGAACTGTTCGTCGAACAATTCATCGGGCACCCCCAATGCCACTTTGCCGAACAGTTGGATGAAGCGGCGATAGGCATCATAACCGAAGCGTTCGTTTTGCGTCTGCGCAATCAGGCCGGGTAAAGTCGCTGCGTTCAAGCCAAGGTTAAGTATAGTGTCCATCATGCCGGGCATGGACATCGCGGACCCTGAACGCACGGAAACCAGCAAAGGATTTTCGGCACCGCCGAAGATTTTACCCGTGCTTTTCTCCAGAGATTTTATGTGACCCTTGACCTCCTCGATCAGCCCTTCCGGCAAGTCTTGCAAATCCTGGTATTCCAAGCAGGCCTCCGTGGTAATGACAAACCCCGGCGGCACATTCAAACCGAATTGGGTCATCTCGCAAAGGTTGGCCCCCTTGCCGCCAAGAAGATGTTTGTTTTTGCCATCACCTTCAGCGAATGAAAAAACGTATTTCTTACTCATGTTATAAACTCCTGTTTTTGTGTATTAATTTAGCCATTTCGAGGTGTTCCAGCACCCGCAACTGGGCGAGTGCCTTGACTAACTCAAGTTTAGCAACGTCCCGCACACTGTCGATGGGACTGTGCTGAAGCAACTGTTCGGACTTGGACTTCGCGGCTTCGGCTGCCCCGCGGTCAATTTCGTTCGAGCGCAACATTTGGTCGGCAAGCACGGTCACCGTGGAGTTTTTCACCTCCAAATAACCGCCTGACACATAGTACAGTATATGTTCACTTTCGGTTTCCAACCGGATTTCCCCCGGCTTTAGCTTGCTGAGAAAAGGCGTGTGGCGCGGCAAGATGCAGACTTCGCCAAATGCCGCCGGGGCAACCAAGCTGAGGCAACGTCCTGAATAAAGCTGTTGCCCAACATCGGCTATTTCCACCTGCAAATACAGCGTTTTCAACATCGGATAGTTACTTGATGGCTGGCATGAAAGGGCTTTGAATTCATGCTTTGCACAAAGGAATTCCCTGGCACAAACCCGCCTCCCGAATGGCCAGCAAAATAATTCCGGTGGCGCCTTCGACAGGCAGGTGATCGGTATTGATGACCAGATCGAAGTTCTTGGCGAGTTCCAAAGAACAATGTTCAATCCTGTCACTGTAAAGGTCGATCACCGCTTTGTGCCGTTTGCTGTTGATCTCGAATACCTTGTGCTCGGCTTGTTGCAAGGGAATATTGAACTCTTCGGCAATGCGATGTGCACAGACCACTTTCGAACCGACGATGCGGACGCGGAATATCGGCCTGCCGACAAGAATCAAGTGCGCACCCCGGCCGATGATAATACAGTCCTTGCGCGCAAGCTCCGTCACAACACGGCAAAGGTGGTGGCGGTAGTCATTCAGTGTGGCGGGGTTGCCACTGACTAGACTGTACAGAAACGCGCTGAGACCTGCGCTGGGTTGTTCGTCGTGGGCCTCAAACTGGAATTTGTCTGTCTTGGCACTGCCTGCGACCTGATCAAGGATTTCCTGGTCGTAAACCGGAACTTTTAAGGAATGGGAAAGCTTTTCGGCAATCAGTTCACCCAATGCCCCGTAGTCGCGGGAGATGGTTATAACGAGAGAGTGGCACCCATCTTCCTGGCTTCGATGGAGATGGGTTTTGTCCGCAAAATCTTTGGCAAGAACATTTTTCAAATACGTCAAAGGGTCAATGATGGGCATAGCTGGATGTTCCGGTTGGTTACAGCGTTCTCAAAATCAGACAGTTATTATCGTTCCCACGGTCTCCGTCACAGCCATTAAGTTAACTGATGTTACGCAGTCATCGCTAGAGGATGGCAACTTCTGGAGTGCGGCGACTCGTCGCCGCTGGACGCAAAAGGCGGCGACTCGTCGCCGCTGGACGCAAAAGGCGGCGACGAGTCGCCGCACTCCACAGCATCCGGGCTACAGCCTACACGGTTGCGTAACATCAGTAAGTTAAGATACCTTAAGCGTGAAATCAGCCCTTGACGGAACGCCAAGCCCCAGCTTGGCGCGGTACACCCTGATGCCAAGCTGG
>CAIZPP010000087.1 GCA_903934875.1 uncultured Methylococcaceae bacterium
CCTCCAACTCTTCCGCGGCTGAGAGCAGCGCATCGTAGTGCTCAGGAAAGTTTTCAGCCTGTTTTGAGAGAAACACCATCAGATGATTCCTGATCGTACTTGCGAAAATCTCGGACTCGGTTTCATCGGTGTATTCAAATATCATAAAAACTCCTTCGTTGTTAAAAAGATAAATAAAAAGATGGGGACAGAGTCCAATACTGCTTACTTAAGGAATTTAATCAATGGGGTCAGGCTCCATCGATTGAGTGCCCAACGCCCGAGCTAAGCGGCGCGGCGGAGAATGCCCGCCACGAAGCCAAATGCACAACCCGCGTCCGCTTGAGCGCCGGATTGCCATGAAAGTACAGGCGTCCAGGCACGAAAACACCCCTGCCGCCTAAACGGCATTTTTTTCAACGCTGCCCGCGCCCGTCTAGGCCGCTTGGGGCAGGTAGCCGAATTTCTTCAATGCCCTGATCCAGCGCGGCGCGTTGCGCTTGACCAGAAGCTCGCCGTAGTCGACCGAGGGGTCCTTGTAGGGCACCTTCCGCGACAGCAGCACGAACACTATTTTAAGCACTTGGTGGCCGATGGCAACAATGGCCTTCTTGGTTCCCCGACGACTGACCAAGCTTTGGTATCGGCCCTTGAATTGGCTGGCGGTCCGGGTCGCGGCCCAGGCGATCTCGCACAGCACGGCGCGGACGTAGCGGTTCCCCGGCGCGGTGTCTCCGCGCTTGCGCTTGCCGGCCGACTCGTCGTTGCCGGGGCAGACCCCGGCCCATTTGCACAGCCTGCCCGCCGTCCCGAAGGCGGCCATGTCGAGGCCGACCTCCACCGCCAGCTTGGCGGCGGACAGGCGGTCGACTCCGGGCAGGGTCATCAGCAGTTGCAGCGCCGCCTCATGGGGTTGGAGTGCGTCCAACAGATGGGATTCGAGGTCGGCCAACTGGGCGTTCAAAAAGGCGATGTGGTCGCGGATGGTCTTGGCCACGAAGACGTGGTCCGGGCTGAGTTCGCCCTGCAGCGCGGCCAGCAAGTCCTCGCGCTTGGCGTGGAGCTGCCCGGCGTGGGCCAGCGCCTGCTCGGGCGTGCCGCCGTCCAGCAGGCAGTCGATCATGGCGCTGGCGGCGACCCCGTGCGCGTCGGAGACGACCGCCGTGATGCGGATGCCGGCATCGCCTAAGATTTTGACCAGGCGGTTCTTCTCCATCGCCCGCATGCCGGTGAGCTTCTGCTGGTGGCGGCTGACCTGGCGCAGGGTGCGCAACTCCTCCGGCGGGATGAAGCTGCCGCGCAGCAGGCCCGCCCGCGCCAGCATCGCCAGCCATTCGGCGTCGCCGGTGTCGGTCTTGCGCCCCGGCACCTTCTTGACGTGCTGGGCATTGACCACCGTGGCCTGGATGCCCGCCTTTTCCAGTGCCGCATACGGGCTTTTCCAGTAGATGCCGGTGCTTTCCATGACCACGATGTCGGGTTTGAAGCCCGCGATCCATTCGGCCATGGCGTGGCGGTCGCGCTTGAAGCCGCCGAACTCGCGGCGGTGCACGACCGGCTCGCACCCCGGTTCGGCGACAATGACGCAAACGCAGAGCAGGGCCAGGTGAACGTCTATTCCTACGGAGCAACGGTAGATGGGTTGAATGTCCATGACAGTCTCCCGTTATTGCACAAGGGTTGAAAAAAGAATTGTTGCAGGAGGCCCGCCACGGCCCCGCTCAGTCCTGGCTTACCGCTGCCGGCTTCCGTCCGGGGATGCCGGTGCGCATAGGCCGGTCAGGTTGCCATGCGTGCTCGAAGGCGACAGTCGGGGGTGCGGTGCGGGGCCACAGGCGCATGTTGGGCGCGAAGTTGGTGCTATCATTCCGGTTTCGTCCTTGGGACGGGCCTCCCCGAAGCTTAGACAACTTTCATCGTCGGGGGTGCAACGAAATTGCATGAATGTTGGGCTGCGGGGCAG
>CAIZPP010000088.1 GCA_903934875.1 uncultured Methylococcaceae bacterium
CGGAAGGGGAAAAGCCGCCGCGCTTCCACTTTTTCGTCATCGACACGGGGTGGAAGACGGAATCCGGCCAGGTGCTGCGCGAGAACTTCCACATGATCCGCGTCTTCCAGAACAGCGACCCGGTTTACGTGCTCACCCGCGAGCAGTCGATTGCGCTGGTCCGCGCCAATCCGGAGCTGATCGGCAAGGACCCCATCGTCCTGGTGCACGACCTGCACGCACAGGGGGGGCGCGGCGAGTCCGGCTACCACGGCTTCCGCCTGTGCCTGGGTCTGCTCAAGGAAGGCCCGCAGGCGCTGGCCGCCCTGCAAAAATTCCTGCGTTTCATCCAGCACCATCGCCATAGCGAAAACATTGAGCAGCATATTCGCGAAAAATTGCACCACAAAGGCTTGGAAAATTTTATCGAAGTGCTGAGGGAAAGCAAAGAATAAACTTTTAAGATGAGGCTTAAGGATAATGACTGAGGTCAGTGAAGCGTTAACCGTGTTTTTTGCGGCCATTCTGGTCGCGACGGCAGGATATGAAGTCAAGCGCAGACAGCAGAAGCTGCGGGCAATTTACGATGTGCTGGACACCGACACCAAGCACATTGCCGCCGAGTTGGAACAGATGGTTCAACAAGGCGCACTCAGGCCTTATACGGAGGACTCTTGGGCGTAGGCGAGGCGTTGCCACGGGTCAAGTTTGGCCGGAACGGACTGCATATCGAGTTTGCCGGATTGTTCGGACCCGGCGCGGAAAGCCAGTCCCGCCGCTTTGCGCGCCGGGCCTTCACCTTTCCTGAAATTCACTCGCTCCATCTGGAGCCTGATATGGGCAAGGCATCCTTGCATTATCAACTCGAAAGCGGCAGACAGGCGGACTTCTTAGTGCGTCTTGCCGCAGGCATAGGCGGGACGGCTGAAGGCTTGGATGAGTCTTTGCTGCCCTTGTGGATGCGGGGCCAACCCGTCACCCTCCATCGCTTCGGCAGATACGTGTCGGTTTTCGAGATAACCCAGGCGGGTCCAGGACGTTTGCAATTGCGCCACGCCGGACTTGCCCGCAACCCCGCCCTAGGCCGACGCTTGGAAGACACAGTCAGGAACCTGGTCGGCATTAAACAGGCGACGGTAAGCGGGAATGCGGGCAAGCTTTGGGTGTGTTACGAGCCGGAGCTTGCCAATCTTCTGCAACTGATCCGTGCCGCCGAGGCGCAACTGTTCTCCCCGCGCACTGCATTGGCGACGCTGTGCCCCGCACCGGCCAGGATGGGCCTGGCCAACGCCACTTTGGGGCTGGCCGCGCTGGGCGAATTCGCGTGGCCTGCGCTATTGCCGGTGTGCATCGCGATGCTGGTGTTTTCCAGCCTTGGCACCCTGTGCGATGCCGCCCGGCAGTTGCGTCAAGGGAAAGTCGGTTTGCCGACCGTTTATGCCGCTTTACTGTGCTGTTCGATCAGCACGCAGCAAATTGTCGCCTATGCCCTGATGAAATGGTCATTCCGCTTCTGGGCGCAACGCATCCATGCGATTCTTGCCGGAGAATGCCGGACCCTGCTGGAGGAAAACCTACCCATTCCGGCATATTCACGCATTATTCGTTCCAATGAGGTCGATGCCCTAGTCTCCACTGCGACCTTGCAGCCCGGCAACCATGTCCTCGTCGACGGGCCTGGGGCAGTCCCCGCCGACGGCCGGGTAGTCGCAGGCAGCGCACTGGTGGAAGAAAACACCTTGTGCGGCTCTAGAAGTCCGGTGCGCAAGTCCTTTGGCGACAAAGTGTTCGCCGGCAGCCAAGTGTTGGCCGGCAACATCGAGGTGGAAGTCTGGCATACCGGCACCCAGACACGGGCGGCGCGGATTGCCCGCAGTGTGATCGACGGAGTCCGCGACCTTACCCGCAATCAGGCCCTGCCCCGCAAAGCCGAAGCAATAGCCGAGCGCACGGTCCTGCCGACCTTGGCCGTCGCGGGCTTAGGCTGGGCCGTGGGTGCGGGCGGACTGTTCACCGTCGGCGCGGTGCTGCATGCCGACTACGCATCAGGGCCCAAGATTGCCGTGCCGCTGGAGACCTTGCGGGCGATGAACCTCGCCTTGCGCAGCGGGGCGGTGGTGCGCACGGGTGACGCCCTGCACCGGCTGGCCGAAAGCCGTTTCCTCGTATTGGACGACCATCCGGCTTGGGCATGCATGGAACTGGAACTGGAACGCATGGACCACAGTCTGGCGGAGTCTGAGACCGACAACCTGCTGTGCCATGTGGTTGGCGCGGGGCTGTACTTGGGCGACGGGCGCACGAAAGCGCTTGTGGACTCTTGCCTAGGTAAGGGCCTGGCCGTCCACCAACCACCGCTGATTGCGCTGGATGCCGAGAAAGTCACGGTCCGCCAAGGGGTGCACACCATTGTCCTGCGCGATGGCAGTTGCGAGGAAGGGGGAACGCTCAAGTCTCTGGTGGTTGAAATTGACGGTGAGAAAGTCGCCACGCTGGAGTTCCGCCACGGCAAGACACCCCGCGCCGCCGCCGCCGTGGAGTGTTTGCGCCAACGGGGCATGCAAGTGTTTCTGCTCTCCAGCCGCCCCACGCAGGAAACGGAGCGCCTGGCCAGCCAATTGGGCACCGACCTCCGTGGCGGTGATTTCTCGCCCATCGAGAAGCTGCGCTTCATGCGGGGATTGCAGCGCCGGGGGGTGTGTGCGACCTACATCGGCAACGGCCAGATGCATCCCGAGTTGGCTAGGGAGGCCCACGTTTCGGTGTCGCTAGGAGGGGGGGGGCTGTCAGGCGGTATGGCCGAGGCCGATATTGTTTTGCTAGGCGACACGCTGGATGCGTTTGCCGATGTGGCCGGGTTGGCCTTGGGCTGCAACGGGCGCATCCGCGTCGCTTGTCGCCAGTCCTTGCTGCCCAACCTGCTCTGCGCCGCAGGTGGCTATGCCGACGTTTTGAACAGCCTCGGAGCCGCCCTGCTCACCAATCTCGGAGTCAATAACGTCTACCGGCAGGCCGCACTGTCCCTGCGCAACAGCCAGAGCAAAGCCCAGGTCAGGGGCTTAGGTTGTCATTAAACCTTAGCTTACAGCATTTTTAATATCAAAGAATTACTTTTAGGTTATATCATTTTGCAAGGCACATACACACAAGATGGTTTAATTGAGCGTCCTTTATTATTATCCATTGTTAAGATAAAAATGCTGTACTTAAATACAAACCTGGACTCCTTGCAATGTCTTAACACATGGGCCATCCAGATTAGGAAGATGTTTCAACAAAACCCTGAATCAAGTACATTTATGAGACGGTATAACAAGCATGGAAATATCTTTGTGTACAGCGTTTTCATCTTAAAAATATTCCTAATATAAGGATATACAGTTAACGCTTCAAGTTAACTGAAAGCCTGCCCTTTCATGCTAGCTATTAAATAACTTTCTGATATTGAAAACGCTGTATGCCCGATGCAATAAAAAACCCAACCCGCATGATCGCTTTGCTAAGCATGGACAACCGCCTGCTGTCGTGGATGCTGCTGTTCGTACCGCTGAGCTTTATGGTCAAATGGCTTTGTTGCGATCCGCTGCTGGTTTTCGTTGTTTCCGGCTTGGCGATTGTGCCTCTGGCGGCATTGATCGCCAATGCGACGGAAAATATTGCCGACTCGGTTGGTGCGGGGCTTGGCGGGCTGCTCAATGCGACTTTCGGCAACGCCACCGAGATGGTTATTTCCATCGTGGCGCTTTCCGAGGGCTTGGTGGATGTCGTCAAGGCCAGCATCACCGGCACAGTCATCGCCAATTTGCTGCTGGCGCTCGGGGCCGGGATGTTGTTGGGCGGATTGAAGCATCCCGAACAAGAATTCAAGTCGCGGGTGGCCCGCATCAACGCGTCCTCGCTCAATTTGGCCTTGGTGGTGATGCTGACACCCTCCGCCATCCACTATACCTCAAGTGGCTTGAACCCCTCATCCATTGACCATTTCTCCCTAGTCGCTGCGGGGCTACTGTTGGCATTCTATGTGTTGTCGCTGCTGTTCTCGATGAAGACCCATCGCTATTTCTATGAAACCAATCTGAATGGCGTGAACAGCGGCACGGCAAAGGCCATTGCTGAAGTCGATGCCCCTCCCCCTGCCATAGGCAAGCAAATTAGTGTCTTACTAGCCTCCAGCTTGGTTTTGGTGTTCGTCTCCGAAGTACTCGTCGGCAGCCTGCAAAACGCAATCAGGACGCTAGGGCTTACCCAACTGTTTACCGGCGTAATCCTGATCCCCTTGTTCGGCGGCGTGGTGGAATACATCGCCGTGGTCACTTTCGCCCGGAAGAACAAGATGGACCTCGCCGTCAGTGTCGCGATGGGCTCCAGCCTGCAAATCGTCATGTTCGTCGCGCCCGTCCTAGTCTTCGCCGGACAGTTGATGGGACAGCCTATGAATCTGGAGTTTGAGCCATTTGCCTTGATGGCCGTCGGCATGGCCGTCACGGTCACCAATTCCATCAGCACCGACGGCCGTTCCAATTGGCTGGAGGGTGTATTGTTGCTGGTGACTTACGGAACGGTGGCCGCCGCCTTTTACTTCCACCCCTAACACAAAGGTCAACTATGAATCTAAGATGGCTGCTAGTTTTCATACCCGTTGGTATCGCCTTGGCTTGGCTACACGCCAACCCGCTGCTGGTTTTCGCCGCCTCGGCATTGGCCATCATACCCTTGGCGGGCTTGATGGGGGATGCCACCGAATCGCTGGCCCATTTCCTAGGCCCGTCGCTGGGAGGCTTGTTGAACGCCACCTTGGGCAATGCGCCCGAGATCATCATTGGTTTTTTCGCGTTGCGGCACGGGTTGGTGGATATGGTGAAAGCCTCGATCACCGGATCGATACTGGGCAATCTCCTGTTTGGCTTGGGCGTGTCCATCCTCGCCGGCGGGCTGGGCGCACCGAAACAAAAGATGCTCTTTGACGGAGAGTCCTCCCGTGTGCATGCCGGACTGTTGATGATGGCAACCTTCGGTCTGATTATCCCGGCGGTGTTCGACTTCAGCACGAATACAGAGCGTGAAATCAGCCTGGAAATTGCGGTCATCCTATTCTTGGTCTATCTGGCCAGCATCGTGTTTACCTTGACGATGGCCACGCCGGATGCCGAAAGCAATACTGGCGCGGTTCAAGCTGGGCACTCCGGAGAGGAGGGGGAGGAATCGGGCTGGAGCCGCAACAAGGCCCTGGCCGTTTTGGCTGCCGTCACCGTCGGGCTGGCGGTGATGAGCGAGATCATGACCGACGCGCTAGACCCCGCCGCCAAAAGCCTGGGGTTCACGCCTTTATTCGCCGGTGTGTTTTTGCTCGCCTTGGTTGGCAACACGGCTGAACTGATTAATTCCGTGCGCTTCGCCCGCCAAAACCTATTGGACCTATCTTTGGGGATCACCGTCGGCGGCAGCACCCAGATGGCGCTACTGGTCGCGCCCTTGCTGGTGTTCTTCGGGCTTGCCATCGGCCAGCCCATGAACCTGCTGTTCTCGCAGTTCGAGTTGATCGCCATCATCTTGACGACCTATGCAGTCATCACGGTCCTCCAAAACAATTTTGTACGCTGGGGGGCCGGCATCTTTCTGATCGCGCTTTACCTGATGCTAGGCGTAGGTTTCTATTATGCGCCGGCAGCCGGCACCTAGCCGCCTAGCTTTTCCGCTGGCTCTGTTGCTGCTTCCCGCCGTAGAAGGATGCACGGGCGCGTCAGCGCACGCCCAAGCGGGCGATGACACTGTGGCTGCCACGTTCGCCGGGGCGAAGCCGGATACTCACCCGCAAATGGCTACCCAGGCCACTGCGGCCAAACCCGACCATCTGTCCCCGCAACAGGCCGCCGAGGCCGCCGCGACCGATCAGCGCCCCGTGCAGCCCTTGCGCCGACTATTCAAGTTCTTGGGGCGCAAACCCATTGAAGAGGTTTATCTGTGGCGGTCCCTAGCTGATATCAGCCTGCCCGGACCTGACCTCGCCAACTTTCCCAACAGTTCCTACACCCTGCCTAGGGGCGGCGTTTACCTGGAAAGCAGCCCCGTCGGGTTTTATGGGTCCAGCACCATCTCAGCGTCCCAGTGGAGTTGGGAATATCTGCTACGCTATGGACTGACTGACAACATTGAATTCCGCCTGTTCTCCAACGGGCTGGGTGCGATGCCGGGTGCCACTGGTTTTTCGCCGCTGGCCTTCGATGCCAAGGCCCATCTATGGGCGGCGGACTGGGACTGGTTCAATGTCTCGGTGGGGGCGGAAACCTACATCCAGACCACCTCCTGGCTGGCTTCACCGGCCTTCTACAGCCCCTTGCAATATGCGCTCAACATCCTAGTAGACCACGAATTGCCATGGGGTGTTTCATTTGAGTGGAATCTGGGCTTTGTGCGCCAAACCAATCCGACGAGAACCCTTTACCTGCCCACATTCCAATGGGCGTTCCAGCGCAACATCACCGATGCCATCGCCTTGTTTGTCCAAGGCTACCACAATGCCGATGCCTTGCCGCGGGTGCCAGGGGCCAAACCATCCCTCGCCCCCTCGTATCCCTTAATGGAAGCGTTGGGATTGGGCGGGCAATGGTCGCTTAACCAACAGATAGCCTTTTATGGCAGTTACAACTGGGGCTTGACCCGGTTTACCCCCGCCTACAACGCCAATGTAGGGATGGCCGTGTCATTTTAACTGCCAACACATCTATAGAGTTTTCAACATCAAATGATTACTTGATAAGGCGTATGGTGGTTCTAGATATTAGCACTCTATCAGAAACCGCCCTTTGCTTCAGCAGTGGCGCGGACTCTAGCTAGTTTTATGATAATGTCTATTTTCCAATCAGCGATTAAGCCGTTCGTGGTGAGCTTGTCGAACCATGAATGGCTTAACCGCCCAATGTCCACGCAACCTAAGGCGGGTTTAGAACCCGCCCCCACACTGGAGGATCATTGATGAAAAGCATACTCAAACCCGGCATTCATTGGTTGGCCATTTTTATACCCCTTGCCTTTGCGCTGGCCTGGATACCCGCCCTGCACAACGAACTGGCCCTGTTTGGCAGTTCCCTGCTCGGCATGATGGTGGTCTCCGCCTGGATTGGCGATGCGACCGAGCAACTGGCAAAACGCATAGGCCCGACTTGGGGCGGGATGCTCAACGCGGCCTTCGGCAATTTGCCGGAACTCATCTTCGGCCTGATCGCCATTGGCAAGGGGCTGGGGCCCTTGGTCAAGGCGGCGTGGACGGGGGCCGTCATCAGTAATTTGCTGGTAGTGATCGGCGCTTCCATGATTGCGGGGGGGCTGCGGCACGGCACGCTCAAGTTCCACGTCGAACGTGCCAACGATGCCTCCACCTCCATGCTGATCGCCGCCGTGGCTGTCTTCCTGCCCTCCATTTACGCCCAGGCGCGCGGCTTCACCCACGGCCAGATGGCAAGTGATTTTGTCGAGGACATCTCACTGTGGATTTCAGCACTACTGCTGACCGCCTATGTCGCAGGCATCATCCGCACTGTCCTCGTGTCCAAAGAGGAAGACGCGGCCAGACGCCTCGAAAATACCGACCAGCCAACGCCTGCGGAGGTCGATGCCGACGCCTGGCCCGTCAATCTGGCCGCCGGCTTACTAGGCGTGGCGAGCTTCCTGATTGCGTTGCTGTCAGATTTTGTCTCCGATTCAGTGGATTCGGTCAAATCCGGCCTAGGATGGAGCGATCTGTTCATAGGCGTGATCGTCATCGCCTTGATCGGCAACATGGCGGCCTTGTTCAGCGCGGTGAAGATGGCCAAGAAGAATCAGATGGACTTGAGTTTCGAGATCGGCATGAGCGCGGGCGCGCAAATTTCACTGCTGGTCGTCCCGGTTCTCGTCATTGCCTCGCGTTGGCTGGGGCACCCGGTCGATGCCCAATTTTCCTTTCCTGAGGTGGCATCCATCTTTGGCACAATATTGATTACTACCCAGATTGCCCAAGATGGCCGCTCCAATTGGCTGAATGGTGTACAGATGCTGATTCTCTACGCGATGATTGCCGTGATGTTTTTCTACCTGCCGGGTTAGAGTCCGATAAACTAAAAAGCTTGCTATTTTTTAGTGTGTTTCTATAAAATATGGATAAATTCAATCTTTATGGAAACACCACCCATGCTGGATGAAACCTTACACCTCGACACCTCTGAATTCTTTTCCAACCTCGCCCAACGCGGGGCAGAAGCGCTAGGCATGTTGATGACCCACACCCATACGGCGGCGACAGAGAAAACCCTCCCGCTGCTAGGGATTTCCGAGGCTGCCCGCTTGATCGGAATCAGCACGGTCTACCTGAGAAAACTAGAGACCGGCGGGGATGTGTTGCCACCCGCCAAGGATGAGGGAGGCCGCCGGGCCTATTCGATGGAACACATCAACAAAATCAGGGAATCCCTAGGCCGGTTGCCGCAAAAAAGCAACCGGCATGGTTTGGTGCTTGCGTTTGCCAATCTTAAAGGCGGTTCAGCGAAGACGACCACCTCCGCCCATTTTGCCCAATACGCGGTTCGGCAAGGCTATCGCGTGCTTTTGATCGACATGGACCCCCAGGCCAGCATGACCAGCTTGTTTGGCTACAACCCCCAACTCCACATCGCGGCAGGAGAGACCTGCGCACCCGCCCTGACCGGCCCGCCAGGGAGAATCCGCCAATCCATCCGCACTACTTACTGGAACCGCCTGGATTTGGTTCCGTCGAATTTGAACCTAGTCGGCGCTGAAATGGCATTGCTTAGCATGGAAGAGAACAGTACCCGCCTGCGGGATGCGATTGACAGCGTCGCAGGCGAGTATGACATCATCGTCGTCGATGCCCCGCCTGCCTTGGGCTTGCTATCCATCAACGTACTTTGCGCTGCCGACTACATCGTGACACCCATCATTCCGACGATGGTGGACATCAGTTCCAGCATCCAATTTTTCCATATTTTGGAAAGCCTGGACAATTTGCGGCTTGCCCGCATATCCCTGCTGATTACCCGTTTCAACGGCGGGGCCGAACATGTGCGCGCCGCATCCATGCTGCGCAGCATCTACGGAGACAGCATACTGACCAACCAAATGATCGAAAGCGCCGAACTTTTGAAGTCGGGCAATGATATGGTTAGCGTGTATGAAATCACAGAAGTCCGGGGCAGCCGGGAAACCTACCGGCGTGCGATTAGTGCTTTTGACTCGGTAAACCAAGAGATATTGATCCACGCCAAGTCATTATGGGACGGGGATGCCGTCGCCATGTCAAGAAACAGCAAACAATCCATTAACAAGGAGGCGGTCTAATGCAAAAGCCCAAAAAATTGACGGCCATGGATGCGTTGATCAATAGCGCAACCTTGAAACCGGCCCTGTCGCAAGACAGCCCCCTGTCGCGCAAGCCGATCTCCAATTTACATAATGGCGTTCCCGTCGAAATTCCGCCCGATGCCTGCAGGGCTTGGCGGCTGGCCGACAGACCGCCGAACGAGGCGCTGCACCAAGACGAGTTGGTCAAGTCCTTCCAAGACGGGGGAATCGGCCAAATCCAACCGATTGTGGTGCGCAAGGCCAAAGACCCCGATGCGCCCGGCATTGAATACGAAGTCATTTGCGGAAGGGTGAGATGGCTGGCCGCCAAAACCCTAGGCATCCCCGTGCAGGCCATTGTGCGGGAACTGAGCGACCAAGAAGCCTATGTGCTGATGTCGACAGAGAACAAACAGCGCCGCAACCTATCCGATTTCGCCAAAGCAAAAAGCTATCAAAAGGCTTTGGCCCTAGGCGTTTTTGACACCGCCCAGCAACTGGCCGATGCCGATGGCCTGTCCAAATCAAAACTGAGTCTGTACCTTGGTTTTGCCGAATTGCCGGACGCTGTGGTCGAGAAATTCTCTGACATTACCAAAGTGGCCTACCGGCTGGGTTATGAAATCAATAAAACTTGCAAAGCCATAGGCATTGAGGAAACGCTCAAGCTCATCCCCGGCATCGAATCCGGCAGCCTATCCAGAACCGATGTGCAGGGTATGCAGGCAAACATCATCACAACATTGCCCGATGCCCTAGCCCGCCAGGCCGACCCCGACGAGCCGCCTGTTAGCATTGCGCCAACGCCGCTCCCACCCGTATCCGTATCCGTTGACACCAATGGATTGCCAGAAGCCAATAAACCGGCGCATACAATAATCCAGACCGAATCCCCGGTGAAGAATGTTTTCATGTCTTCTTCCGGGCACAAGCTGTTCGCCTACAATAATGCCTCCCGTGGCATGTTAATCAGGATAGATCCGGGTATTTCCATGAAGATGAACAACGATTTCATCCAAGACCTAGGAAGGCTGATAGAAGCTTATTGTGGCAAAGCAGTTTGACCGGTCAAACTGCAATTACAGCGTTCCCAGCATCAAAGAGTTACTTGATAGTGGATAGGTAAGCGCAGGTTATTCGGTGGTTTGATTGAGTGTCCTTAGCGGAAATCAGTGTCGCCGGCCATCAGCCACCAGTGCCCGTCAATTTTAGCCGGGGGTATGCCCTGCTGCCAACGGAAGGCCGGCACAACGACTCCAATCGGCGCAAGCACACCGGACTCGCCCGCAAGCAGCAATGCGTGTTGTGCTGTGATCCAGGCGTATGCCTTGGGTTTGCCAAGCTTCCAAGCCAGCCGACGGAAAATTCCAACTAATGCCGCCAGACGTTCCGGCGGTGCGACCACATCCACCAATGCCAATTCTTCGCCTTCGTCGCGCACCACGATGATGCCGAAGGGCCTAGCGCTAAAGCGGCTGGAGACCAGCAGTACGCTATAACCTATCGTCGGATGTTCAATGTATCGCCGCCTAAGGTAGGCAAAGTCGCGTACGCCGATGATTTGTCGGTTGAAGGCATCGGCCATTTCCAACCACAGCCAGTCGGCCGCCACCGCCCCGGATGCAAGCAAGGGGCGGGTGCGCAAGCGGAGACTGGGCCAGACATTGCGGGCAGACCAGTCGACCCGCATAATTTCGCCGACTTTGGCGTAAATCCCCAAGCGCTCGCCCAACCGGTAAGCGCGCTGCGAAGGAAATCCAAAGGCGAGAGGGAAGTTGTGCCCTAGCCCCACATTGTGGCTTAAATAAAACGTGGCAGCCTGGAAAAACGGCCCACGCCGTGTCAACACGCCACGCTCACAGGGGTCGACCATGACATCGCCAATCTGCACGGCGGGGACCTGCGTGCCGAACAGGCTGACCTCACGGGGGATGCCACCATAGAATGCCACGGCCCGCCCATCGCGCCTTACTATGGCTCCGCCGCAGTCTACCCCGGCATATTTCCACTGCCACAAAGCCTTCGGCATCTGTTGACCGAAAGCCCGTTGGAACAAGGCCAGCAAATCTGCCTCATCGTCGGGGCTGGCCCAATCGGCGATCCATTTGGACGGTGCTTCGTTTGATTCCACTAGCGCATTCCGTTAATTGACAAAAGCAGACGCATTAGGATTGGCTCCCCGAAATTCATAAATGGCAAGCGTAGTGATGTATACGCACAAAGAAGGCCGCCGCGCCTGTGAATATTTCAATGGCCGGATTCATTGCCTGAGCAACGGGGGCTAGTGTCTGGCACTTCCCAACTAAAAACCAGCTCCTGACCACCGGGTGCTGTAAGCCTAGCCCAGTAGCCACCCTCCCCTAACAACTCCCAAATATTCGGCGGGACGCAGTGGGGTGCTGCCGAGGCCGTGCAATAAGCGGCAGGCACGAATAGCGGGCAGGGGCTGATTTCCAAAAGCCACTGGCCGGTCTGCTGGGATGCCAAATTAAATACCGGCGGCGAATGGCATAGGCCAAGGTCAATAGTGGCAAATGCGGGGCGCTGACGCAACAACCGTTCCATCCGCAAGCGCCGCGATTCGGTCAGCCAAGTGCGGGGGAAATGCTTGTCCAGGTAGCGGCGGCGTGAGTTAGCTACGAAACGGTTTTTGCCTGGATCGTTGCGCCATTCATGGACCACCCTGGCGCACGGGTCAAGCAATAGGTCGAACCCGGCGGCAGCCAGCCGTCTGCACAGATCGGTATCTTCGTAATACATGAAAAAACCAGGGTCGAAAAGTCCGCCAATGGCATCGACAGCCTGCCTTCGCAATAAGGTATGCGCACCGGACAACATACTTTGGCAGACCGGCCGTGGAGCATGCAGGCAGGCCAAAGCCCAAGCCCTGAAGCGTTTGGACAGAAGGCGGCCCAGCGCCGGGAAGCGCATACCGAGCGAGAGCAACCACTCCCATGCCGGGGTTTGCATCTGCCCTGGCGGCAACAGGAAGCTTCCGGTTGCATCCCACTGTGACACAGGAGACACCGCACCGGCTCGCGGATGGCAGTGCAGCGTGGCGACTAGCCTAGCTAGGCATCCCGGCAGGACGGTGGCGTCTGGGTTGAGCAAAAAAATCCACTCGCCCCTCGCGTGTTCGAGCGCTAGATCACATGCGCGCCCGAAACCCAGATTAGCAGGGGCGATCAGGCATTCGACACTGGCGGGAAGGTTCCCGCGCAGCGCACGGGATTCGTCTGGGTCATCGCTGTTGTCAACGACGATGACCTGGGCGGCGGGATCGTCTGCCAGTGCGCTGGCGACGGCCCGCGCCGTCAGTGCGTGGCAAAAGTAATTGACGATTAGGACTGAAACCATGCAGTCCGCCAGTCAGTCCGTCGCCACGCAATTCATGGCCGCCGCGCCCGGATGATGTACTGATAGGTATCGAGACTCCCGGCATCAATCTGGAGTGGAATCGCCCCACCGAGAGCAACCAATGATCGGCGCATATTTTCCGGCATCGGCACGGAGATGGCGGCGATGTCCTCGACTTGCCAGCCTTGGCCTGCAAACAAATCGCAAATAGTGCTACGGGTGAAGAACCGCAAGTGGCTGCGCGATGCTATTCCGACTGGCGCGTAGTCCCAGTAACCCTCCAACAAATCCAACACGACCGACCAATGGCCTAGGTTGGGCAAGGAAGCGACGAGATGGCCTTGCGGCAGCAGCAGTGCGGCAATGGCCTCCAGGCAGGCCTCGGTGTTTTCAATGTGTTCAATGACATCAAGGGCCGTGACACAGTCAAATTGGGGCATTTGCGACAGCAGCACACCAGGAAACTCGCCTTCCCAGACCCGATCCACACGCTGGCGGGCAAGCGCCGCCGCTGCCGGGTGCTGTTCGAATACATGGGCCTCGCAAAGGAGTTCGCGCTTCGCGAGCGCGGCGAAACTCCCGCAACCCCCACCGATGTCGAGCAAGCGTTTGACCCCGTGCGGCAAATGTGGAACCACCTCGGCGCGGTCCGAGTCGTGGTAGCCGCTGTAATCATGGGCCACGGCCTGCGGGCTGACCCAAGTGTTGGCGGGCAACGCACCTGACCACTGGTTTGCGAGCAGGGACTGCAGGGTCGAGGACCTCATCATACACACTTTACTCTCGTCCCCAGCGGCCAAATAGGGCTTTAGGTGCCTGTGCTGGTCCTGCTCAAGCGCCCGATCCAAGCCGCGCACCGTAGAATAATCCAGTGCAAATGGCAAATTGGCTTGGGCTAAAGCCATGGGTATCGCAATATCATCAGGATGGTCATGCAAGGTTCGCCGCAGACCCTCAAGCCCATTCCTCGAAAGCAGAATATGCGGGGCGGTAATCAAAATCACCTCCCCGTCGCAATCGGCCACTCGTTCCGGCTGTTCACGCAGCCAGACAGGGAGGTCGTCAGTATAGGCCAAATGCCAACGAGCGTGGGGAAGGCGGCGACACAGCATATCCCAACCGTAGCGAAAATCGGCATACGAGAAAAACTCCCGATGGACGGCGGCAAAAACGTCCAGCGTCACAGGAGGCGGTCCTGAAAAGTCCAAGCTGGCTTCACCGGCCACCTCCTGTGTCCAGTTCCGCCAAACGCGAGATATTGGCGAGCACCGGGACATCGGGGGAGAAATCAATGCAGGGAGTCCGCACAGGAAGGCGGTGGCGCCACTTTTCCTCAAATCTTACGGCTGATTGCGAAAAAGCTCGGATCATATCTGCGGAAAAGCCGGAACGGGGGGTCCGGGAGTGATGGCGGCAAGGGGCTGCCACGACACAACAGTCCAAACCGCATTCATCCGCCTGGAGAACGAGGTCGCTGGCATAAAGATGGAAGCCCAAAGTTGCGTCCAATTTTAGACCGCTGTCACGGCGCACGGCAAAGCACAGCTCGTCCAATGCCGAAGCGCGGGCAGGCAACGCCACCCGCCCCCGCAACCAGAGGCCGCGGTCCCACACAATCCCGGCTTCCTCGGCTGCTTGCCCGTTTGGCATAGACATCCCGAATACGCCAACCACCGCAAGACGGTCGAATTGTTGCTCCGCCTCGGCGATGCCTTGCATGAATTGCGTATGCCAACCATCGGGAAACCAAACGTCCTGATGCACGAAAAGGAGCCAATCGGCTTGGCTAGCCGAAACTGCGGCGTTGAACCCGTCCGCAGCGCTTCGGCAGCCGTCATATCGCAGTATGGGGGCGAAATTGCCTCCCGGCAACCGCAGCCCCGGTGAACTGAGCAGGCACTGTTCAAACACGCTTTGCTCAGAAACGCAGACGACAAGGTCCAGCGCAGCCTTCCCCATCGTCATGCTTGCCGCCACTCATGGGGCAGTAAAACCGTGCCCAGCAACAAATGCTCCTGTTCCACTTGAATCTCCGCAAAGCGTATTCTCTGGTCGTAAATATGCACCATTTTTTCACAGGCAAGATAGACGCTCAAGCGGTAATGTCCGCGTAGCAGCGTAATGTTCGGAAAAACAAGTTCCACCGAGCTTCTGCCATCGGGTCTGCGGACTGGAAGGAAACCATCAACCAAAGTTCCGGCAGTGGTCACGCCCCAGCGCTGGGCGTTTTCGATGCCGACGGCAACGGTAGGCACCGGCAGGGCAGGGTCTGAATAAAAATCCACACGCAGGCTGAGCGAAGAATGTTCCGAGCGCATCAACCAAGGCGGGACATCTACCCCGTCGACGCTAACTTTCACCTGTTCGATGAAAGCGGTGCCGGATACGCCCTCGGCTAGCGTGGCAAGGGCTTCAGTTTCTTGTATGCCGTGCGGGGGATTGGAGTCGGCAAGCAAGGCCGCGTTGTAAGCCGAGACCACTTCCTGCGGTTTTCCCATTTGCACCAGCCGCCCGTGGTCAAGCCAGATTGCTTGGTCGCAGATGGCCTCTATATGATAAGTGGAGTGCGAACAGAATAAGATAGTCTTGCCTTCCTTCCTCATGCTCATGATGCGGTCAAACGATTTCCTGGCGAATTCGCCGTCGCCCACCGAAAGCGCCTCGTCGACAATCAGAATGTCCGGGTCCACACTAGTGGCCACGGCAAAGGCCAGACGCACAAACATGCCACTGGAATAGGTCTTCACCGGCTGGTCGATAAAATCGACGATGCCGGAGAACGCGACGATTTCATCAAAGCGCGCGTCAGTCTCAGCACTGGACAAGCCCAAGATGGAAGCGTACACATAGACATTTTCACGCCCGCTGAATTCCGGGTTGAAGCCTGAACCAAGTTCCAGCAGCGCAGAAACGCGGCCACGCACCTCAATGCTGCCTCCGCTGGGGGCCAGAGTGCCGCAGACCAGTTGCAACAAAGTGGACTTGCCCGCGCCATTGCGCCCTACCAAGCCCAACACCTGGCCTTTGGGAAGCTCAAAACTGGTTTCACGCAAAGCCCAAAATTCGCGGTAGTAGCGCCGCCGCCCGCACATCAGCATTTGCTTCAGGCGGTCTGCGGGATGGTCATAGAGTGTGTAACATTTGGAAAGCCCTAAGGCGCGTATTGCGAAGTCAGCCGAATCCATCATCGGACCCTTAGTGTGCGGGGGCGAACGAGAACCGGGTCGGCCTCGTGGCCTATGGGCTTACGATTGCCGGTCAGATAATTCCGCCCCGGCCCGTTTCCATCCGTGATGGTGGATAGGGCCGATTTGGCAAGCAGCGTATCAATGGGGGGGAAATGTCTCAAGCAGGTTATGATCCTAAGCGGCTAATGAGCCATTATATCTGCTAAGGCTGGCGCATGGAAGCCAAAAGGCGAAGTTCCAGTATCCAATTGGCTTACAGCAAGTCGCGGCCAAAGGGCAGCAGGGACAGCGGAATCAGCTTGAGGTGCTGGAAGGCGAAAGGAATGCCGATGACTGTGACCGCCAGAATGGCCGCACTAGCGAGATGAGCTAGTGCGATGGGCCAGCCAAACAACAGCAGCCAGATGATGTTAAAAATGATAGCCAGCAGGCTGTTGGCGCCATCCAGCACCACCACGTCCTTGCCAAACGGCGCCAACACCGCAATGCCCAGCTTCATCGACTGGAAACCGAAGGGGATGCCGATGATAGTGAGGCACAAAGCTAGCCCGCCCAGTATATAACCCAGACCGGAAATAAACCCACCAAAAATCAGCCAGATAATATTGCCTAACAGACTCATGTCAATCTTAATATATTTTCAGGGTACACAAAGGTTTTTGTCCCAAATGCAAGCCACTCTTTATCCTCAAGAATGATAACATCATATGTGAGACTATGAAATCTATAATTTATTTCCATAATCCTACATAATACTTCTTCAGTTCCATAAAGGGCAGACCTGAATCTTACAATCACTCGTGAGCCCTCATGGTATTCGGGTTGCTTCCTATACATTAACCATTTTGTATACGATATCAAAGCCAGAAGTCTTCTATAATACCAAATAAAGTACCAGTTCATGACTTGCCTCATTTAATAAAGAAATCGAGGGGCGAATGCTTACATAAAGTAAGACATCGCCCATCTGCAATTGTTCGAGCGGATTTCCTATTTCGAGTGCTTGCCAAGAACAAAACAAATACAAAAAAACTGGCCCATCATTTCGATTGCGTAATCGTGAAAGTCGCCCCGGCTATGGTTATGGTCCCCGTCCGATTTGCGCCAGTGCTGTTACTCGCCACTGCATACTTTACGGCTGAGGTTCCAGTCAAACTACTGCCGGTGAGTGTCACCCATGGCACATTAGTTTTAGCCGTCCAAGCACAGCCGCTAGCTGAAGCAGTCGTGTTCACGCTGCCGTTACCGCCTGTTTTAGTGAAGGTGCTGGACGTTGGAGAAATGCTGAACTTGCAAACAGGAGCAGTAAACGTGGCTGTCACGCTTTTGGGCGCATTCATCGTCAGACTGCAAGTAGCACCGCCGCTGCTGTCACAGCCAAGCCAAGGGCCAAATGAAGATGGACTGACTGGCGTTGCCGATAGCGTCAGCGAGGTGCCAATGGGGTAAGTAGCAGTTCCGCTGTTGCCGTTCCAAGACAACGCCCCCGTACTGGCGGACACCGTGCCGCTTCCAGTGCCAGCCTTGGTAATGGTCAGAGTTTGATTCCCTTGTGGAATCACAAAAAGCGTAATGGAATTGGCTGGAAACAGGGCTTTGAAGCCGCTTGCCGTCGTTGCCTGGTCGGGTAAGCGCACGATGGCGGCAAGGCTTGCGGCACTGTACCGATACACGGCAACCGTTGGAGGTAATGTCAACCCGGTAAAATTGACCGGGCTGGTCTGGTCGCTGCCAGTCTTATTGACCACCAAAACGGTCAGCGCATTGTCCGAGCTGCGCTGGGCCGCATAGATTGAAAGACTCCCTTGATCGCTGCTTTGCGCCAAAACGCTGATATTGCCAAAAGCCTGCCCTGCCCCGTCGAAATTACGAAACATGCGAAAGGCAAACACGCCCGGCTGGGCTGAACTAGGAGGCGACCAAAGCGTAGCCAAATCCAATCCCTCGCGCCCGAAAATGCCTAAAATATCGGCTTGCGCCAGTGCGCCATTGAGACTTTCCAACCCGCCCCAATTGTATTCGGATATTGCCAGCTTGGTTCCGGGATAATAAGCGTTAACCCAATCGTGCATGCGCGGGATCAATCGCACCTCCACGCCGCCGCTTGCTGTGTTCGATATCCAACTCTCATCAATATAAGTGGCATCCCAAAGCGAGCGGGTGGAACGCAGCCTCAATGCTTGCGTCGCTGCGCTGCCTGCGGTGGTTAGGGAGACCCCGTTAGACTGGGGATAATAATGCAAGTCTAAGTAGTCTAGAATCCGCTGCCGGTGTGATTGCTCATAAGCCTTCATTTGACCAAGATACCAGGGCACGAAGGCAAGGTTTCCATGCGCTTTGTAGTCAGCACCCGGAGCGCAACCATCCAGCGCGGAGTAAAAATAGGCACACCAACCCCAAAGCACAGGCCCCAATGTCTTGGCAGACGGGTCAGCGGTTTTTACCGCCGCGGCATATTGATAGGTCCGGTTGAGGATTTCGTCATAGCTGACCGGTGACGGGTGCACGTCGCGATGCGTACTGTTCCATAACATCGGCTCGTTATCGAGATCATAATAGCTGACACCGTTAGTGGCAGCCGACCCGTATTTGCCGACAAGGTGGCTGACCCAAGCAGTCACAAAGGCGGGGGTGATTGGATCGCTAGTGTCTGCGGGATTGTTACCGGTAACGGGGCTGCCATTGCTATGCAAGCCGTTGCCGCAATTCGTATCCCACGAGTCAACAGCCTGTTGCGGGCCGTAAATTGACACTTTGAACCCGCAATCATACGGGTGGCTGCGCGGACTGGTGGCTTTTGCCGTCCATCCAATCAACGGTACGGTGATAATGGAACGGGTTCCCGTGCTGCGGTTCTGGTCAATGAATTGGTCGGACGCGGAACCGGAGGGCAAAGCACTGACATTGACCGTGCCTTGCTGGATGTTCTCGAAAAACCAATCGCTGCCGGTGTTCGTCACGCTGGTTTGCCAATTGTATCGGCTTGTGGAGTTGCCACCCCAGCGGCTTACCGGGAGGTGCAACTCAGACGCCAGCGACTGGTCGGCAAAGTTCATGCCGTAGATGTCTTCGCTAATCGGATGCCGGTTTGTGTTGACATCAATGTTCAACGAGACGGGTAGCACAGTGGCAGCGAGCAGAGTGATGTCGTCAAGATAATAAACGGGCTGAGCACCGCCCGTGGCTTCCTGCCAATACAGATCGGTCAGCGTCGCAGGGCTGCCCAATTGGTTAAATCCAAGGGTGACTTGCGTCCAGGTATTGGCTTGCAGCGTCACAGGATAACTGTGGCTGGTGTCGCCATTGACGATCACTGCAATCCGTTGCCCACCAGCACTGCCGCCATTAACCCAAAAACGGATGCGATCATAAGCCTTGGTGTCATAAGCCGCATTCGGATGCAGGTATAGCCCCGCCCATCCCGCGTTGTATTGCACGGAAAGTGATTGCGAACCGCTGTGAACGGGAGCGGAATTGGAAAAATTAAGAGTAGTGCTCCATGACCAGTTTTGCCAATCAGCAGCAAGTGCGTCCGCGTAGACAGAAATATCAGCCGCTTGGGCAGGTTTCCCCGCGACAAGGACAAAAAAAACAAACGATAGAATAGCTATCAATCGACTAAAAGCTTTGCAATCCACATTTGACATAACGCCCCCATGACTGATGTCATTGCTTGATTAAAACCCTGACCATGAGCAACATACTCTTAAAAGCCTAAATGTCAAGCCTAATTAGATAGTATTTTTTTCCTTTACCAAGGTGAATTTTCAGTTTGCGTAGACCTTAAATCGGCTAGACGCAAATCATGGGGTCGATGGGCCAAAATGGACTGGGCGGTTTCGGGCATATGAGAACCCAAAATAGAAAAACGAAAATCAATGCTTACTCTGCTAACATCGGTATCATTGTCTACGGTTCCATGATCCAGAAAACCACCGTCAAAAATCAGTGCCTGCCCATAATTGACTGACACCGGTTGATAATCAGCTAAGCCGTAATCAGATTCAATCCATAGGCTGTTACCCTGATAAGCATTCGTGAATGGTAACCAAATATTAATTTGATCCCGGCGTCTAGTGATATCAGCATCACGATGCCATTTACTGACAGATGCTGTCCCGGCTAAATGCACACGCATTTTAGGGTGGCTGGAGTAGGACATCTTGCAACCAAAAACAGAGCATATAATTTGCCTGACAAAATGATGATATACCTTGTAAAATAGCGAGTTATCATCAAGATTTTGTAGAACCTTACGAAGTGATAGATTATCGGAATAGTTTAATTCAGGGGGTTTTCCATGTCGCATTTTATACCGAATCCAGTCCTTATGTAGATATTCTAGCGAATTAACTTTAAAAACTGCTGCTGCAATTTTTGCAAAGGGATAGTGACGGGTATCATAGTTGAGTATTTTTGCACCATTAATACCGTCCACATCAAAAATATACAATTGATTTTTGTCTATATTTATTCCCATATACAGCGTCTTTCAAACCATCGTGTGTGTCTGTGCTTTGCAAAATGATATAACCCAACAAGTAACTCTTCGATATTAAAAACGCTCTAAGGTAAGATGGGCAAAGGCCGCTAGGACGTGCCCATCAAACCACGCCGACCAAGATGGGTGATTAGGGAAGCTGCTTGCTGAGCATGGTGTTTACAATCAAAGCTGCGAGGTTTGCTTTTTCTACCTGATACCACAACATTATATCAGCGGCTTTATCTGTATTTGTCAATGAAGCGAGTAAATGTTGCCACAGCACCTTGTTTAATCCTAGTTCCGGTTCAATACGCTTAAGCTTATCCGTAGGTGGAGATATAAATCCTTGGCAACGAACTGATTTTTCGGTATGATTTTCTACTACACCAAACAAAAACGGGAACAGGGTGATTGGGTCAAGTAATAAGTGTAAATGAGCACTTATTGCTTTATTAGTGCCCCCCGACCAGCTTATCTGTGCAGAAGAAATGGTTATTGAATCAGGTTTTTTATTGTCTATCAATATGGACTCTTGTTCAACCGTCAGGATAAAATGTTCATTGCCAGATAATCTTACTTGATAAATACCACATAAAGCAGAAGGCAGTGTGGAAGTTTTTTGCCATGTAGGCAGTAATTCGGTGTATGCAGAAGACATATGATGACCGGGCAATAAAAACTGCTGCTCCCCTACTGTAAGAATTTGTCCTTTTAATTGTAAACTTCCGGTCAGTAACTGACCATTTAAAAGTGCCCCTAGAAATCTCCCTAATGATGCAGATTGCACAATAGCAATTTCCAGTTGCTCAGTTTTTCCATTGACCTCACGAATATAAGTGCCTAACAATAAGGCAGGATGCTGGCGACCTGGAACCACTTCATCCAGTTGTAAGCGGTGTTCTGCAGGAATGGTCTGTTGGTCAGACCAGATACTGCCCAATAATCGTCTTTGTCCTTTATTATTGATATCTACACGCAAATAGCCATTTTCAAGTGCTCCTGAGCTTTGTTTCCATTCCAGAACGCCCCGCTTAAAGGCAAAATACTGAACCAGGTTTCCATCTACTGATAATCGCGCTTTTGTTCCATCTCCAGTTATTACAATCAATCTGTTATTATCCGATAATCCTTCACCAGTTTGTTGCGTGGAATAAATCCCTGCCCAAGGAAAGAGACAGTCTCTCAAGCTGAGATCAATATCGATACGCATTCGTTCCCAATCGGCTGGACAGTTATTCACAGTTGACCAATTTTGTAATGATGCTATTAAATTGTCCGCAGTGGTATAACGTAATTGTTTTAACAGGCTTAATTGAAGCGGCTTTTTTTGATACAGCATTTTTAAAAAATTCCTATTGACTGCTGAAGCTAATGCTAATCCTCTAGCTGCAACCTGTATAGCACCAGCATCTCGAGTAATCAGCAATGCGCGTTCTCGGTCAGATAAATCAGGGAATTGAGACACTGATAAGGTTTCAGATGGATTATTAATATAAGCCTGGCGTAAATCCACATTTTCTCTTAGGGCAATCAAAAATCTACTGGCTACAGTATCCTCCTGCCACTGATAATCTTTGGGTATCTTAAATTGTTTAAACGCTTTAAATGCCTGACGTTCACGCTGACCATAGTTACCAATTTCACGAATTGGACCTACATTAGTGTATACTTCTTGACCAGGCTTTAACAAACCTAAACGGTAAAGCATTTCTCTATTAGCTATGGTATTGTCTTTAGGTGGGATATAAAATGTGGAAATACCATTGATCCGTTCTTGATTATTTGGTTCATGCAAAGCGGACAGCGGATAAATCTCAATTAGAGGTTCTATGGTCGGATAGCGCGAAGCAATATAATGGGTTATTGGATAATCTTGACCATAATATTTTTGTAGGTATTCAATTAAGATAGAAAAGTTTTTATTGATATAACCTTTGCGACGAAATCCCATTTCACCAATTAAACCAACCTGCCATAACACCACATGCAAACTAGCATCGGGAATCCGCCCCCGGATCAACATATCCGTTGCCTCATGGGTTTGCATACCCGGATGACAGGGATCAACACCTAAATCCGCACATAAGCAGTCTAGTGCACAAACTCCAGCCCGCATCACAGCCTTGTGCCCTTCACGTTTTGCGATCAGAATCGCACGATGAGTAGAAAGCACGAAAATACCAGGATGTCCGTAAAAAATAGCCACCACTTTCTTTCCACGCCGCACAAAATGCAGCATTGCTTCAGTCATTTGCATATAGGTGGTATAGCGCACTTTACTATCATCATACAGCACATAAAGATCATAAGCATCCGGTCTTAATGATTTAATCCAGACTACGGTAGAGGGGTCCGCCACACAGTAAAATACCGCATCAGCAGCCCGTATCAAATTTTCATCCCCCAAGGTAAAACCTACCGTTTCAATTCCAGAACCAATGATAGTCAATTCTCCCAGATTAGGGCTAGTAGTTGGGATGGTTGCTGTGATCGCATCAGCATTATCTGCAATAGCTTGGGAAAGTTCTTCCCAAGCACGGGTATGCGCTATTCTACTAGGGTATTTAGATAATGAAGTCATACAGCGTTATCATCTTACAGCATTTTTAATATCGAAGAGTTACTTGTTAAGACGATGGTGAAATCTTGTTCAGATATTTCAAGGCTATATTACAAGCTACTTTGACAGGTAAAACCTTACCATTATAGGTTTGACTGGCAAGTAGTAAATAAGCCTGATAATAATTGGTACTCGAATTATATTGAGCCAGCTTGTTTATCAGTATATTTTCAGTTGTAGATGGCCAGCGCCAAGCATTTGCTTCTTTGTCCGTAGAGCTATCTTTAGTCATAATGACAGAAGTGAGCAATATTTTTTGGCTTGGAATGTCCGGGCTGGTTTGTTGAACAAAATCAGCCACCGTAGTCCAGCGCGTTGCTACGGGATTATTGGGATTCAACATATAGTTGATTAATAATCCAAGACTAGTTGATTGAGCTGGTTGCATATTTTGCAATTCATTTTCTGCTGCATTTTTCCAAACTCCAAGGATTTGGTCAGCAGAACTCATAACTACCGTAATAGCCAAATTCTTTGCAATTTCAGAGAATCCCTTGTTCATCATCCAATTACCTAATTTACTCGTAAGTCCCTTAATCATGCCCGGTGCTACATTGAAAACGGTATCAATGTCAGTGTCAATATCTACTACCGTATCAATGTCGGTATCCACATCTATGTCCACATCGATATCAACATCAATATCAATAAAAGCGAATATATCAATATCGACATCGATATCCACATCAATATCCACATCAATATCCACATCAATGTCTATATCAACATCAACATCAACATCAACATCCACATCCACATTGATGGCCTCAATCATTTCACCTATGCTTTCAACAACTGAATTAATGGCTTTACTTACTGTATTCAGCTTACTATTAACCGATCCAATAAAGGTTGATAATTTTGATGATAAAAATGGAACCCCTTTAGCTACAACTTTTAATGTCTGTACAGCCATGTCTAGGTTCATGGCAAGGTTTACCGCTTGATAGCTACCATAAGCTAGATTATAAGCAGCTATCCACCACGGCAAAGCAGGATTTTTATAGGGTTGTACAATTACATATTGCCCATTGAGATAACCGGTAAAACAAAGCACCACAGTCGCTGATTGTCCTTCCCAGCTCAGGCTACGTGGAATTGCCGTTAGATTCAATCCACTCGTATTGGTAGCGTTGTGTGAGCTTAGCTGATTATTGACAAAATTAAGAGCACCTACGCCCAAGCCTGTGGCTGGGAAATAACTGGCTTGATTGTTTGCAATCTGCAAAGTGCCACAGGGATTATTTGGGATTATAAACCCATTACTATTAGTTTTGAGTAAATAACAGTAATAAGTACCTTGCCAAGCATAAAGTGAATAGCTAGCCCAATAACTGACAATACTAAACTGTTCGTAACTACAACCAGCCAGATTATTAGCGTTAAAAAATTTTGCTACACTGGATTCTAGCGTGGTTACGTCGGTGACACCTGTGAATATTTCATTGAATTGTAGAGATTCAGGGGAATAGGGCTGGGCAAATAATTGTTGATAAAAACCCCAAACACTCTGACAGTTTTTCAGATCGGTTGCGGTAATGGTTGTTGAGGCAGTATCTGCCAAAAACGGTGGCACAAAAACCTGTAATGGAAATTGGTCACTTTGCTGACAGATAACCAGACGGCATAATAAATCCGGGGGTGTGAAGGTTTGCACACCATTGGCAGGAACAGTCGCAATCTGGGTATAAACTGGCTGATAATCAGCAGCATTGGTACTGGGAGGGTTGCTTGTTGGTGTCGCTGCCACCGTATTATAAACAACTAGGGGAGCTTTTAACTGGTTAGTTATAGTGACTGGAATGCCGGATACTACTGTACTAGACATAAATATTTCCTTAAATTACTGCGTTACAGCGTTTTTAATATCGAATAGTTACTTGTTAAGTTATATTGTTTGCAAAGCAAATCACACACAGGATGGATTAATTGGGTGTCCTCTATATATTTTCTTTGTTAAGGTAAAACGCTGCATAAAGCCACCGTCCATGGCTTCTACTCCCCAATCACTACAAAATTGGACAAAGTGTAAGATGGGCAAAGATTACTAGGGCCGTGCCCATCTTTGTCGGCGCGGTTTGATGGGCACGGCCTGACACCAATCAAGCTTTTTTAGAGTAATACGCTACGGCAACCCTGTCGGAATGACTGATTTGCCGTGGATAAACCTATCTTGGAAGCCCCAGATTCTGGTATTACAGCACAAAAGAATAACGGTCATGTCGTCGGCATTGACACCGCTGAACATTAAAAGTACTTTTATGGCAACCCGACTTACAGCACTAAATCAACTTCATTTACCGTCAAAATGAATTTTTTCACCTTCACTAGTAGGTTCTTCTCCTGTTTTTTCATTTTCTAGTTCAGCATTTTTTTCTTTCTGTTCTGCTTGCTCTTCATTCAAAGTATCTTGAGCCAGTGTAACTTTCTCTTCTTGTTCGGCAGTAAAACTTTTAGCTTCTGTTTTAGCTTGTGCCTCAAGATCAGTTTTAGCCGTGCTAATACTCTTTTCATTGGTATTCAGTTGTGTCTCAGTACTGTCAATAACAGAAGGATCTGTAGTTAATTCCTTGCTAAGATCTACAACTTTTTTCATTGCCTTTTTTAAGTTGCTAGCATCATCATTCATATTTTTATTGACTTCTAACTTAGCTTCTTCCAGCAATTCTGATTCGGCATTATCTACCTCCTCTTCCTGCACTTGAATCTGCTCATTTACGCTTTGTGCTTCCAGTGTTGTAGTAGCCGCTTTTTGCTGGCCTGCCACATCGGTACTGACTTTATTACTCGAACTTAACCGATTAGCGACTTTCTGGGATTTTGCTAAATTTTTTGTGGTATCAGCATTATTCAGCGTTTTAGCTTGATCAACCTGAGCAGGAGTTGGATTTTTGCCGAGATTGGCCTTAACAGACTTTATTAATAATTTGCTTAAACCCTTTAAACCTTTGCAAATAACGTCTAATCCCATAGCTAGATTCATAACCATCAAGGTATCTGCCATACCTTTAGAATCAAAGAAGTTCTGAATAGCGGTTAGAACATCAGGACTGCTTACATTGGCGATATTAGTGCCTATACCAAGAACCTTTGTTCCATATATATTGCCAGCAATAATAGGTACTATAGTAGCACCATCACTAGATTTGCTGGTATATTGACTAAGCTGAGCAAAACTAAATTGCAAGGCTATTGAAGGAACATCTTGAGTTGTACTGGAAACTAGTTGACCGCTGGAAAAATATAATGTGGTTTTCTTTGAGCTGGTATCTGTATAAACAATGGTGTAACCACCACTAGTGTCAGTCACCCCAGCCGCCGTACCAGTGCGGGTAAAAGTAATGGTGCCAAGAGCCTTAGCAGTCGGTATCGTGCCAGAACTGGCATCAGTGATAGTACCACTGGTAAATATATAATAGGTATACGTCGAGGCAAAATTTGCCCACGCATAAGCAAAAGTATTCAAATAGGTAGTTACAGCAATATAGCCATCATAACTGACATTTTGATAAGCTTTGGTGTTCGCAAAAAACTGACTCATAGCCGAGGTAATACTTGCTGCTGTATTGGCACTCTGGCTGGTGCTATTTACTGCTGCGGTAAAGTTTTGCGCCAGCGTTGATGTTGGAAATGCGCAAATGTCTTGGTAAAACTGGAATGCGTTTGCTGTTGAACTGATATTATTAGTACTGATGGTAATAGGCGAATAGCTATATGGGGCTACAAACCCTTGCATAGTTGATATGTCAAGTACCGGAAAATAATTATTTGATTGTGCAAAAATGAGATCATAAATAACAGCCGGACTGGTAGTACCAGGGTAGGTTACATTCAACTCAATAGTACTGGACTTCGTTTCAGGGAGAGTTGTTGACCCGCTGGCAAAAGGCAATAAACTCAAGGTTTGTTCGTAGACTTGCAGAGCAGTGTCGGTGCCAGTATTATAGGCATTGATACAGACAATACTACCATCCCAGCCTGTTTGGGCACTGCCAGCATAAGCGGCTGGTATGCTTGTTACTGAAATGTTATTGGTTATAGCGCAACTGTTACTATCGGTCATATTTTTCTCCACATAAATGTTAAGGTAAGGGGAATTTGAAAACGCTGTAACTAACTAGGCTTTAAAATTGAATCCAGTGAGTTGGCTTGATTAGTTGATTTTAAGCATTGATAAAAAAGGGTAAGATAGTATTCACGTGTTTTTTCTTCGTCAGGTTTGTTTTCTTTCGACACAATAGTGTGCATCAATTCCAGCGCCACATTGATTGCATCGCTTGAATTAGTTTCGGTGGTTGCATCTGTCATATTGACTCCTAATTGACAAGTAATAAACGAGTGTACTGTAAATACAAATGGCATTGTGTGGACCGTCCCTAGTCAGCATTCTAATTTCCAAATTTCGGCGGCATCTTAGAGAAAATGACTTTCATTGTCAACAGACTTTTTTGTTTTATTAACTGATGTTACGCAACCGTGTAGGCTGTAGCCCGGATGTTGTGGAGTGCGGCGACTCGTCGCCGCCTTTTGCGTCCAGCGGCGACGAGTCGC
>CAIZPP010000089.1 GCA_903934875.1 uncultured Methylococcaceae bacterium
CCGATGTTACGCAGTGCCGTTTGTTGGCTGTTGTAGGGCGGCCTTCAGGCCGCTAAACTAAGTTCGTTGCAATTAGGCAGGTCGAAGCGGCCTGAAGGCCGCCCTACAAGTGTTCGCTGCGTAACATCAGTAACTTAACAAGTAACTCTTCGATATTAAAAACGCTGTATGACTATTTTACCCTAAAAATCAAGTGTTTTGAGGGTGAATTCACAGCATGGAGGCAGCCGTCTTAGCTAAATGCTTGGCACGCCATAGCAGATAAAAGCCCAACAGCACCGCAGGAATGCTCAACCACTGGCCCATATTCAGCGCCGAACCGGTCTCGTAGATGGTTTGCTCTTCTTTAAAGAACTCCATGAAGAAGCGTGTGCCAAAGATGAAGATGAAGAATCGGCCAAATAGATAGCCTTCGGGGCCGGCATTGCCGCCACGGCTAAGGTAATAGCGGAACTGTAGCAGGAAGGCCACAAGGTAACAAAAGGCTTCGTAAAGTTGCACCGGATGCCGTGGCAGCGGATCGACACGGGCAAAGACCACCCCCCAGGGAAGGCCGGTGGGTGTGCCGAGGATTTCCGAGTTGAAAAAATTGCCGATGCGGATAAGACAGCCGGACAAAGGCACGGCCAGGCCGATGCGGTCGCAAACCCAAAGGAAAGTTTGGCCGGTGGCTTGCCGCGAGTACAGCCAGACACTGGCCAATATCCCTATCACCGCGCCGTGGCTGGCCAAACCGCCTTCCCAAACGGCAAATATTTTTATGGGATGGCTTAAATAATAGTGTGGATTGTACAATAGCACATGGCCTAAACGGGCACCGACCACCGTACCGCCAATGACGTATAGCGCCAAGTCGTAAACATCATCTTGCGGATGCCCTTCCCGGCCAAATAGATAACGGAAAAAAAGGATGCCGTAGACGAAGGTGGACGCAAAAAACAGCCCGTACCAGCGAATGCTGATCGGGTGGCCCCCTAGGGAAAATGCAAAAGCGACGGGTGAAATATCCCAAATCATAGGTGTTCTTGTACGATAATGCCGGGAAGCACTACTTTGAGGTGGCTGAGGAAAAGGCGGGGGTGTGTAGGGGAAATCACCAGGGTCCGCGAAGGATATTTTAGCACTACCGCATGCTCCGGATTGGTTACGAATGCGCGATAACGCCCGAGTGTGGTGTTCATGAAAACGCCAGTGATCGAAAAAAGGCCGCCGTTGCCAATGATGCGAATTGACCGGCGCATGGCTGCAGGGTCATGCCAAGCATACCCAAGACCGCTCAGATTGATGCGGGTGCTCCAAAGCAGACGCTGCACATAGAGGTAGCGGGCATCAAGCCGGTAACCCGTGACGACGAACAGAAAGGCGAACACACAGATCAGAGGCGGTACGGCAATAAGAGCTGTGCCAAAGGCTTCGGCGTAGGGAACTTGTGTGCCGTAGGGGACAGCATGATAGGCAGCAAGCCCTAACCCGATCATCACGGCCAAACCGAGCATAGATGCCGCTTTGAGTCCCTTGGACCAAGGCGCTGCTGTGAAGCTTTGCATTGCGAGCTTATTCCTCCGGGTGTGCATACAGCGTTTTCAACATCACACGTTAAGCGAACGTGTGCCGAAAAAATATTTATAATTTCTTTACCCCGCCTTCCCGAATATTAATACCCTTTTTACAGGACTAGATCAATAATGTAGCCGCTTTCAACAACACAGGGTAAAACCATGACTGACCGAAGTTACGTAGGCATTGACAGTACAGACAGCAAAGAATGGGTGGTCGTATTGTGTACCGATGGACAAGCCATCGTTTCCCAACCCTTTAAAAACACTCCCACTGAACTTGCCGCCTTGGTGAATTTCATCACCGAACGTTGCGCCAGACCCAAAATCTGCCTGAAGCCATCGAATCCATCCGCAATCAAATTGATCAAATCCATAGGCGGCATTCCCGATGTCGAAGTCGTGCTGATGTCCACCGCTGGACTGAGGATGCATCAATCCTGGTTGCAAGGGAAATCCGCAGCGGCTTTTACCCATAATAACGCTTGCCAAGCATATCTGCTTGCCTTTTGTGCCCAACGAATGGTTTGATATCATCCGCGCATTCCCGCGCAATGCGTGATAGTGAGAAAAACCATGAACCCCGAACGCCCCGACCCTGACGAATTGCTCGCAAAGATTGAGCAGGAACAAGCCAAAGCCAAGCGCGGACGGTTGAAGATATTCTTCGGCTTTGCAGCCGGCGTGGGCAAAACCTACGCCATGTTGCTGGCGGCTCGGGAGCGGCGGGCTGAGAACATAGATGTGATTGTCGGGCTTATCGAGACCCATGGGCGCAAAGAAACGGCGGAATTGTTGACAGGGCTTGATGTTTTGCCACGAAAGTCCATTGAATACCGGGGCACCACCCTAAGCGAATTCGACCTTGATGCCACTCTCAAGCGCAAACCTTCCATTGTTCTTGTCGATGAAATGGCGCATACCAATGCGCCGGGGTCACGCCACCCGAAGCGCTGGCAGGACATTGATGAGTTGCTTGAGGCCGGCATAGGTGTCTACACGACTCTCAATGTCCAGCATTTGGAAAGCCTCAATGATGATATAGGGCAAATTGCGGGTATCCGGGTCTGGGAGACGGTGCCTGACACAGTGTTCGAGGCGGCGGACGAGGTTGAATTGGTGGATTTGCCGCCTGACGAGTTACTGGTCAGGCTCAAGGAGGGCAAGGTTTACCTTCCGCAGCAGGCCGAGGATGCCATCCGCCACTTCTTCCGCAAAGGCAACCTGATCGCCCTGCGGGAATTGGCATTGCGGCAGACCGCCAGCCAAGTTGACTCGCAGATGTTGGATTATCGGGAAGGCCATGCCATCCGGGAAATTTGGCCGGTCAGTGAGCGCATTTTGGTCTGCGTCGGCCCCAGTGAATTGGGTGAGCGTCTGGTTCGTGCCGGCAAGCGTTTCGCCGTCGGTTTGCGTGGTGAATGGATCGTCGCTTATATCGAAACGCCCGAATTGCAAAGGTTGCCGGCGGAAAAGCGGGATGGCATTCTCCGCGTACTTCGCCTCGCGGAGCAGTTGGGGGCCGAGACGGTGACCCTGAGCGCCAACCAGATGAGTGAGGCCATCATCGATTTTTGCAATGATAGAAACATCACCAAAATCGTCATGGGCAAACCCAGCCGCCGGGGTTGGAAACGCTGGTTGCTGGGTTCAGTGGTGGATACGCTTATCAGCGAGGCGCACAACATCAATCTTTACCTATTGGGCAGCCCCCAGCCCGGCACAGTGCGCCACGAATCGGAACTGACGCGCTATCGTAGAGGTTCGGAACCGGGGCTCAAGGAAATCCTCAGCAAACGCAAAAAAGGCTATTTCTGGGGCTATGTTTGGTCCATAGGCGTGACCATAATCTGCTTGCTCCTCACCAGTCTGATGTTTGGGCATTTTGAATTGGCCAACTTGGTGATGGTCTTTCTGTTGGGTGTGGTCTTCATCGCTACGCGGTACGGGCGCGGCCCGTCGATAGTGGCCTCCGTACTTGGCGTGGCGATGGTGGATTATTTTTTTGTTGACCCGCAATACAGCTTTTCGGTTTCACACACACAATATCTGGTGACGCTGATCGCGATGATGACGGTTGCCATGTTGATCAGCAATCTCATGGCAAATGTCAAATCCCAAGCCAAGGTTGCCTCGCACCGGGAGCGGCGGGCCACGGTCTTGTATGCCATGAGCAAGGAGCTTACCATGAGCCAAAGTGAAGATGAGATCATGCGCACCGCCGTACGCCATATCCATTCCGAATTTGGCAGCCAAAATGTAATTCTGCTTCCCGACCAGACTGGCAGGGTGGTCCACCCGCAGGATAGAGGATTGCCGCAGTCTCTATACGGCAGTGATCTTAGCGTGGCACAATGGGTCATGGACCATAACGAAATGGCCGGCCACGGCACGAATACCCTAGCTGGTGCCGATGCGCTTTATTTACCCCTAAGCAGCCACGAAAAAGTTCTGGGGGTCCTGGCTTTAGTGCCGGTGAATTTGCGCCGGGTTTTTTTGCCCGAGCAACAAAAGCTGCTGGATACTTTCATTCGGCAAATTGCCCAAGCCATCACCCGTGTCAGATTGGCCGAACAGGCCAGGATCACACAGCTTCAAATGGAGACGGAGCAATTAAGGAATTCATTGCTTAGTTCCATCTCCCATGATTTGCGCACCCCTTTGGCGACTATCGTCGGTTCTTCCAGCGCCTTGGCGGAAAACGACGGTTCGCTGACGCAGGAGGACCAGATCGAGCTGAGCAGCGCCATTTACGGTGAGGCCCAGCGCATGTCGAACCTGGTCAATAACATTCTCGACATGGCCCGACTGGATGCGGGCGCGGTGGAGTTGAACAAGCAATGGCATCCCTTGGAGGAAATCATCGGCACGGTGCTGACCGGTTTGCAAAAGCGCCTGGAAGGCCGCGAGGTGACGGTCAATATCCCTCCCGGAATCCCGATGCTTTATGCGGACTCGGTATTAATCGAACAGGTTTTGATCAATCTGCTGGAAAATGCATTGCGCTATACTCCCGAGGGGAGTCCCCTACAAATTTCTGTCGAGATAACCCCTTTCGCGGTGGAAGTGTTTGTCGCCGACCGGGGGCCGGGCATTCCGAAGGGAATGGAAACCAAGCTATTTGAAAAATTCTACCGCGTCCGCCAAGAAGCAGCCCAAAGCGGCGTGGGATTGGGCCTGGCTATTTGCAGGGCGATAGTCGAAGTCCACGGTGGCACTATCCAAGCGCAAAACCGCGCCAGCGGCGGAGCCATCTTCTCTTTCATGATTCCGGTGGAAAAGCAGCCCCCGCCGATGGAGCAGGAAGGATAATGACCACCACCACCCCTATCCTGTTGCGTTGCCATGGCTAACCAAAAACCCGTTGTCGTAGTGATTGAGGATGACCCGCCAATCCGCCGGTTTTTGCGCACTGGACTCTCCACCCACGACTTTGTTGTCTTTGAGGCGGACAATGGGCGGCAAGGCATAGTGGAGGCCGGTGTCCGCAAGCCCGATCTCGTTATCCTTGATTTAGGGCTACCCGATATGGATGGCGTGGAGGTCGTCAAACTGATCAGGGAATGGTCGGCGATGCCCATCATCATCCTATCCGCCCGCAGTTCGGAACAAAGTAAAATCGAAGCTTTGGATGCTGGGGCGGATGACTATCTGACCAAGCCGTTCGGATTGGGCGAATTGCTTGCCCGTACCCGTGTCGCGCTGCGCCGCTGGCTACGGGTGCCGGAACAGGACCCGTCGGGCATTTTTACGACCGGAAACCTACAGGTCGATCTGCTGAACCGCTGGGTGCAAATTGACGGCAAGGAAGTGCATCTCACGCCGATTCAATACCGCCTGCTTTCCGTGCTCGTCCAAAATGCCGGCAAGGTGTTGACCCATCGCCAGATACTGAAGGATGTCTGGGGGCCTTCCCACGCCGAAAGTTCCCATTACCTTAGAATTTACATGAGCCAGCTTCGCCAAAAGCTGGAAGAAGACCCTACCCAGCCCAAGTACTTGCTAACCGAGTCCGGGGTTGGGTACCGGTTGAGGGTATAGCGGCTACAGCGTTTTCGACATCAAATACAGCGTTTTCAACATCAATCGGTTACTTGATAAGGCTTATGGTTGTTGCTAGGTATTTTTTTTCAACCAAAGGTTGTTTGAATATTCATTTTTAGTTTGTTTTTAAAGATGAAAACGCTGTACATACGCGCTCACAAACGCATGCCAAGCAATCGTTTTGGGAGCGGGCGGAAAGCCGTCATTTTGGCATGGATGCCGAAATCCAGGCCACGGACGGTAACCAATCATTTGCGAATTTCAGGCTGGTTCCCAAGCCCCAGCTTGCCCGTAGACTGTTCCTCGGGAAGCTGGAGCTTCAAAAAACGCATTCCCAAGCTGGGCGCTTTACCCAAAGTGCCGATGTTAGATAAAACGCCGTCATTCCGGTCATGGATGCCGGAATCCAGCGTCCAAGGATGGCAAGCTTGGGGCCACGATAAGCGCCCATGCACCTAATGACGCAATGCTGACGAGCAAAGGCCACCTAAGTCAAGCGTTTGCGTAACTGACAAGTTACCGTCCATGGCACTGGATTCCTGCATCCCTGCTGGAATGACGGCATTTTTGGCTCGGCGCGACTTGTGTAATTGATGAGAGCTCCTGCTTGGGAACCCATAACGATGGGAATTCCAGTAGGAAATACTATCACTCCGCTGTGCGGCTTAACCTCACTTCGACCCTCCGGTTCAGGCTTTGGGATGCTTCGTCCGTTTCTTTAAACAGGGGTTGTCGTTTGCCCATGCCAAGCTCGGTCAATTTACCCTTCAAATCGGGGAATTTACTTTCCAGATAATGCTTTACGGCGGCGGCTCGTTTTTCGGAAAGGCGGTCATTGTATCCTTGGCTTCCGATGATATCGGTATGGCCAACCAGCACAGCGACTTGCTTTCTGTCTTGCAATTGCTGCTGCAAGAATTTGCCCAGTTCATCAGCCTGTTTCTGTCCTTCCGGCGTGAGTTCGGTGCGATTGACGGCAATAATGATGCGGATATCCAAGAATGTCTCGTCGTCAATAAAACATGTATTAGTGGGTTTCCGGTGCTCTCTGACTAATCCTCTAAAGGGTCGTAAATCGCCGATGCCTATGAAGCCCTCACATGAAAACCCCTGATCAAGGGCCCGCAACATCGCCCGCTCGTGTTCTATTTTATTGTCGGCTTGGAGTTTCTGTTCCATATACTCGACCGTCATGAGCGTTTGCGAAGCCAAAAGATGCTTGTAAGCGTCTTTGATCCAAGCCGGCGCTTGCTCTTTTGCCCCGGCTTTTTCCAGATAGGCTTGGGCTGTTGGATTGTCGGAGGCGGCAATATAGGCAAGCCCAAGGTTCCCATAAACCGCTTGTTGCTTGGCCGCATCGCTACCTGTTGCCAACAACGCTTGTTTGAAATTATCAATAGCCGAGGTGGTATTTCCGGCGTTTAGCAATTGTTTGCCCAAAGCAATAGACTGATCAAACGGCAGTTTTGGAGGGAGAGCAATATACTGGTCATACTCCTTGGGCTTAGGGATGCGTTTACAAGGCGGACCTTCTGGACATCCACCTCCCCTAGATGCAATGCTATCTGCGTTAGGTTTAGCCGTATCGGCAATCGGTGTTTTAGGGGTGCAGGAAACTGCTGCAATTAGCCAAGGAAGTATTAATGCCAATTGCAAATGAGCCTTGAACCTCGTCGAATTTAGGCGTTGTTCATTGTTGAGTCCATAGGTGCAGCCAAAATAATTATGGAGTGCGGCGACTCGTCGCCGCATGACTTGAAAGACGGCGACGAGTCGCCGCACTCCATAGGATCCCCATTGGGCTGAACAATGACCGAGTAGTTTTAGGCTATTCATTCTATTCTCACGGTTTAGAACACCCGCGCCGGGCCGTTTCAACAAGCTCATGCCGTTCGGGGAGTTTTTCAAGCGCTAGCGAAACAGCTTGAAACTCAGCGAATGCGGTCTTTTGCTTTGCATTCTTCTGCATATCTTCGACGTACTTCCGCAATTCATCGTACTCATAAGCTTCTATGATATAAGCACCAAAGAATTGGTTGATGATTTTAATATCCAATACGCCTTCATCTAGGTAAAAACCTAAATCATCAAAAAAATCCAGATATTGGTTGATTTCATCATGATCAAATTTGCCAGTTTTATTAAATCCGTTATAGAGCTTTTCACAAGATTCTATGCTTGTTCGAATGTCTTTAAATAATATATTATCTTTGCCGTAAAAATCTTGAACAAGTTCCTTTCCCAAGTTAATCATCTCGATTTTCTTGGTGGTTTCAAGGTTGGTGGTGAAGGTGTAAAAAGCGATGGACTGCGACAGCAAAAACCCCAAAATACTCCCTATCAGGCCAACAAGCCAATTGTTTTTTATCGCGGCAATAGCGCCCAAAAACCTTCCTTGGCCTCTTCTTACACCTGTTTGTGGTTTTCTCGTCATAGTCTATTCAACTTACAGCGTTTTCAACATCAAAGAGTTACTTGTTGGGTTATATTATTTTGCAAAGCACAAACACACAGGATAGTTTGATTGAGTGTCCTTTATTTTTTTCTTTGTTAAGATTTCAAGTTAACTGAATATCTTGCCCTTTCATTCCAGCTATCAAGTAACTCTTTGATATTGAAAATGCTGTAACAAGTAACTATTTGATATTAAAAACGCTGTAAGCGCCAGCGGGACAGCAACAAGCCCGCCGCGAGGGCGATGCAGACAGTAACGCATACCGCCAGACCGGTTTGCAGTTCCAAGCCTTCCATCCATCCGCCAATCTTCGGCGAAAAATATTTTGCCGCTCCCAAGGCGGCGACGGCCAGGCTTAGGCAGGCCACAGTCAGGCCCATAACGCGTGACGCAATCGCCGCCATTCTATCCGCACGGCTGAGGATGCGCGATATCCACAGGCCATTGAGTCCGTCGGTCAACATCATGCCCAACATGAACACTACACCCAACACCGGCGCCCGCCAGAACCCACCCTCATGCTGCGCACTCAGTGCGAACAAGGCTGCCTGGCTCATGGTATCGAAGGAAAGCGCGAACAGTGCCCCCACCAGAGCAATCAGGGAAGGGTGCTTGGCTCTTTGCAGGCTTCCGAGCAGCCGACCTTTTACGCCCACAGGTTTAACGACTTGGTTGGCAGGGGTTCGAAGAATGGACAGCAGATTGGCGCAACCGAGCAGGGTCAGGAAAAAAACCGAGGTAAAAACCCCCAAACTTTCCATCCACTCGGGTGCCGTCCAAGCGTTGGCGACCCAACTGGCGGCGCTGGCAACCAATACGACCACACCGCCATGACCCAGTGAAAAAAGGGTGCCGCAGAAGCGGGCCAAGCCAGGGTTGAGCGGTGCGTTGTAGCGGGTCAACCCGTCGATAGTGGCCAAATGGTCGGCATCCAAACCATGTTTAATGCCCAGAACGAACACTAGCAGGGCAAGCGCTATTCCGTCTTGAGGTAGTTGGTCCATACAGCGTTGCGAATCTTATGACGAAATGTTTGTCTAATGTCAAGTAATAGAGAAGGTTTTTTCTGCGGCTATTGTCGCCGTGATTGCCCTAGACTGTAAATTGAATTTACACTCTCTTCCTTTATGGGCTGAATCCTAAAGAGATGCCGCATCAGGTGCATAACAATAATAACTCATTGATGTATAAAGAGGAGTAAGTCATCATGTTGCTAAAACAAAAAAGTGAAGGTCATTTAGTTGAGGTGTTAAGCCTCAACGATCTGTTTAGCCCCGCCCATGTGAGCGTAGTCGGTCGGTTATCTTATGGAGAGGAGTTGGGCGATCCAGAAACATTCCCCAAGGTAGACTTGGTATTCGCCTCCGGCGAAGAACTTCCGCGTTGCTGGGTGGATGCCCATTACCGGGATCAGGAATTGCCCAGATTAAGGGCATGCGGATGAGTGCCGCATCCCCCGGCAGGGCAGGGGTAAACAGCGTTTCAACCAAAGCGGGCGGCAAATGAATGCCGTCCGCCAACAAATCTCATTTTGGTGTGACCGGCGTATGCATGGGGCTAGGTGACTAAACCGAGTCGGCCTCGACGGATTCATAGACGTTGGGCACTGCAATCCAAGACCGACTCGGTTCGATTAAAAGTGACGCGGGAGTGCAAGGCCTGCCTTGCCTTATATGCCCTAGCAAGGCAAGCAGCACTCCCTGTGTGTTGCAATGCTTTTCCGACCTAAGCCTCACCCCAAATCCCCCCACAAGGTTTGGATGGCTGTCAGTGCCGCCAAGGCTGCCGTTTCTGTGCGCAGCACACGGGGTCCAAGCCGGATGGCCATAAAGCCTGCCGTAATGGCGGCTTTTCGTTCATTCCCGCTGAAGCCGCCCTCCGGTCCTGACAACAGACAAATGGGTCCACCTGGCGGCGGCAGTTCGCGCAAGGACAGGGTTCCGTAAGGGTCGAGAAAAAGCCTAAGCCCGCTCTGGCGCTCCGTCCATGCATCCAGTTGCAGGGGTTCAAATACTTCGGGAACCCGGTTGCGCCCGCATTGTTCGCAGGCGCTTTGGACAATTTTGCGCCAGTGCCGCAAACGCTGGGCCTTACGCGCACCCTCATCCAGTTGCACCACACAACGCTCGGCAAGCAAAGGCGTGATGGCCGAAACGCCCAACTCGACCGCTTTCTGGATGGCCAAATCCATGCGTTCGCCACGCGAGATGCCCAAACCTAAGGATATGCGCAGGGGCGATTCTGTCTCGTGTGGGTTAAATGCGCCCAAAGCCAGCCTGACGGCCTCTTTGTGCACTTCAGCCACGGAGGCCGGATATTCGCCGCCATCGCCGTTGAAAACGACCAATTCAGCACCCTTCTTCAAACGCAATACGGTGCGCAAATAATGGGCGCTTTCATCTGAGAGTTGGATAGTCGCGCCGGGACTTAAGGTTTGGGCTAAGTAAAAGCGGGAAATACGCATGGTGTTTACAGCAAAGCTTGCAGTAGGCGAAAAGCCAAGTTATCACTGCCGCACATACCAATTGCAATCAATCTTGTAAGCCACCGCCTGCCCGACCAAGGCCGAGGTGTGGATATTGACTTTGATCATGGCCATGCGCAACAGCCGGGGCAGCAACTTGCCGCCATTGTCTGAGCGGTAGATCAGGTCAGCCCAGTGCTGGCGCTGCCAAATCAATTCCTTCGGGTCTTCGTAGCTGATCGCACACAAATCGTTTTCGCCCAAAGCCTTCAAGCTGGCCTGCTCGGATTCGCGGGCGACTTGGTGGAGGATTTTGACGCAGAGATCCGGGGTGCGCAGCCGGAGATTCGACCCCAGATTATCGAATATCTCATCAAGGCGTTCTTTGCTTATCATAAGGACCACATTTCAATCGTAATGCACCAATTCATAGGGCAGCGTGGGTTTTTTGCCAGCCGCCAAATCGGTGAGGAATTTCCAGAAAGCATTGCCCGAGGGCGGGCAACCGGGCAGGAAGTAATCCACTTTGACCAATTCATGGATGGGGTGGACTTTATCGAGGAGCAATGGCAATTCTATATCGTTGGGAATTTGAGGGCTATCCAAATCGTCGGTTAGATATGCCTCGGCCAAGCATTCCTCCAAAGGCACGAAGTTGCGCATGGCGGGCAATCCGCCATTAATGGCACACGCGCCGACAGCCACTAGAATTTTGCAGGATTTGCGGAACTCGCGCAGGGTGTGGACGTTTTCACTGTTGCAGACCCCGCCTTCAATCAGACCTATGTCCACTATTTCGCTACAGTGTTTGATGTCGGTGAACGGCGACCGGTCGAACTCGATGATCTCGGCCAGATCGACGATGCGTTCATCAATATCAAGCAAGGACATATGGCAGCCAAAGCACCCGCCTAGGGACGTAGTTGCGACTTTCAATTTCTCAGCCATGGTCTTTTTCCTTGTGGGCCTTTTCGGAAGTCGGCGACACGCCTCCAATCGGCTGCTTGTCGTAAGTGCGCTGGCCGATGGGAACTTCAAAACCGTGCCGCTTGACGATAATCGCACCAACCGGGCAGACATGGGCAGCCTTGTCGGCTACTTCTAGGTTGGTGTCCTTCAACAAGCCTGAGCTTGAGTTGACAACAAGATGGTTTTTGATGCCGCGTCCGGCAATGCCAAACACATCCTTTCCGTCCACTTCATGGCTGGCCCGCACGCACATTTCGCAAAAAATACAGCGGTTGCGGTCAAGCAGAATATCCGGGTGGGAGGAGTCAATCTCCCGTTTGGGGTAAAACAGCGGGAAGCGAATATCCAGCATGTTAAGCGAATAAGCCACCGCCTGGAGCTTGCAGTTGCCAGTTTTTTCGCAGCCTGGGCAGAGGTGGTTGCCTTCAACAAACAACATTTGGGTGATGGTGCGCCGGTTTTCATTCAACTCCTTGGTGTTATTCAACACATTCTGACCCTCTGCCGCCGGGAAAGTGCAGGCGGAGCTGTTGCGCCCGTTAACTTTGACTTCGCAGAGCTTGCAGTTGCCTTGCGGGATTAGTTCGGGGTTGTGGCACAGGTGCGGAATATAAACGCCCGCACGGGTCGCCGCATCCATGATGGTATCCCCTGCTTCAAACGGAATCGGTTTTCCGTCAATGGTTAAGGTGTTTTTACTCATATTGCCTCCTGTTCCAAATGAGCCATAGCATCGTCCCGCATACTCATGCGCCGGGCGATTTCCAATGACTCATCCAAATCAAATCCCGGCTCGAAGCTAACATCCTTGAGCCGGGCCTTGTAGGCGTCAGGAAAATGCGACAAAGTGCCCAACACCGGGTTGGCGGCGGATTGCCCAAGGCCGCAATGGCTGGCATTTTTGATGAAGCGGGCAAGGCTGGTCATTCCGACCAAATCTAAGGCACCGGAGTGGCCGTCGCATATTTTGTCCACTTCGTTCTTCAGCAGGGTCGTGCCAACCCGGCAGGGAGTGCAAAAGCCGCAGCTTTCATGCGCGAAAAAATGGGTGAAATTGCGGACAACGTCCATGATATCGCGGCTTTTGTCAAAAATCATGAAGGAACCTCCGCTGGCCAAATCCTCATAGGCCAATTTGCGGTGGTATTCGCGCCCTGAAATGATGGCACCCGACGCACCGCCAACTTGAACGCCCTGAGTATTCTCCGCCCCGCATTCGAGAAGTATCTCGGCGATGCTGACACCAAAGTCGTATTCGTAAATGCCTGGCCGTTCGCAGTCGCCGCTGATGCTGATAATCTTACTGCCCTTGGATTTATCCGTACCGTGAGTGGCGAACCAACCTCCTCCGTACAAGGCGATGGCGGCAACGGCGAAGAAGGTTTCCACGTTGTTCACCACGGTGGGCTTGCCCTGGTAGCCGCTGACCACAGGGTAAGGCGGGCGGATGCGAGGTACACCGCGCTTGCCTTCCAGTGACTCGATCAAAGCCGACTCCTCGCCGCACACATAGGCCCCCGCCCCCATGTGGATTTCGATGTCAAAATCAAAACCCTGCCGACCTAGTATGTGGCTACCCAAAAGATTTTTAGCGCGACGCTCAGCCAGCACCGCTTCCAGTTGCGGGCGCAGGCGGAGATATTCGCCGCGCAAATAGAGAAACCCCTGTTTTGCCCCAACAACACCAGCGCAAACCGTCATGCCTTCGAACACTTGGTGGGCATGGCTATTCAGAAGTATGCGGTCTTTGAACGTGCCCGGTTCCCCTTCGTCGGCATTGCAAACCACATAGCGCTCGGTCAGTCCGGCAAACGGCAAGCCATTGGCATCTTCCGGCCCCTCGGCGCAGTAGCGCCACTTCCATGCGGTCTCAAAGCCCGCCCCGCCGCGTCCGCGCAGGCCGGAGCGGGTAATTTCCTCAAACACTTCGTCAAATCCATTGCGGACGGCCTGCCTTAATGCAGCGCCAATTTTAATGGGGTTTTCCAACAGCAAGCCGGGGAGTTGGATGTTGTCATCCACGTTGAAAAACTCCTCGGGCCAGTTTTCCAGAGAAACATCGCGCTCAACCAATGCTACGATGCCATCTATGCGTTCCCCGTTTAAGCGCGACAGCCAGTGGCCATTCACCAGTCCGGCCGGCCCTTGGTCGCACAAACCAGTGCAGGAGGTGAAGCCCAGGCTTACCCGGCCGTCAGCGCGGGTTTGGCCCGGCTCCACTCCCAGCTTTGCGGAGAGATATTCCATCAACTGGCGGCTACCCATCATTTGGTCAGTGATGGAGTCGCTGAGCAAAATGTGGAAGCGGCCCAGCTGTTCCAAAGAAAGGAGACCATAAAATTCGACCACCCCCTGAACGGTGGTACGGGAAACCTTCAGTTCGAAGGCGACAATTTCGATTGCTTCCGCCGGGACGCAATGACACTCCGCTTGCACATCACGCAGAAGTTGCAGCAGTTGGGTTGGTCTAGAGCCATGCTTGCGCACAAGGCTCAAAATTTTTTCCTGTTCGCTTTCGGACCAAGTCATAAAATAACACCTGAATGGGTTGACGAGTAGCTGAATTGTAACAGGATATTACTCGATATATTATCTATGCACACAATGATGATGCAATGAATAAGCAGGTAGGAGAAGGAAACTCTGCATTTCAATCTGGGTATTCTGTCAGTAGATTGCATAAGCCACGTAGGGTGCGCACTGCGCACCTTACCATTGGATAGGCGGCGAGTTGGCTCGTAAGATTTGTTAGCAGTTTTGCTTTGCCATCAAAGGCGCGGGATAATGTGCTGGGCCTTTTTTTATGCCGAACACGACCGCTATCGATATGCAAAGCCTTCCGCCTCTAAGCCTCTACATCCACATTCCTTGGTGTGTCCGCAAATGCCCCTATTGCGACTTCAACTCTCATGCGGCGACGGGTGGCCTGCCCGAGGTGGCCTATGTCGCAGCGCTATTGTCTGATTTAGAGCAGGACTTGCCGAAGGTCACAGGACGGACGGTGGAGACTGTGTTCATCGGCGGCGGCACACCCAGCCTGTTTAGCCCGGAGGCCATTCATGCCGTGCTGGAAGGCATTGCTGCGCGGCTACCCATTGCCGCCAGTGCGGAAATTACGCTTGAAGCCAACCCCGGCACGGCGGAAAGCGGCAAGTTCCGAGGTTTCCGCCAAGCAGGCATCAACCGCCTATCCATGGGGGTACAGAGCTTCAATGATCGGCATTTACAGGCTTTGGGACGCATCCACGACAGCCGGGAAGCCAAGCTTGCGGCTGAAATTGCGGTAGCGGCAGGATTTGACAACTTCAACCTGGATTTGATGTTCGGTTTGCCGGGGCAGACCCGCGAGGATGCGTTGGACGATATCCGCTGTGCAATGGAACTCAAACCCATGCATTTGTCTTTTTACCAATTGACTTTGGAGCCTAACACCCTCTTCCACCGCTACCCGCCGACCCTTCCCGGCGATGACACCCTCTGGGCAATACAGCAAGCCTGCCAAGCCCTAATGGACAGGCACGGCTACCGCCAATACGAAGTGTCTGCCTATGCCAAAGCGGGTTTTCGCTGCCGTCATAATGTAAACTACTGGCGTTTCGGCGATTATTTAGGGATAGGCGCGGGCGCCCACGGGAAAATCAGCGCTGCTTCTGGTAACATTGCCCGCAGTTGGAAAGTTCGCCACCCGGCCCGCTACTTGGAAACCGCAGGCACACCGGCGGGCATCGGCGGATGGAATAGAGTGGAAAAGGAAGAATTGCCTTTGGAATTTATGATGAACCATCTACGCCTACGGGAAGGCTTTCAGGGGTCCGTGTTCACTGAGCGCACAGGGCTGCCTTTTAGCGCACTGGAACCCGCGCTGTCCCAGTGCCTGGAAGATGCTTTGTTAGAGCATGTTGACGGGTTTATCCGCTGCACGGAGCAGGGCTGGAATTTTCTGGATACTGTGTTGGAAAAATTCCTAAATATAATGCGATAAATGTGCTTTATGGTTACCGTCCAATTAATATCTGATGTTACGCAGTGCCGTTTGTTGGCCGTTGTAGGGCGGCCTTCAGGCCGCTAAACTAAAGTTCGTTGGAATTAGGCTGGTCGAAGCGGCCTGAAGGCCGCCCTACAAGTGTTCGCTGCGTAACATCAGTTAATACCTACTCGCCATCGGAGGTAATAAGTTATGATGAATCCTGAACCAAAACGCGTATAATAATGCACTTATGGGCTTCACTCAACGCGGTAAGCAGCAACAGGCGTGTTCCGTCGTTTTGGCAACGTCTTTCGTTGACCGTCAAAACAACGGACTATGTGCCATTTTTTTCACCGCTAGGAGTCCCGATTTGCATTCATGTACAGCGTTTTTTCTTAACAAAGAAAAATAATAAAGGACACTCATTCAAACTATCCTGTGTGTCTGTGTTTTGCAAAATGATATAACCCAACAAGTAACTCTTCGATATTAAAAACGCTGTATGTCCCATGAAACATTTTCCCGACCAGAACAGCCCCAAGGTTCCAGTGACCGGAGTTTCGGCTTGGTTTTTTGCGGTTTCTTTTTTATTCTGGCCGGTTTGAATTACTTCGGCAAACTGCGATTTGGCTTTGATCCATCTTATCTCACCGCTTGCCCGTTCTGGTCCGCCTACCCGGAACTTAAAACCCATATTCTGACTCTGCTATTCGGCATAGCCAGCCTGGTCTTTTTACTGTTTGCCTTGCTGCTTCCGCAGGCCTTGGCACCGCTGAATTGGGCGTGGACTAAATTCGGCCTGTTGCTGCACAAAATTGTCAGCCCGGTCGTTTTGGGCATTTTGTTTTTTTTGGTGTTTACTCCGATAGGAATTATTCTTAGGCTATTTGGCGGCGATCCGCTGCGCCTGCGTTTTGATTCCCAAGCGCCATCCTATTGGATTATGCGCTCCCCTCCGGGTCCAGCCCCGGACAGTCTGAAAAATCAATTTTGAGGGTTTTAAATGAGTTTTATTGCTGAATTATGGCAGTTTATGCGTGTGCGCAAAAAATTTTGGTTGTTGCCGATTGTTCTTTCCATGCTATTGCTCGGCGGCTTGTTAGTGTTGGCACAAGGTTCGGCCATCGCGCCTTTTATTTACACATTATTTTAATGATGCCACGCACTGCCAGCGAAACCCTGTGCCGACAGGTGCCTAACCAGTTTTTCGAGGCTCCCTTATGCGAATTCTAGGCATTTCCGCTTTTTACCACGACAGTGCGGCGGCATTGGTTGACGACGGTTCGCTTATAGCGGCAGCCCAAGAAGAGCGTTTCACAAGAAAAAAACACGATTCTGGGTTTCCTCATCGTGCCATCGACTACTGCCTAGGCGAAGCCGGTATCGCCTTGGACGATATCGACGCGGTTGTGTTTTACGACAAACCCTTTTTGAAATTCGAGCGCCTGCTGGAAACTTACCTAGCCTTCGCCCCCAAAGGATTTTCCTCTTTCCGCTTGGCCATGCCGGTTTGGCTGCGCGAGAAACTTTTCCTGAAAGACTTGCTGCGCAAGGAATTGAATAAAGCCGCCCCGCACTTTGACGGGGAAGCTAAGCTGTTATTTTCCGAGCACCATCTCAGCCATGCTGCCAGCGCTTTCTTCCCGTCCCCATTTCAGGAAGCCGCCGTACTGACTATGGACGGCGTGGGCGAATGGACCACGACCTCGGTGGCCCTAGGCCACGGGAATGAACTGAATGTAATCAAGGAAATACATTTCCCGCATTCCTTGGGGCTGTTATATTCGGCATTCACCTATTACACAGGGTTCAAGGTGAATTCTGGCGAATACAAAGTCATGGGGCTTGCCCCCTACGGCGAACCGCGTTACTACGACACCATTCTGGAAAATTTGATCGACCTCAAGGCTGATGGCTCTTTCCGCTTGGATATGTCGTATTTCGATTATTGCACCGGCCTGACCATGACTAACGCGAAGTTCCACAAGCTTTTCGGTGGCCCTCCCCGAAAGCCCGAGGAAAGGCTGGTCCAAAAGCAAATGGATTTGGCGGCATCCATCCAAGCAGTCACTGAAGCCGTGGTATTGCGCTTGGCTCGGTCCATCGCGGCGGAAACGGGCATGAAAAATCTATGCCTGGCCGGCGGCGTCGCACTGAACTGCGTGGCCAACGGCAAAGTGCTGCGCGACGGCTGTTTCCAAAACATTTGGATTCAACCTGCAGCCGGGGACGCAGGCGGTGCCTTGGGTGCCGCACTGGCGGGCTATTATGGCTACCATCGCCAAGCCAGAGTGTTGCCAGCCGAGGGCGGGGATGCCATGCGGGGTTCCTATCTTGGCCCCAGCTTTCGGCAGGAGGACATCGAACAGCGCTTGCGGCAAGCGGGGGCTCGCTTTCATGTGCTGGATGATGCGGCGCTGGTTGACGCTTGCGCGGCCACCTTGGCCGCAGAGCAAGCCTTGGGCTGGTTTCAGGGCCGGATGGAATTCGGCCCACGCGCCTTGGGCGGGCGCTCGATACTGGGCGACGCCCGTTCGCCCGCCATGCAATCGGTGCTCAACCTAAAAGTCAAGTTCCGCGAATCCTTCCGCCCGTTTGCCCCGTCCGTATTAAGAGAGGATGTGGCCGACTGGTTTGAGTTGGATTCCGACAGCCCCTATATGTTACTGGTGGCGGACGTGGCGGAAGCCCGGCGCATCCCGATGACCGCCGAGCAACAGGCCCTCTTTGGCATCGACAAGCTAAACGTGCCCCGTTCGGAGATACCCGCCGTCACCCATGTGGATTATTCGGCTAGAATCCAGACCGTCCACCGGGAAACCAACCCGCGCTACCATGCGCTGATAGCAAGGTTCAAAGAACTGACCGGCTGCCCTGTCATTGTCAACACCAGCTTCAACGTCCGTGGGGAACCCATCGTCGGCACACCGGAAGATGCCTTCCGGTGTTTCATGGGCACCGGGATTGAGCGGCTTGCGGTCGGCAACTGCTTCCTGCTCAAGGAGGAACAGGATGCCGCGCTCAAACAAAATTACGAGACCCAATTTGAGTTGGATTAGGCTTTTCGTCTGCTAGGTTTTTTCGCTGTGCCGTCCCCGGCTTCACCCTGTGCGGCTTCAGTGCCAGCCGACGGAGTTCCTTCGGCGCTATCCGCCTCAGGGACAAGTGCGCCGTCCCTGTCATGCAGCCATTTGGAAATGGCAGGTGCAAGCTCCTTCTGCGACTTTGAACCCACAAAGACGCCAATGTGCCCACCTTTAAATTCATAGAGCGTTTTGTCTTCCGAACCGACAAGATCGTTCAAAGGCTTTATTGCTGCAGGCGGAACCAAGTGGTCGGCGGAAGCATAGATATTCAGCAAAGGCATGGTGATGTTACGCAACTCCACCAATTTACCACCTAGCTTAAGCTCTCCTTTTACCAGCTTGTTCTCTTGGTAACAGTATTTAATAAACTCCCGAATGCACTCACCCGCCTGGCCAGGGCTGTCGAATATCCACTTTTCCATCCTAAGGAAGTTGATCAGCTTGTCCTTGTCTTCCATGACATCAAGCATATCCACATATTTACGGATGTTTAGATTGAATGGCATCAACATCAGAAAACCACCATTCATAAAATCCCCAGGAATGATCCGGTAGGCATCAACCAAAGCGTCAATGTTCAGATACTTGGACCAGTTGAACAGCAAAGCGTCATTGGTTGCGAAATCAACTGGGGCTACCACGGTGATAAGGTTTTGGACTTTATCGGGGTTCAGCGCGGCATACATCACAGAGAATGTACCGCCTTGGCAGATTCCCATGATATTAACCCGCCCAGACTGCGCCACGTCCCTGACTACATCAACGCAATTGTCAATATAGCCATTGATATAATCGTCTAGGCCCAAGTACATATCAACTTTGCTTGGGTATCCCCAATCAATGATAAATACATCCAAACCGTGGTCTAGCATGTTTCTAATCATGCTTCGGTCGGGTTGAAGATCAAGCATGTATTGCCGGTTTACTAGCGCATAGACGATCAGCACGGGTGTCCTGCATGTGCTTGGATCATTGCGGGTATAACGGTATAGCTTTAACTTGTCCTCCTCGTAAATCAATTCTTTGGGGGCAGTGCCCACATCGATTTCCTCTATCTCGGTCAAAGCCCCCACACCTTTTATAAATTTGGCATTGAAGTCACCAAACTCCTTGATCAAAGACTTGGTATCAAAGGACAAAAAAGGTTGTTTCATTGGCTGACCTCTTTGAGTTGCTTTTCTAGCTTTTTCACCGTTTTCTTCAAGTCGTAGACGGTTTTATAAAGATCGTCCATTTCCGACCGGAGCGCGATGGGAAGGTCGGATAAATAGATTTCCATGACTTTAAAGAAATGCGTTTTGACATTCAGCGAGGCATCTAGCAACTCGCCTTGAAGCTTGGCGAACTCTTCGGTTTGGAAAAGTTTGTAATAGGCTTGCTCGCTGGTATCAATCCAGATATCGAAAAACTCGTCAAATTGTTTTATCTCTTCACCCGAGGTGATTTTTTCAGCAAGCTTTTCCACCACCTTGTCCATGGCGCCTACGCCAGTGATATAAATCGTATGCTGATATTCGGTGTTTTTTGCCGCGTACACCGACAGATCGTCTAAGCACCTCAATATTAGCTCAGACTTTTCCCTGTCTTTGCCGACGGCTGGCACATGGAAAATCCTGCCGACCGTATTATCGAAAGCATTGAACGTCGAATGGAATATCTTAATGAATGCTTCCGGGTGCCCTTGCAAAAACTCAGGAACGGAAGCTAGGCTTGCTTTCGTGGCCTCTAGCCAAGGTGCGGTGAACTGCTGGCCTGAACCTGATATTAATTCAAGAAATTGCACCGCCTGATTGAGCATCAGCTTGGTGGCGTCGGAATCAAACCCAAAAACCTTGTCGATGAGTTCCTTGTATTTGGATGGATCAATGTAATCCTTGTAAGCATCCGGGTTCAGACTCCTCTCCTGAGACGCTTTAACCACAGGCAGCCACACTTCATAGAGTTTCGAGTAGGCATTCGATCCGCCTAGCATTCTCGTCAGGTTGTCTTTGATGGCTTGATTGCCGATCCCTGATTCGGCCAGAGATTTCAATACAGCCGATGACCAAGACGAATAAAGATTATTAAATCCACCAACGTCACCCGATACTGCCGGATATTGTTGGCTGAGGAATAACTGCTGTATTCGTTTGGTATTGTCAATAAATCCATCGAACAGTTTTTCCTGCGTTTTGAGCCAGACTTCAAAATTACTTTGTATATTTTCCATAACTGGTTCCCCTAGTGTGGGATTTGAACAAATATTGTGTACTGATGTTACACACCACATCAGTTATTTAGGGCTTTGCAGCAAAACAGCACCCGGCTCAGAAGAGACGGCTGTTGTCTCTCCTTAAGCCTTGGTGGCAGAGCTTTGCAAACCTGGAACTACTTGGTTCCGGCTTTTTGTAGGTACGCTGAAAATACTTTGGTCAATTCCTTGCTTTGCTCAATTTGGTTTTCCAGCGTCTTTCCCCATGATTGCTGCATTTTCACAACTTCTTCATTGAAGAGTTCCGAAGTGCTAATCATAGTGCCTATCCATGCATTAAATAATTTGAGAATTTCCTGTGCGTGGGGATTGTCCACGGTACTGGCGGTGCTGAAGAACGACTCTTGCGATTTTTTTATTGAATCAAGCCAGTGTGTTCGAAAAGATTCCTGCGTCTTGAGTGAAGTCTCAAGAAATTCCTTCTGGGTTTTTGCCCAAGCGTCAAAGAACTCTAAACCTTTATCCATTGTCATGTCCTCGCGGGGTTACAGGGTTGATGATAGATTATTGTGGCGCCTAACTGCCCACCTTAAATTGCCGAATAGCTTCAAAAAAAGTATTGGCTACTTCAGCATTCCTCTTAATTTGATTATCAATAATATCGTGCCAAACTTGCTGGGCTTTTTCACCTCCTTCGGTAAAAAGGTTTAATTGCAAGTCCTTAATCATATTTCGTAAAAGCTGGTTTTCGGCTTTCAGTTTAGTGTTCTCTTCGGTGACTTGGTTGTATTTCGCACTAGGCACAAACCCGAGTACTGAATACCAATCATTCAGACGCTCAACCATGTCAACTGAATATGGGAAAGTCTTTCCATACTCCGATAACCCCCAAAACTTTTTCGCTGCCTCAAGCCCTTCCACTTGGGCTTTGCTGGTAAACTCGGAAAACCCGGCCCTAAACAAGGGGTTTGAAAATAGCTCCATCATGTTTTTAATGATGTCTTCATTCTGATACATAATTATTCACCTATTCTACGTCAAGATTGTCCGCCCCATCCTTTGATGCAAAAGGCTCAGCCTGGTCAGAGGCGTTTTGACCAAGCGCTTCCCTGCCTTTGGAGTCGGATGATTTCCATAAGGCCCAAGGATTGAGCGTCATTTTTGCGAACATATCGACATCGGAGATCGAACCAATTTGTTTCAGCCAGTAACCAACTAGGCCAAAGTAATTCTTCAAATCCCAGCCTGAAGTGACCAGAAACGGCAAGACCCGGTTGAGATCCCTGATATAGGCTCTCAGCACATAGGCCACGTTGATATCCGGGTCACCGAATTGGCTGAGGTGGGCCTTCAGCTTTTCATACTCTTCTTCATCCAGCCGCAGTGTGACGGGCTTGAGCGCCATAAATCCTCCAAGACCCTATTAATGTATGCGTAATGTATTACGAATGTAATTACAATGTCAAGTTAAATTTGTTGCTTTGCGCGCAAAAAATAAGCAGGGGGTTGCAGGGCTTGAATTGCTTGGGTTGCCATGCAAGGATTGGGCAACTTTCATCGTCAGGGGCGCAATGAAATTGCATGGCTGTTGGGTGGCGGGGCAGGAGACGACGCCGGAGATCGCAGGCTTTGGCTCTTCTCCGCTTTTGTCGGGCGCAACGCAAAGAGACGCGCCCGACCTACCCGGCTGAATCCGTGGTCAATTTAAATATCCTTTATATTCAATTGGTTGAGCGGAATTTGACTTCACCCAAAACGGCTCTCAAAAACTTCTCAACCAATTGATTTATATGCATAATCAAAAACAGGCCCACGGATTCAGGTTAGAGAATGAGGGTGGAGAGGGAAATGTGCGGTAAATACATGTAATCCGTTTGGTGGGTTGATATGATACCGTCTTATGGTATCATTAAACAATGAAATCAAAGCACCGCAAAACACTTGAATTGATTTTTCATCGCCCACCCAGCGGGAATGTGCGATGGGATGACGTGATGGCAATGCTTAGCGAGATCGGTGCCGAATTTGATGAACGTGAAGGTTCCCGTGTCGCCATTACATTGAATGCTGATACTGTCGTGCAACATAGACCCCACCCTGCGCCGACCATGGATAAAGGTGCTGTTGCAAGTTTGAGGAAGTTTTTAGAATTTCACGGGGTAAAACCATGAACACAATGAATTACAAAGGCTTTATTGCCAAGATCGAGTATGACCCAGAGATCAATCGGCTTTTTGGAACAGTCATTAACTCAGCACCGCATACCTTCTATGGAGAATCAGTAGACGAATTGCAACGGGAAATGGCAAATACTATTGAGGAATATTTGAAGATTTGCGCCGAAAAAAAACAAGCCCCGCGTAAAACCTATTCGGGCAAGCTACATCTTCGGATAGACCCGGCTTTGCATACGCAAGCAGCCATCGAAGCTGCAAAAACAGGACAAAGCATCAATTCCTGGATTGCCGATGCCATAGAACGGGCAATGGGTGCCTAGCCCGTAGGATGCGCTGAGGTACGAAGCCTGTCCTGAGCGAAGTCTAAGGGCGCATCAATCGCGACCGGCGCACCTCCTGCGCCGGCACAGCCTACGATTATCTGCCCCCGCCATTCTTGAGCAGCTCATTAATTTCTTTCAGATAATTGATTTCTTGGTTTTTCAGTTCTATTTCCCTGTCCTTATAGCTGCACATAATCCGCTGCTTTTCCAATTCAATTCTTAATTCAGAAAATTCCGGCGACATGGAATTAATAACGCAATGGTGGTGTAATGTACCTGTACTATGCATACCCATTAGGTTGAGAGTATTTTTACTCCCATCCTCAAATAACTCGGCTAATTCCACATCAAACAATTCGGCAATTTGCTGCAAGCGGGTGAGTTTGATATCGCAAAGACCGCGTTCAATGTCGCCATAGCCATTCACCGACATCGCCAATTTTTCCGCGACCTCCTCTTGCGTCAAGCCTTTGGCGCGCCTAACGGCGCGGATATTTTCATGAACTGACATACAAACCCACTCCCGTTCCATAAAAAAACAATCCACGCTTGGTGGTTCCACATCAAAATTTTGATTTTAATTACATTAGCCCTGCCATAGCAAGCAAAAAAATTCATTGCTGACTAGACGGGGGGCAGGGTCAAATGGGTGGCCCATCACTACGCGATGCCCAGCGCCCGTCCCGTAGCGGGTATATTTAGGGCTATCAACTTAAGGCGGGACAGTTTAAGGTTAAGCCGTTCGTGGTGAGCCTGTCGAACCATGAACAGCTTAACCGTCCACCCTTCGACCATTCGACCCTTCGACAAGCTCAGGACTCAGGGCGAACGGTTAAGCCTTTGCTCATAGGTGTCCCGCCTTCAGTTGCTAGCCATGTTTTTTATTTTCATCACTTAATTAGGATATAAGCCATGCACAAATTTTTGATTACCCTGCTGCTACTTTTAAGCGCGAACGCATTTGCCGTAAATACTTACAACGCTGCAACCAATACCCTTACCTTAGACTCAGTCAACGTCGGTGGCACCCAATACAATAATGTTGCTTTACAGTTAACCGGCTTCAATGTCCTTAGCATAGGTTCAAGTTCGCCGACTACAACGACCGCAACTATCGTCGATAGTTATGACCCAGCATCAAACACGCTTTCCATACCCTATATTATGGTCGGCAAAAACATTTATACCAATGTTGTGCTGCAAGAATATAGTTTCAATGTACTCAGGTATGATCCCTACCCTTCCGTGGGGCAGGTGATAGGGGGTATTTTGTATACTTTCAATGGTTGCTATATACAAGGTAGTGTTTTGACGTGTAATTTGCAACTGACAAGCCAGAATCAGTCAAGAACTAGCACTATTTGGATGTGTGGTAACAGTTTCGGTTTAACTGATAATAAAGGCAATATTTACAATCCAAGCTCAATACAAATAGGTAATCAGAGTACTACATATTGCAATTATAATAATTTCCCATTTGCTGCGAATGTAACAACCGCCGCACAGATCATATTTACGAATGTCGCCACCAACGCCACTGCTATAGCCAATTTAGGGCTTAGGGACGGTAACAATAATACCATAACATTCACGAATAGCCCTTTTATTAACTCAGCTCCTCCCAATCCATTTTAACATCGTAACTGATGTTACGCAGCCCTGTAGTTCGGGCGCGTTTCTTTGCGTTGCGCCCGACATTCGGGCGTTTGGTTGTGCCAATGGCTTGGGTACACGCTCGGTGCTGATGGTCCGGCGCTTGAATGTCGGGCAACGATGAAGCCGTTTGTGCTGGTTCCCAAGCTCCTGCTTGGGAACCCCTGCCTCGCAAGCTCCAGCTTGCTCGTTGACCGTCCTAGTGAAGCTGGAGCTTCAAAGACCGCATTCCCAAGCAGGAGCTTAGGAACGAGCAGAAAATATTTGAATTGCTTTGCAAAATGATATAGCTTAAAAAGCAATGTGTGATATTAAAACGCTGTATCAATAATGCGGTGGCTTCTCCTCGGCTGGCTTGGTGCCGAGTGCTTGTGTGTCCGCCAATTGCCGGTAGCGGTCGATCAACAACTTCAGGGTTTCCTCAAGGTCTGTGATTTGCTGTTGCTGTTGGCAAACCACGTCATTGAGCGCTTGGATGGCATCTTCTTGGAAGGCCAGCTTGGTTTCGATTTCGATTAGGCGGTTGGTGTGTTCGATCATAATACTGCATTTTCAACATCAAAGAGTTACTTGATTTTTGATAGCGTAGCCATACCGCCTCCGATAAAAGGCCAGCACTTCGTTTTCATAAGCAGTCAACCCAAGGCGACGCAACCAGCGCAAAGGCGTTTCTCCAGGCTTGCGCGGCGGGTGGCCGGATGCCAGCAGCCGCTGTTCCAGACGATAATACTCATCCTCCGTGGACGAGTCTGGCCTGCGGCTAGGCGAATTAATCAGGCGGGTGGACGGCACCCGTTGGCGGCTGCGGTATAGCCGCCAAGCCAGCCAAACGCTCAACGGCAAGGCCAACCATCCCCACCAAGGGAAGCCGCCTTGTTTGGGATGCTGCGCCCTCTCCCAACGCCAAACTTTGAAGGCGCTGGCCCAGCCCGACCAAGCATCCGCCACAGCTTGCCACCACGGGTCGGACTTGGCCTCTTCCTCGGCCCAGCGTGACGGCGTGTTGTCCACGGTGCGCCAAGCGCCATCGACATAGGCTTCGGTCCAAGCATGGGCATGGCGTTTGCGCACCCGATAGGCTTTTTCCACCGGGTCATACTCCTGCACCGAATAGCCGACCACATAGCGTGCCGGTATCGCGGCGGCGCGCAGCAGCAGGGTCGTGGCGGTGGCAAAATACTCGCAATGCCCGGTGTGACGACGATACAGAAAATCTTCCAGGGCATCGCCAACACGGTGCCCTTTACCCAAATCCAGGCTATAGGCAAAGCGGGTTGCAAACAAATCGGCGATTGTTTCGACCGCTTGCCCGGGCGGCAGAGTACGCAAGTTCAACTCCTGCACCAAGGGGGCCAGCATATCGCGGGTGGCCGGGGACAATTGGGCATCATTCGGGGTGGGGGCCTGGCCGTCTTTGGCGTTTGGGTCATAGGCAATCTGGTAACGCACCACCGGCGGGGCTTCCACCCACTTGACCGCGCCAAGGCGGTTGCCGAGCAGATTATTGTCCGGCGGGCCAGCCAAACCGCGCAGCCCGGCTGGCAAGGCCAGCAAGACACTTTGTCGCGCCAATAGATGTAGCACAGTCATTTGGTAAGGTCCGCTTTCATGGGGTTGCGGGTAGGGCTGGAATAGGGCGTTACCTGCGGTCCAGTATTGACCGGCATAGCGGTCATAAGCGGCTTCTTTCAATAACAGGGGGCGGCCCAACGGCATGTTGGCGGACACTTTCAGGATCACTCGGCTGGAGAGTTTGAGGCTCCCCCTATCGCCTATCGCCATGCGGGCCTTGAATGGGTCAGGCTCCCAGGCGGAGAACCAATCCACCGCCCATTCCTCCATCACGGCTTGGGTGCTGATAAACACACTCTGTATGCCATAGCCCAAGCCTATCGCCAGAGCAAAGCACAGTAGCCAGACCCAGCCGGCTTGCCGTTTGGGCCGGTTGGACCATAAGACCCATAAGATAAACGCGGCAGTGCCCAGATAATAGCTCTGGTCATCGGGATTGCCACTGCCTGCGGCCAACACACACAGGAAGGCGTAGGGCAGCCGTATGTCCACGCTGGCCGAATGACCGTAACGCCTCATCGAGTAGAATAACGCGCTCAACGGCAGAAGCTGCCCCATGCTGTACAATTGTCCGAACAGCAGAGGACACGACAAGACCGGCAACCAACACAATATTTGGTAAACTGGCTGGGTGTCACTATCCGTCGAGTAACAATAGACCACCGCAAAACCCAGTAAAACCGTCGTTAGATCACCGATACGGTGAAATTCGGCAATGCCCATTTCCCAGCGCCAGGGGGTACGCAGAGAAAGTGCGACTAACGCAAGAATAACGGCAGCCGCGAGGAGCATATCGCTTTGCCAGCCCCAAAAAACTAGGCCCAAGGGCAGCAGCAAAGGATGCTTCAGTTCCATTGCAAGTCGGCAGCCAAACGGCTGGGTCGAATATGCCGCAGGCAGAGTGAATCCGAGTCGGTATTCAAGACCGAGGAAGTTTGCGCGGCTGTCAGGGTAGAATCGGGGGGCTGTTCCCGCACCAACAACACGCACACAGGCAAGCCCATCGCGCAGAGCGATTTGACCAAGTTTTGCCGGGCTTGGTCCCAATCGAGCAACACACAGACCGCACCACTCAAGGCTCTGGCACCTTGCAAAATCGGCTGCGCCAACAGGTCGAAATGCCCCTGCCCAACGGGGCGTACGCCTGCCAGCACCTCCAACAATCCCAAGGTTCCCGACAAGCCGCGCCCGGCGGTGAAACAATGGGCTTGTTGTTCCGCAAACAACAGGTCGAGCAGGCTGTCGCGTTGCGGTTCCGCAATAACCAAGGAAGCGGCAACCGATACGGCCGCCTCGAATTCCACCGTGCGGGAGCCATCGAAAAAAGTATCCAAAATCAAGGCACGGCGCACAAAGTATTCATCCTGAAACTCCTTGACCACAAGGCGGCCAAGCTTGGCAGAACTGCGCCAATGGATATTGCGCGGCACGTCACCGTGGCGGAATTCGCGCAAGGAGAGGAACTCTTCCGATTCACCCACCGCATTCGCCAGTGCCACACCGCCGCGCTGATAGCTGCGCCCGCCAGCCGATGGCAATGGGGACATAGGATAACTCCGTGGCAAAACACAGCAGACCTTGGGCAGCGGGAACACATGCTGGATGCGGAACAGGCCAAAAGGGTCAGGCCGACAAATGCAGACACCGGCAAAGCGCAAGCGTCCCCGGCGCAATGGAGTCAGTTCCATTTGCACAGTGACGCACCGCCCTGCTGGCAGGTCGGGCAGGGGCCGTTCCGCCATGTGCGCCCCCCGGTTCATGCCCATCAAGCCCTGCCACCGACGGAAGCCCACATACCGGTCAAAGGGGTTACTGCCATCGGCTGTCGAAGCGGATGCATAGTCAAACTCGTTCCAATCGGGAAAGCGCACATTCAATTGATCCAACAGGCTCAAGCCGCGCTCGGTTCGTGCGCCCGTATTGTGGAGGGTGATCTGATAGCGCATAGACACACCGACAGTCCCATGCAGTGGCACGAGCCGTTCCACCGAGACGGATAGTTTCGCATGTCGGCCAAAGAAACCCCACACCAACGCCAGACAGAACAGCGCGGCCAACAAGGCGGACAATTGGTAGGTGGCGGCAGCGTGGGTATTGGCACCAAATGCGGCGGACACCATAAGCAATCCCAGCAAAAAATGGCCTAAGGGGCTGAAATGGCGGTTAAACCAGTAGCTGACCCGATAAACTAGGGTGAAATGCTCGAACAAAAGCCGCCGGAAGCTATTTATCACCACGATGGATACATCCCCTATTCAAACCGGTACCGGAGTTTTGGCAAGTATCGTCTCCACCACGGACTCCGGGCGCAAACCACCGAATCGTGCCTGATGATCCAGACTCAGACGGTGGACGATGGCCGGGATGGCAATTTCCTGGATTGCATCCGGGGTGACGAAATCAAAACCGTCCAGCAAGGCCAAACCCTGGGCGCATTTCATCAGCGTCAATGCGGCACGGGGACTGGCACCGAGACGCACACCCTCCGCTTCGCGGGTGGCCCGCACAATGCTCACAATATAGCGTTTGAGGTCTTCCGGCACGCTGACGGTTTGGACCACGGCTTGCATATGGCGGATGTCATCCAAGCCGACGCAAGCTTGCAGATTCTGCAACGGGTGCGCAAGCTGTTGGGCGGAGATGATGGAAACCTCCAATTCCTCGCTCACATACCCTAGACTCAGCCGCAGCGCAAAACGATCCAGCTCGGCCTCTGGCAGCGGGTACGTTCCATGGAATTCCACCGGGTTTTGCGTGGCAACAACGAAAAATGGCGACTCTAGCACATGGTGCAGCCGTTCGATGCTAACCTGGGATTCCGCCATCGCTTCCAGCAGAGCGGATTGTGTGCGCGGCGAAGCGCGGTTGATCTCATCTGCCAGCAGGATGTGGCAAAAAATGGGGCCGGGCACGAAGCGAAATTCCCTGCTGCCCGGTTCCAGCACCGAAACACCGAGAATGTCACTGGGCAACAGATCAGGGGTGAACTGTACTCTTTGGAAGTCGGCCCGGCAGGATAGCGCCAAAGCCTTTGCCAAGGTGGTCTTGCCAGTGCCGGGCACATCCTCCAGTAACACATGCCCGCCGCTCGCAAACGCCACCAGCAAATGGCGGATGGCTAGCTCCTGGCCCTTCATGATCTGGCCTAAGTTGGAGGCTAGGTTTTGCAGTGTGCCTCTGGCCCGCTGAAAGTCTTCGTTCATGCCTTTTTTGCCATTGCCAAGACAAACCGCCAAATGCACAGCGCAAATAGCCCCAGAAAGCACAGGCCGACCCAAAATGGCATACTCAGGCCGAGGAATGTCCAAAGCACTTGCGTGCAATCGCCCGTGCCAGTCAGAAACTTCCTGAGGATATCGGCTAATTCGTAATGTTCCAAAATATAGGACGCACCAGGCCCGCAGCTTGACACATCCTCATGGGGCAAAAGCTGGATCACGAAATGGTAAGTGGCAACAGCCGCACCTGCCAAAGAGGCGAGCGCGGCCGCCCCGGTGTAGATACGGATGCCGGTCTGGCCAGGATTGTGGATGGCCCCCGATAGGAAGATGAAGGCTAGGGAAAAAACGACCAAGCGTTGGGTAATGCAAAGGGGGCAGGGTTCGAGCTTAAGCACAAACTGGAAGTAAATCGCCCCCAGTTCCATGCCGACGCAAGACAAAAAGCCAACGAAAAACCAAGTTCGCGACTGCGTCTCGCAAGCCCGTTGATAGAGTTTGATAAAGTTGTTGTTCATATGTGGAATTCCAATCATTTTAACCATTCCGTTTTTTACGCGGTGAAATCTTAAAAAAGCCGCTTCTGGCGTGGGTTTCCGTTATGTGCCACCCCCCTAGCGTAATATAAAAAACTGCCTAAAAAGTCAAATTTTCGTAAAAAAGCGACCCAAAAACTTGACATACGCGCAAGGCTAGGGCAAATTATACCCCAAGCGCAACAAGATAATTACTCATCTTATTGATTTACAATATATTGAATGAGTGCGTGAGGCACAATCACTTTAACGCAAATGGACAGGCAGGCTACGGAGGAAAAATTTAGGTTCATTTTGAACCGCCCAACTAAGATGTGCTGTTTAGTTCAGTTTTTTCAAGAAGAAATACCGTTCTAAGTAGTACGCTTTCGAAAATAGAAGATGTGGCCGCCCAATGACCGTACGAAAAATACATGTAATTGGCTGCAACTTCGACGACGATAGGAAACGGAACTATGTCATACAAACTTACCAAGGCCCTGTTAATCCTGGCCTTCTCTGCGTCACCCCTGGTTGCCAAAGCCCATTATCACACTGCTGGGCAACATAGACATTCACACCACCATTCACGATCACACCACAGCCATTACCAAGCGGAGATGCCGCAAGACGATCTAACTTGTCTGGCAAACACCATTTATCGTGAAGCGCGTAATTCAGACTCCAACCTACAAGCCGTGGCCAATGTGGCCAAAAATCGTGTCATCGGCGGATGGGGCTATAGCTATTGCCACGTCATCCGAACCGGCAAATTCGTTTATTCTGTCCGCAACCCCAACCCGGACGATTATGCCAGGGCGCAGGATGTCGCCAAAAAGGTGATGGAAGGTGAACTCCCGGATAACACCCGAGGTGCCGTGTTCTTCCACGCCGGATGGTTGCGCCATCTGCCCCGCTGGGCCAAAGCCTCGCACAGGACCGCCCGCATAGACGGCAACGTGTTCTATTCTGATCGGCCCGCAGACCTGCGTGTGGCTCAAGCCGAGGAATAGCTCCGCTCTTTTTGCCACAAAAGCTCCCAGCCCCTACTCATGCTGTTTTAACCGCGTCTAAGGTTTGGTTTGGCCTTCCAAGTAGGGTACGCTGTGTGCCCCTTGCAGAATTGCAAGGGGCACACAGCGTACCCTACTGGGTTTGGCACAGGGAGCCGGGAGCGATTAAAAGTGATGCAAACGAACGGGCGGTCTTTGAATCTGCACCGGGAGTGCAAGGCCTGCCTTGCCTATAGATGCCCTTGCAACATTAATTCTCATTTTGAGCCTAGGCGAGAGAAATAGCCCGTCATTCCGGTCATGGATGGAGGCTTCACGTCCCGATGACTGGATGCATTCGGGCGGCTAAGCCGTGCAAATCGGCTATCCTGCCGATTTTTCCTGCATCCCTGCTGAAATGACGGCGTTTTAGGTTTACAAAATCTCTGCTTCAAACCTGAATTTCTGCGCGCCGGCCCTTACTTCTTTCATGCGACCGTGGCCGGGCAAAGGTTTCGATTCAACGGTCACCATGCCGACTTTCGCCAATTCGTCCACGTCTCGCTTAACTGCGCTACGGTCTCGATGCAAACGCTCGGATAGTGCGGTAATTGACCCTGGTTGTTCTTTGATGGATTTAAGCAGCGCCAACCGTGCCGTAGACAAAAGCTTTAGCATCTCGGAGGGGTCTTCAAAACTAATGACGCATTCGTCGGGTATGGCAGCCCCCTGATCGGCCAGCTTGGCTAATTTGCGGCCACGATCAAAGAATGTTTCTTCCTCCATCAACTTGATAGTCAGTAATTTCATGGTTGCTGCCTCAGTATCAGCCAATCGTGTTCAAATCGTTTCTCCACATCTTCAAAACTCACAAAGTCGATGGGTTCCACGCGCCCAAAATAATGGCGGTGGTGATATCCGTGTTGGTTGTCGTAGCCAACCACCCGCCCATGATCAGCAAGGTACACCTTGTGGTTGATGTAAGCCAAATTGTAGCGAGTGACTTTGCCATTTTTATCAACCCATAATTCCCGCCGTAACAGCCCATTGCCGCGCTTGCCGGGGATTTTGTGGGTTTCATCAATTATTTTTCTATCAGACATGACCTATTATATCATGGCTGAAAAGTTTTGCTTGTTCCCACACCAAGGAAGTCGAATGAGGGTCGAGTGCGCCGTAGCCCAATAGGCGGCGGCTTAGGCCAATTCAGTTCGCGATGGTGTCGCATCGTTCGATTGATGCGCTTCACTTCGTTCAGCGCATCCTACACGCTATATTGATTGTTAAGCCGTTCATGGTTCGACAAGCTCACCACGAACGGCTTAACTTAATGGCAGAGACGCACAGCGTACCCTACTTGGTTTGGCACAGACAGCCAACGATACTCATTCGTCCAGTGGCAATTAGAAACAACTTTGGCGATAATGCAACTGAGTACATGAAATCAACAGATTGTCCGACGTAATCACATGAACCATCCTTTTAACTTGGAAAACGCAATCATTCGCAACTTGCCTCATGTTTTGGTTACCCGCCAAGCACCTAAGAATGGTTCGCGGTGCACCTACCATAAGAATTTCAAAGCGGAAGGTTTGACGGGTGCAAACTATTGGATCGAACGTGAAAATTCGTTTTTATTAGACTTCGCATCCAGAAAACTACGCCATGTTGTGGAATTTTCCAACTTAGAGCGCATAGACAACGAACATAATACACCAATTGTAAGCTTGTTGGCTACTTTTGACGCAGGCATTACTGTTGAAGATTGGTTGCAAGTGCGTCCGCGTTATGCAAACGGCACAGTACACACCCATCCTTTTACCCATATATATCTGTTTTTTTTATTATTGCGGGCTTGCCTTATAGCACTTAAAGAAATCCATAGCATTGGTATAGTCCATTGTGATATTAAGCCAGATAATATTTGCTTGCCTTATTCACCTTATCCATTTAACCCGGAATCCGGTAGTACTTTAAGCATTGATTTTGAACATATAAAACTGATCGACTTTGCATTTTCCATTACCCCTGATAGACCACTTAAGCACCACCTACCTATTCTTCCTAAAGCAGCTTATCAGTCCAATTCCTTTAAATCTGCTTTGTGTACGGATTATTCCAACAGCCAAAAGCAAAGCCTCGCTGTTCAACAGCTAGATTGGCGTGTGGATTTGTTCAGTCTTGGATATATGGCGGAACAATTGCTTGGTACTGGGTTAATGATGCCTAAAGGCAGTGATGGGCAATCAGCATATGCTGGAGCAGAAAAAATTGTTAAGCAGCTTAGAGTGTTTGATGTCGGAAAACCAAGAAGAAATGATACATTGCCACATGATAGCCTAATTGAAACTATAGATAAGTTAATCGATAAACTTGGGAGTTTTGAACTATATAAAAGTTTTCGTGTAGTAGAGACTAACAATACCAGTGAAATAGGTACACCTCTTAATTTGGCTATCTCTCAATACCCTCAAACAATTAGAGATGGGGTCCATTTGACAGTATTGACACCCATCGCCAGTCCAGTGGACTATGTTTCGACAAACTACACGAATGAAATTACTCCAATTGCCAATAACGCATCAGGTTTCATTTCGGATTTATCGTCAATTAGCGGACAAGTTTTGTCCTCCGTAAAGTACTCAAGCTATCTGAGTATTCTCCCTTTTACATTTGTTGTCATTAGTTTAATCATTCATTCATTAGCCTTTTCTACTATTTTTATTGCCATATCAACCATATTTATCAATAATTTAGTAGCCTCATTTTTGTGGGTAAGTAGTGCTAAGCAAGCATGGTGGCCTATCAAAATAACCAATGCGATTAGCGCAATTATTATATTTACTGTTGGGTTATTATTTTCCCTTATACCCATAATTTATTACTGAAAAAATGAACAGAAACATTTTTACCATAAAAGATGATTTTATTAATTTATTTCACTACATATCTGAAAAACCATGCCAAGATGCTTTTTTGAGCATTTTTATTTTAATCGCTATTGTGTTTATCGGATTATATACATTTTGCTTTATCCGTTATTATTTTGAGCCGTTGGAGAAAAGAATACTAACAAAACTCAACTTCGTAATATCAAGCCTGCTTTTAGCATTGTTCGTGGTTTCTCTGTGGATACCTGCATCAACCTATTTGTGTAAAATACCGCCACCACCACCACCGCTAGTTTTGGAATGTCCTATATCTGTTGCAACTGAAAAGCAAATCATGGATTTTCAAAAAGAGTTTCAGTATCTAAAGAAACGGATGGATAGTGGTGATGTCAAGGCTGTAGAAACTTGGCATAGCCTTTCCCGTGCTGTCAATGCAAGATTGGCTATTGATATTCCTAGTGAGAATGGTCCCACAAATAAAACTAACGCTCTAAAATGCCTTATAGAGATGGAAAAGGAAGGGGACTTTGAAGCTGGCAAAGCTAAAGCTGCATTTATTTCCAATAACGCAGCTAAGGATCAGCAATATATTGCATGGGTGGTCGATTGGGTGAATTATCCTCAAACTAAGCAACCAGACGATTTTGCACTATGGAGAGAAAACTTATATGCACGTGCCAATGCGACCCAGGATGTCGATGCATTAAACAAGCTGAGTTATCTTGAGTATAATAAGTTAGGACTTGCTTTTAACCCATTCAATTCAGCAAATGGAGCCAGTCAATGACTCGACTTCGATCATTCTATCGAATTGGCTTAGGAGTGTGGTGGATAGGTATTTTTTGGATGCTATGTTTTCCTTATGCGACAGCACAAATACCACAATTGCCTATTGAGGCTCAAGAAGAGTTTAAAAAAATAATAGTTACAAAGGATGGGATAATTGCTCAAAAAGATAAGGAGATAAGCGAGAAAGACGAGAAAATACACTCACTGCTTGCACAACTAGAATGGGATAAAAAAACTCAGCAAAAATGTGACTTAGAGAAAACTAAACTCAAAGGCGATTTGGCTGAATGTAATGGTAAGCATCATATATGCCCAGAACCTAAACCATGCCCAACACGCGAAAAGCCAATAACATGCCCTTTGCCAAAACCATGCCCTGAATGTGTAAAGCCAATAGTATGCCCTGTGCCTAGGCTATGCCCAAAATGCGAAAAACCAAAGGCTTGTCAGCAGCCTAAGCCATGTCCAGTATTACTGAAGATAAAGTCACCTCATAATATTTACCCACACCCGCAGAAAGGAAAACCAATTAATCCTCCAAGTACATATCCCCCTGCTCCGATACTGAGAGACCCTCAACCAACTCCGCTGAACGTTTTTAGAAATCAATAAGAGTTAGCGTTAAAAAATGAGAAACTTATGAAAATATATACCTATTTAATCATCTTGAGTTTCATTGTATATTCAAATATTAGCATCAGTTGCGATGTTAATAGCCCAAGAGTAAAGAGTTGGGCTTTTAAATTGAATGCTAATACCTCAGAAAAATCCATTAGAGAAGTGTGCGCTATCGTAAGTGCTATAGATGAACATATCATAAGCGCACAAAATCTAATTTCGAAAATTGCCAGCGATACTGTTAAATATCAAGAAAAAACTGGCAATGATGGCTTGATTGAGCAAGTCATACAATCATACTTTATTAATGGCTGGGTTACGGTACAAGTATATCATTCATATACTGATGCAAAAAGACATCAGCCGCCCGATGAAATTGCGATAAGAACTTATTTGCAAGGATTAGCCAACCTTACTTACAAAGGAATTTATGGCACGGTGAAACTTGTGTATGATCAAGAAAATATGAGGCTGATCCGAATTACTCCATCAGATTATAGTGACGATGCATTTGAGTTTGAAGTTCAAGCCTTTCAAGAATTTGAAGCTTGCAAAACGGCTGACGGCAACCTTTGTTATACTGATATCACTGACAAACGATTTTTTGTCAGAGTGACCGATAAGAATAGTGGTGAACCTAAGATCAAAATATCTAGTATCACGGCTATCGACTCATGGGCTGCCGAGTATTTTAATAATCATAGAGATAGCTTGATGGGGAGATAATAGTCATGCCAAATTTAATCAAATGCTTAACCGTTGGGTGGCTGATTTTTATAGCCCTTGGCACTACTCGTGCGGAAGAAGAACAGCCTCCGGTACCACAAAACTCGCTCTCCTCCACTGCGCGGGAAGTTGAAAGCCACAATATAGCTACTCCTGAACATAACCTATATATCTTGACTGGCAAAGAGCCAGACATTAATCCGGCCCAACGGCTAGGCGAGCTATCGGTCAAGGAATTTGTAGGCACTAGCCCGTTCTTTGCTTTGCGCAGTCTGCTTAAGCACAACCAACTCAATGAGATGTATCGGGTAGGGAAATGCGTAAACAAGTTTCGTGTCAATGATGAGGAGAATTGGCAGATTGACGTGACGTTTGAGGCAAATGCCGCAACAGAGAAATGGCTCGTCAAAAAAGTTTCTCAGACTAAAAAAGGCAAAATCACTGATCCGCTACAAGCTAACGATCCGCTGTACCAGCAGAGCTTGAACGCATCCTCCGGCTGCGTGTTCACAGAGTTTCCCAACGTATGGCTGGCACTCAAAGGCACGGGCGCCAGTAACTGGTTCAATGACGCTATTGAAAAACTAACACCGCTAGATGGGAAAAGGGCCGTGTTTGACAACCTGGTGTTTTACCAACTCGACCACGCCAACCCCAAACATAAAATTCTCACGGCTGTCGGTTCCATCCAACTCGAATATGCAAAACCCGACCCCAAAAATAATCAATTTCAAAACGGCTGGCTAATTTCCGATTTTGAGTTCTTGGATGATGAGGGTAAGGAATACGATTTGGAAAAAGCCGAAGACCCAGCCAATGCCATCATTCCATCTACGCCCATGTCCGTGCTTAGAAACAAACCTTTCAAGCCTGCCGCGACAGTGAAGCCTGCCACACATGCCCCATAACGAATGATCCAAAGCCTAAAAAAAGACCCGACAGTCCGGCTGGGATGGGAGAGTCCAAAGCGAAGGACGGTAACTAGTTTGCCATCCATGGACGCTGGATACCGGCATCCCAGCCGGTATGACGATGCTTTTGCCGCTGGCTGAAAAATCTTACTACTCCCTGATTATTACAAAATTGGACAAAGTGTACATTTATGGCACACTGGCAGCAATCAGCAGAAAATCGAAGTGCAAAGGCGCAACCCTCCCTGCCGCTAGTCACGAGAACTGATCCTCAAGCCTTTTTGACGGAGTTCAATAATCTTGCTTGTAACCTGTGTGAACAAGGCAGGAGGCAAGAAGCCGTAATCATATTTGCCGGTTTTGCCCGATATAGGCCGTAGGTCATATCCCGGCCATAAGAATTCGTTAAAGTCGTCCAGAATAATCCATGATCGTTCACCGTCCAAACCTAAATAGTGCTTCACCTTTGGTGGAATCTCAACAGCGACAGACGGATTGCTAGGGGGTGTGTGAGTTATCGGAGCTACCGTTACTGCCTGGTTTTCATCATCGTTTTTGACAACCAGAATAATGGCGCATGGTCTATTTTTTACTCCCTCTATTTTTCCCGCTTCGTATTCATTCCGCCATAAATAAGAATAGGAAATTACAAGCCCGTTTTCCGGTTCCGGTAATGCCATGCCGCCCCTTTTCTAATCCATCAAGGCATTTAGGGAGTTATGAGAAGGATTCATTTCTGCTTTGGCAATCGCGGCAATAGTTTCTTCGGGCAGGTCGCTTATATGGTAAGCGTGTCGTGTATGTGCTTTGAGAAACATATATTCACGATATTCATGTTCTGAGAGGAAATATCCGCTCGTCCGCCCATGACTCGTTATCACTATGATTTCTCGCTGCACTCGCTCTTTGTATTGTCCAAAATTCTTGACGAATTCAGTTGCGGAAACTTCTACCATGATACACCTCTAATTTATAATATCCGTATTTTACGGAAAACATGGATTTTGTCAATGCGATTCTGTTTGCTTGATATGGCACACACCGACCGCTAGGCGAACCCGCCAAGCGGCGGGCGGGTGCTACTCGCCCCGCTACGCAGGACTCCCCGAGCCTAAGCAGTCTCGGCCATCCGGTAACGCCCCCTTTCGCAAAGGCTAGGGGCTGCCCAAAAAGAGGTGGTGCCTCACGTTGACATGCAAGGTCGGGTGGGGCAGGAAATCCGTGCGCCCAAGGACGGTAACTAGTTTGCATTCATGGGCGCACGGATACCGGCATCCCAGCCGGTATGACGATGCTTTTGCCTCTAGCTGAAGAATCTACTTACGCAAAAACGTCTGCCAACACCGTTCGCCCTGAGTCCTGAGCTTGTCGAAGGGTCGAAGGGTGAACGGCACGCGCAAAGCCCATTCATGCTTCGACAGGCTCAGCACGAACGGGGCTTTGCGTAAGTCCTA
>CAIZPP010000090.1 GCA_903934875.1 uncultured Methylococcaceae bacterium
GAACCGCCGATAGAAAGGCCAAGCTGGTGCTTGGCGTTCCCATTGGGAGCGCCAAGCCCCAGCTTGGCGAAGGTATTGTTATTATTATCCTTTGTTAAGATAAAAATGCTGTACCATTCACCTATTCATTAGGGGGCAACCTGCTCTGTGTCAGCACCAGATTATCCCGGTGGATCAGTTCCGGTTCGTCCACATAACCGAGCAGTTCCTCAATCTTGGAACTAGGCTGGCGCATGATCAAGCGAGTTTCATCCACCGTGTAGTTGACCAAGCCACGGGCGATTTCATGGCCTTGGACATCAATGCAAGCCACCAAATCGCCGCGTTTGAATTCCCCGGCCACACTAGTCACTCCGACAGACAACAAACTACGCCCGGACTCCTGCAAAACTTTTACCGCGCCTTCATCCAAACTTACGCTGCCCTTGAGCTTTAACTGTCCGGCCAGCCAGCGCTTGCGGGCAGTCAGCGGGTCGGTGTCGGGAATGAGGAAGGTTCCCAGCAACTCACCGGCGATTACCCTGGTTAGGACTTTGCTTTCCCGTCCACCGACAATCACCGTGGCCGCGCCCGAACGGGCGGCCAGGCGCGCCGCGCGCAGTTTGGTGACCATGCCGCCGCGCCCCAAGCCGCTGCGGCTTTCGCCCACCATCTCACTTAAGGCCGGGTCGAGGATGCTGGCTTGGCGGACCAGCTTGGCAGAGGGGTCAAGGCCGGGGTCCCGTTCATACAGGCCGGGTTGGTCGGTCAGAATGACCAGCAAGTCTGCTTCCAAGGAGTTGGCCACCAATGCGCCTAGGGTGTCGTTGTCGCCGAAACGGATTTCTTCCGTGGCGACGGTGTCGTTCTCGTTAATGACCGGCACCACGCCCAGCTTGAGCAGCGTCATCAAGGTGCTGCGGGAGTTGAGATAACGCTCCCGCCTGGACAAGTCGTCGTGGGTCAGCAGCACTTGGGCCGTGTGCAGTCCGTGGGCCCGGAACAGGGATTCATAGGTTTGCACCAAGCCCATCTGTCCCACCGACGCAGCCGCTTGCAACTGGTGCAGGGATTGCGGGCGGGTTTTCCAACCCAGCCGGGCCATGCCCTCAGCCACCGAGCCGGATGAAACCAAAACCACCTCCCGGTCTTGGCGGCACAGTTCGACAATTTGCCCTACCCATTCGGCGATGGCCTCCTTGTCCAAACCCCTGCCTCCCCCGGTCAGCAGGGCACTGCCGATTTTGACGATGATGCGCCGTGCGGAAACGATTTCACTGCGTTTCTGCATGGGCATCCTCTTTTATTCTCTCCAAGAAATTCATGATCTGGTAGACGAGATCGCGCAGGCCATCGCCTTGCAGGGCTGAAACGCGGAACACAGGCCCGTCCCAGCCCAATTCATCGACAATCGACTGGCAATGCTGTTCCGCTTCTTCCTCCAGCAGGCGGTCGATTTTGTTCAGCACCAGCCAGCGCGGCTTTTCCGTCAACTCGTCGCCCCATTTCTCCAATTCGCCAACGATTTTCACTGCCGACTCGACAGGGTCTTCCTCGCTTTCATAGGGCTGCACATCCACCAGATGCAGCAGCAAGCCGGTGCGGGCAAGGTGTTTGAGGAACTGTATGCCCAGTCCTGCGCCTTCGGCAGCACCCTCAATTAGCCCAGGGATATCCGCCATTACGAAGCTGCGGTTTTCATCCACGCGGACCACGCCCAAATTCGGACGCAGGGTGGTGAAAGGGTAGTCGGCGACTTTTGGCTTGGCCGAGGATATGGCGCGAATCAGGCTGGATTTGCCGGCATTGGGCATCCCCAGCAGGCCGACATCGGCAATCAACTTCAACTCCAATGACAGCGGACGCTTTTCGCCCAAGCTGCCTTTGGTGGCTTTCTCCGGGGCACGGTTGGTGCTGCTCTTGAAGCGGGTGTTGCCCAGGCCGTGGAAGCCGCCTTGTGCCACTAGCAGAGTGTCGCCCACTTGGACCAAATCGCCTAGGGTTTCGCCCGTTTCGGAGTCATACACCACCGTGCCGGTGGGGACCGGAACATAAAGGTCGTCGCCTTTTTTTCCCGTGCAATTGCCACTTGCGCCTTTTTGGCCGCTTTCGGCGCGATGTGTAGGGTTGTAACGAAAGTCCACCAAAGTGTTAAGGTTGTTGGATGCGACTAGATAGACGCTACCGCCATCGCCGCCATCGCCACCGTCAGGCCCGCCATAAGGCACATATTTTTCACGCCGGAAGCTGATGAAGCCATTGCCGCCATCCCCTGCCTCAACCCGTATTTCCGCTTCGTCTACAAATTTCATGTTGCCACTTTTCCATTCCAACAAAAAAAGCCCCGTCGATGACGAGGCTTTTTGGTAATCAACCACCCAATAGCTGCAAATAGACAGACTCGGTTTTGAAAACGAAGTCGGTATTGGACGTTATCTAGTAAATCACTGATGTTACGCACAGACCCCTGTGCTGTTATCGGCAAAAGATTGCCGACCTACGGCAATTCGTTTTGGAGTGTCAAGGCTTGCCTTGACAGGCAAAGCGAGCTTTGCCACTCCATGCGTAACATCAGTAAATCAGCAGTATTGGGAAACGCTCCTCAAGCCTGGACGATGCTGACTATTCTGCGATTCAGCGGCCCGCCGACTTTAAACAACACTGTACCGTCAGCCTTGGCAAACAAAGTATGGTCTCTGCCGATGCCGACGTTTGGGCCAGGATGGAATTGGGTTCCACGCTGGCGGACGATGATACTGCCCGCCGAAACCAATTCGCCGCCAAAGCGCTTGACACCGAGTCGTTTGGATTCTGAATCGCGGCCGTTTCTGGAACTGCCGCCTGCTTTTTTATGAGCCATGAGTTTCTCCCCCAGTTAACCCGTGATGCCGGTAATTAGGATTTCAGTGTAATTTTGACGGTGGCCCTGTCTTTTCATATAGTGCTTGCGCCGTCTAAATTTGATGATGTGGACTTTTTTATGCCGCCCATGTGACTTGATCGTGGCGGTCACCTTGCCGCCCTCGACAAATGGCTTGCCGACATTAATACCCGCATCGGATTGGATCAGCAATACCTTGTCGAACTCGACTTGCTCGCCAGCCTCGACTGGCAAGGTCTCAACCTTGAGGTACTCGCCTTCCGTTACACGATACTGCTTGCCGCCTGTTTGAATAACCGCATACATGATTTGAAAGCCCCGCGTAGGAAAATTCTTAGTTTAACGTGTAATTTTAACTGTTGAAGCGATCTAAGTCAAGCCAAGATTATTCCTTACAGCAATTCTCAGTTTGGGTCAAAGCCCCGTCATTTCGGCAGGGATGCCGAAATCCAGGCCAAGGACGGTAACAAGCCAACGGATTTAAGCCCATCATAATCAACCAGTTTGCCATCCATGGTCGCTGGATTTCGGCATCTTTGCCGAAATGACGGGGTTATATTTATTGTTTCTGGTCCAAAATGAGAATTGCTCTATTCCTTAACCTTCGGCATAATCGGAATGCTCGTGCCTATGGTCACATCGCCAGCAGCTTGCAAGACATTTTCAACCTGCATGAAACGGGCAGCTAATTTTTTGGACAGGGCTTTAGCTACTTTGCCATAATACTTTTCCAGCAAACTGGTTCTATTTTTACGAAATTCAAAGCTTTTCTTCACCAGCTCATCGGCCTTGGCTTCTGAAATGTCTTCATAGTGTTTCGCGTAATCCTCGATCACATCCTGCCGCATGTCGTTCAGTTTAATCAGTTCGGCCTCATATTGATGGTAGATCGACCAAAACGTCTTTCCTTCTTCTTTGTCCAGTTCCATTGCGTCTTTGATGAAATTACGCTTGTCGATGCGAATGCTGGCACGCATCATGGCGAGTTGTTCGTGCTCGGAAGCCTCAGCCGACGGCGCGGCCTTTTGGCCCGTGTCCTTGGCTAGACTGAGTGAGGGCAAGCCAACGGTAATTAGTGCAAGCGCGATGGCTGTCAATGTTTGTTTCATGTTATTTTCCTAGTTTGATAATGTTACAGCGTTTTCAACATTGGATAGTTACTTGATGTCCAAGCAGGGCGTATTCCATGCTGTCGGACAAGGCGCGCCAACTGGCTTCGATAATGTTAGGGCTGGCCCCCACGGTGGTCCATGAGCGCTCACCGTCGTGGAAGTCGATGAGCACACGAGTGACGGCCGCCGTGCCCTTGTCCGTGTTGAGGATGCGCACCTTGTAATCGGTTAGCTGGACTTTTTCCAATTGGGGATAGTGCTGGCATAGCGCCTGGCGCAGCGCCTGCGCCAAGGCATCCACCGGACCGGAACCCTCGGCGGCGGTAAATTTGATTTCTTTGCCTATCCGCGCTTTGACGGTAGCCTCGGACAATAAACCGCGCCCCCGTCTTTCTTCCGCCAACACCATGAAATCTATGAGTTCGAACGGAGGCTCATAACCCGCCTTGGTGCGATGCAGCAGTAGGTCGACCGAAGCCTCAGCCGCGTCGAAGGCGTAGCCTTGGTGTTCCAGTTTTTTCAACAGATGCAGGACGCGTTCCGATTCTTCCTGGTTGATATCCAAGCCAAGGGTTTGGCTCAGTGTAATCAAGTTGCCTCGGCCGGACAACTCGGAGATGACGGTGCGCATCGCATTGCCCACCAACTCGGGTTCAATATGCTGGTAGCTGTCGGCGGCTTTCAATACGGCGGCGGCATGGATGCCCCCTTTGTGGGCGAAGGCGCTTTCTCCGGTATAGGGTTGCTGGCGGTCATGCTTTAGATTGGCAATTTCCGCAACATAGCGCGACAGGGCAGTCAGCCCCCGCAATTGTTCTGCGCTGACGACGGCATAGCCCATTTTCAGTTGCAAACCGGGGATGATGCTGGTGAGGTCCGCGTTGCCTACGCGTTCGCCGTAGCCATTGATGGTGCCTTGGACTTGCACACAACCCCCGCGTACCGCCGCCAAGGAATTGGCGACTGCGCAACCGCCGTCGTTGTGGACGTGTATCCCCAGCCGGGTGGGCAGGCATGTGGCGACTTCTTTGACGATAGCCTCAATTTCCCACGGTAAGCTGCCGCCATTCGTGTCGCAAAGCGCCAGGAAATCCGCACCCGCCTCGGATGCGGCGCGTAATGCCGCAAGCGCATACTCCGGGTTGGCCTTGTAGCCGTCGAAAAAGTGCTCGGCATCGAAAATCGTCTCGGCACCATGCCGTTTCATGAAGGCAATGCTTTCGGCGATCATGGCCAGATTCTCAGCCAAACTGGTGTCGAGGATTTTTTCCACTTGGAAATCCCAACTCTTGCCGACCAAAGCGACCGCCGGTGTGGCGGCGGCAACCAGTGCTTGGAGGTTTTTGTCGGCTTCGCAGCGGCTATGCTTGCGCCGGGTGCTGCCGAAGGCGACCACCTTTGCATGTTTCAGCCCGATCTGGCGGACTTTTTGGAAAAACTCGGCATCCTTTGGGTTCGATCCGGGCCAGCCGGCCTCAATGTAATGGATGCCTAGTTGGTCCAGCCGGAGGGCAATCGCCAGTTTGTCGTCGCAGGATAGGGAAATGTCCTCCCGTTGAGTACCATCGCGCAGAGTGGTGTCGTAGAGGAGAATCTGAGTCATCGTGGCCTTTATGTTGGTTGGTTGGGAGGTGAAGCTTGCGTCGATGCGAGCTAAACTGCGGAATTATACGATTTCCGGCTGGATAGATAAATCTGAATTTGGTTCAATGTTGCTTTACTATCGCAGCACCCTATACCTTACTGCTATACGCTCAACAGTCGCAGCACTTCATCCACGCCGAACGGCCAGTTCAGTTCCAGGCCGGAAGCTTCAACACGAAGCACCGGAATCAATAGCCCGTAGCGTTCCAGCAGGCCCTCGTCCTCTGCAATGTCGGTCATTTTCAAAGCGTTTGGCGCAATGTCTCTGGCGGCAAAGCCAGCCATCACCACTGCCTGCGCCTCTGCGCATAAATGGCAAGCGGCTGTGTAGTAGAGTGTGAACATGGGTGCCCGTGTTTGTTGTCGCTGAATTGTCATCAAATTGTCATATTCTAATTCTAAAATAACAAGAGGAATCGGAAAATGTAATATTGTAAGGTTCCTTACTCTCACCGTTGAGCTTACACCTATGACATCCAACCTGTATTCAGATTATGAATTGGAAATCAGCCATTCCAACGAGGAGGAGACAGGGAAAGTTATTCGAGAGTCAACTAGGTTTCGCAAGCGCTTCGCCTCAACGCGGGACAAAGTCGCCATAGATGACGACAAAACAGTAGGTGCATGGAGCGCCCTGTCCCCGCGCATCACCTGTCGCTCTGTTGATGTCCGCTATGGAGAGAAGCAGGCAATCACCAAAATTAACTTGGACATAGGGCGAAACGAGGTTATTTCGCTTATCGGCCCCTCCGGTTGTGGCAAGTCCACCTTCCTGCGCTGCCTAAATCGCATGAACGACACCATCCCAGGTTGCCGCGTCAGGGGTGAAATTAAGCTTGACGACGAGGATATCTATGACGGCAAGCTTGATGTCGTGCCATTGCGGGCAAAAGTTGGGATGGTGTTTCAAAAACCGAACCCTTTCCCCAAAAGTATTTTTGAGAATGTGGCCTATGGCCCGCGCATTCATGGTTTGGCCTCGTCCAAGGGGGAAATGGCTGAAATTGTAGAATCCTCCTTGCGCCGTGCCGGGCTTTGGGACGAAGTGAAAGATTACTTAGGCCACCCCGGCACTGGATTGTCGGGCGGGCAGCAACAACGCCTATGCATCGCCCGGACCATTGCGGTCAATCCCGAGGTGATTTTGATGGACGAACCCTGTTCCGCCCTTGACCCCATAGCCACCAGCAAAATCGAACAATTGATTGACGAACTGCGCGAGCAATACACCATTGTCATCGTGACTCATTCCATGCAGCAGGCGGCACGGGTTTCCCAGCGCACCGCTTATTTCCATTTAGGCAAACTGATCGAAGTGGGTGATACCGCAGATGTGTTTACCAAGCCCCTGCACAGGTTGACGGACGATTACATTAGCGGTCGTTTCGGATAAGCGCTTAGATGGACAGAATCAACGAGGGGCATACTCTAAAGCGGTATGATGGCGAGCTGGATCATTTGCATTTTCTGGTTTTAGAAGCTGGCGGCTTGGTTGTCCACCAAGTAAGTGAGGCGCTGACCGCTTTTAAGAACCGCGATCCGGTATTGGCGCAGCAGGTTGTCGCCATGGATAGCGAGATTGATCGCTTGGAGGTCCAAACCGATGACGAGATTGCCAAAATCATCGCCAAACGCTGGCCCCTCAGCGCCGATCTCCGCCTAGTCATTGCCGTTTCTAAGAGTGTCAGTGATCTTGAGCGGATCGGTGATGAAGCGGTCAGGATTGCAGGGATGGTGGTCCAACTTTTTGGCACCGAGAGCAGCGAGCCGAACAGCCAAATGCTGCGGGATATTAATCGCATAGGCAATATGGCGTTAACGGGGTTGCGGGGCGCGGTGGAGATCTTCGACATCTGGGATGAGGCAAAGGCGAAGCGCGTGATTGAAATCCATCGTGAAATGGAGGAAGAATTCCAAGCCGATTTGCGACGCTTGCTGACTTATGTTCTCGAAGATTACCGCAATATCGGTTTTGCCATTAGCGTGATTCTCGTCATCAAGGCGCTGGAGCGCATCGGCCATCATGCGCGCAACTTGGCCGAACATGTCATCTTCCAAGTGCACGGGGAAGACATTCGAAGTCGCCAGCCTTCGCAGGATGGATATCAGCCAAAAAGTTAAACAATCTATGGTCGCCTGCTTACGCTTTTAGGGAGTAGGCAGTTGCATTATCCGTGGCTTGTTCAGGCTGTCCCCGCTGGGGTCATAGGAGGGTTTGGGGGGGTTAAAATTCTCCAAGTAGTCCGCCAAGGCATCAATGTCATTAACTCCTTCCGTGGGGCTAAACCCGTCTTTTAGCAGGCTGAAGTTGTCTGCGCCTTTGGCTAGCGACTCATTCACTGTTACACGATAGTTTTTTTCGGGGTTCAACACCACTCCGCCGCTTACGATGACATCCGTGGTGCCAGAAGGGGCCGGCTGTCTGCGCGAAAAATCAATGTGCATCAACTTGACATCCCATATCTTAGAGCAAGTTCCCCCTTCGGATTTCCAGGAGAAACTGAAGCCGTTCGATACTTGCAGGATGCTTTGTCGCGTTTGTGTCCCACAGCCGACGAATTGCTGTTCGAGTACGTACTTCAGTTGCTGCGCGGTCAGGCTCATCGTAATCAGGGCCACCCCTTGGGGCTGTAGCGCCCGTAATTCGTTGTAACTGATGTCGTGGGGATAGAGTTTGCCGCTTAGTCCGTTTCCCAACGCAGAGGGATTCACCAAAGCGATTTGGGCGTACCCTAGGTTGGCGGGTTGGGTGGCCATCAATTGCGCGTCGGCAACCAAATCACCCGCCGGTATCTCCCCATTCGAATCGGCTATCCTGGGGACCGCTGCTGATATCCTGCCAAAGACTTGGCGGGCTGCGGTCGGAGCATTTTGGAATTTGTCATTGGCGGCGGCATCGGCAGTTGTCGCCGAAGCGCAGACTAGGCATGAGGCTAACATACCATATGAACTGGCTAACACGTTTTTTTTGAATTTCATCAGAATTCTCTGTAGGTTTTATTTGCCATCAAGCTCGCCTAGGTTTTATGATAAGCGCATTATTCTTAGCAATCCATAAACCACCATGAAAAATTTTTCCATTAAGCTAACTCGTGACCCACAGGAAGTCTTTGAGAAATTCAAAGCAACTGCAGCGAAAAACGGCGTCGCCCTGAAAGGCGACCCTATGCTGGGCAAGTTCAGTGGCAAGGGAATCGTGGGTAGTTACGAGTTGAGCGGTGACATTTTGACCATCACCATTGAAGAAAAGCCATTTTTGTTCGGTTGGTCGATGATCGAAGCAAAAGTTCGTGATTTTTTTGTATAATCCGCCCAGGAAAGCTTTAAATTTCACATTCAACACTGAATTGCCTCGTTGTTAACCTAATAACTATTATTATTAATCAACTCTCGAAGTTCAAGCAGGGCATTTTATGCCTTCTTCTGGGCGTGTAATTGGTTGCCCAATCAATTAGAATTACGCTAATCTTATCTTTTTGCGGAGAGAATCCCCATGACCAACACCAAAAGTACCCCGTCGACGAAGCCAGCTACTGAACTGAAGGCCACTGCCGTCGGTGAGACTAAGGCTGTCAAATCGACAACAGAAACCAAGCCTGCTGTTGCTAAGGCACCGGCTAGCAAGCCGTCACCTGCGTCCAAGCCCGCCGCTGAATCCGCCCCATCCCCAGCAGCGGCGAAATCCTCTCCAGCACCTGTCGCCGACGAGGTTAAAACCGCCCCCCTCCCCCCTGCTTCAACAAAAACTGAATCTGCGCCCGCTACCACCAAGCCTGAGGCAGCAGCATCGGCTCCAGCCAAGAAAGCAACCGAGCCTTCCACCACTGAAGAAGTGCCGTTGGTTGCCAGGACGGATGAGGCGGAAGCAAGCGCAAGCCCCGCCACTGCGGTAGCTCCGAAAGCTGCAAAACCCGCGGCACGCAAAAGCAAGGCCAAGACCGGCGATGAAAAGCCGGTGGAGGCTGATGGGGCAGGCGCGGCGGAGCAGATTTCTAATCTTGGACAGGCTGAAATCGACCGCATGATAGCCGAGGCTGCTTATTATTTGGCTGAAAAAAGAAACTTCCAACCTGGTTTTGAAGAGGAGGACTGGGCCACCGCCACTGCCGATGTAATGGCCAAATTGCAAGGCCATTAGACTTTTTTCCATGCCTTGATGAAATACCGCGACCTACGCGATTTTATTGCCCAACTCGAAGCCCAAGGCGAGTTGAAGCGCATCAGATACCCGGCTGACCCATATCTTGAAATAACCGAGATTTGTGACCGGACCCTCAAAACCCAGGGTCCGGCCCTGCTATTTGAAAACCCCAAGGGGTACTCAGTTCCTTTGTTGGGCAACTTGTTCGGAACACCGCACCGCGTTGCGCTGGGCATGGGCGAGGATTCGGTGGCTGCATTGCGCGAGGTCGGTAAGCTATTGGCCTTCCTGAAGGAGCCTGACCCGCCTAAGGGCATGAGGGATGCTTTCAGCAAGCTGCCGATTTTCAGGCAAGTGTTGAACATGAACCCCAAGGAATTGAAAAATGCGCCTTGCCAGGAGACTGTTCTGCTTGGCGATGACATTGACCTTGGCCGTTATCCGGTGCAGACCTGCTGGCCGGGCGATGCGGGGCCGCTCATCACTTGGGCCTTAGTCGTCACCCGAGGCCCGCACAAGCTGAGGCAGAATCTAGGTATCTACCGACTCCAAGTAATCGGTAGAAATAAAGTCATCATGCGCTGGTTGGCCCACCGCGGCGGTGCGCTGGATTTTCGGGAATGGCAACAGACCCATCCTGGCGAACCCTTTCCCGTTGCCGTCACGCTGGGGGCGGACCCGGCGACTATTCTTGGCGCGGTCACCCCCGTGCCGGACACACTGTCGGAATATGCCTTTGCCGGATTGTTGCGTGGTGCCAGGACCGAGGTGGTGAAATGCCGATTAAGCGATTTGCAAGTGCCTGCCAGTGCTGAAATTGTGCTGGAAGGTTCTATTTACCCCGGCGAAACAGCACCGGAAGGTCCGTTTGGCGACCATACCGGCTATTATAATGAGGTGGAGGCATTTCCGGTGTTCACCATCGAATGCATCACCCAAAGGGAAAAGCCTATTTACCATAGCACTTACACGGGCCGTCCACCAGATGAGCCGGCTGTCCTCGGTGTGGCGCTCAATGAAGTGTTTGTGCCCATCCTGCAAAAGCAATTCCCTGAAATCGTCGATTTTTACCTGCCACCGGAAGGTTGCTCTTATCGCATGGCGGTGGTGAGCATGAAAAAACAATATCCAGGCCATGCCAAGCGGGTGATGTTTGGCGTATGGTCGTTTCTGCGGCAGTTCATGTACACCAAATTTGTCATTGTCACCGACGAAGACGTGGACGTGCGCAACTGGAAAGATGTCATCTGGGCCATCACCACCCGCATGGACCCATCCCGTGATGTGACGCTGATTGATAACACGCCCATCGACTACCTTGACTTCGCATCCCCCGTATCCGGCCTAGGCTCCAAAATGGGCATGGATGCCACCAACAAATGGCCGGGGGAAACCTCTAGGGAATGGGGGGTGCCGATAGCCATGTCGGCGGATGTGCAGCAGAAGGTTGACCGGGTTTGGGAGAGTTTGGGTATTTGACGGTATGACAGTGTTTTCAACATCGAAGAGTTACTTGATAGTAGTTATGCTAGCGCAGGCTATTCGGCTAACCTGTAGGGTTGACTGAATATCAGTTTTAGATATATTTTGAAAATGAAAACACTGTACATAAAGATATTCCCATGCGTCTTATACCATTTCTAATAGAAGGGATACCCAAAGCCCCGCCGTCCATGGAGCCTAGGTTCC
>CAIZPP010000091.1 GCA_903934875.1 uncultured Methylococcaceae bacterium
CACATCAGAGCCGAAAGTGGACATTGATGCTTTGGCCGCCAGTTGCGGTGATCCGGCCTTGTGGAACAAGGTCGTGCGAAAGGATCCGGGGGAGAATTAGGCTAATTTTACCTTTTCGAGGGGTTGGGTAAAAACAGCCTGTTTGGTGAACGTGCCGTTGCGGCCCTTGCCGTCTTCGGCGGTCTGCCCCGGCGCGGTGGCGAAGGCGATGATGGGGCCGGAGCCTACGCCCATCTGCGCCAAGCCACCGACAGAAGAGCGGAAGCTGCGCAATGGCGAATCGCGGCAGGCATCCAACAGCACCACGCCCACCCGCGCCCCAGACTCCTCGATATCGCCTAACGCGATATTGGCATCATAAGCCCGGCTTTTCACCTCCGCCTTGCTGGCGATGGACGCACCGATGGGCACCAGATAATTGATGCCGTCCACTTGCAAGCCGTGACCAGAGTAATAAAACAGAGCCACGCTCTCCTTGTCCAAATATCTAGCAAACTCGCGCACGGCATCGTCCATTTGCGCCAAGTTGGCGTTTTCCCGGTAAACCACCCTGAAACCCAAACTTTCCAGCGCCGATTTCATGTCACGGGCATCGTTCAGCGGGTTTCTCAGCGGCTTGTCGGCATAGTCTTTGTTGCCGATCACCAAGGCCACGCGCTGTTCATTCAGCGGCCGCGCCAAGCCCTTGTCCACCGCCCACGCACTAGGGGCCAACAAGGCAAAGCATAAAGCGATGCTGAGGCAGTTTATCCGGCTGAGTTTCATCTAAAAAACGCTGTAGGGATGATACAACAACACCTCTTTGCATTCCTCCCGCCACGACACTTCGTCCGGGATGGCAACAGCATCCAAGTCGCCCGGCGCGGCTTCGGCATCATCCACCCAGTTGCGCAAAATTTCGCTGCCGTTGATGAGGTCGATGGCGAGGCGGCCGTGTTCGTATTCATACGGGAAATCGCGCCACAGCGGGTAGTCTGGCATGAGTGTGCGGATGGCCTTGAAGGCCACGGCTTGCAGCCGCCACGGCAGGAAGGCGGCGTGGTCATAAGCCGGGTCGTCCACATGGATTTGCACCCCGGAACAGAGTTGGCCTGTGTGTTTGTGGAACGTGGGTTCGAACCAGCAGGTCCGCAAGTGGCAGCCATTAAGCCATTGCGGTGCCAGGCGGCGCATTTCGGCGACTAGCCGGTCCGCGTCCAAATCGGGCGCGCCGAACAATTCCAAAGGCCGCGTGGTGCCCCTGCCCTCCGACAGGGTGGTCCCTTCGAGCATGACGGTGCCGGCGTAGCAACGCGCCATCCACAGATTGGGCGCGTTCGGGCTGGGGTTGACCCAGGAGCGCAGTCCCAAGGGCCAGCCATAACCAGGCGCTTGCGCGGGTTCCCACCCGTCCATGCTGACGACCTGGCAGTCGACATCAAGACGCAATGTCGCCACAAACCATCGCGCCAGCTCGCCCAAGGTAAGGCCATGCCGCATGGGCAGGCTCCCTGCGCCGACGAAACTCTCCCAGCCTTCACGCAGGCGCAAGCCTTCGACCGGACGGCCCGCCGGATTGGGCCGGTCAAGAACCCAGACGGATTTGCCAAGCTTCGCGGCTTCTTCCAGCACATAGCGCAGTGTCGTGACGAAGGTGTAGATGCGGCATCCCAAATCCTGCAAATCCACCAGCAGCACGTCGAAGCTGTCCATCATGGCGGGCGTGGGGCGGCGGACTTCGCCATACAGGCTGAACACCGGAATGCCGTGGACCGGATCGGTAAAATCTGTTGACTCGACCATGTTGTCCTGCTTGTCGCCGCGCAGCCCGTGCTGCGGTCCGAACGCGGCGGTGAGTTCGATGCCTGCGGTCGCGGCCAGCGCGTCCAGCGTATGGACGAGCCGCGAGGTGACCGAGGCCGGATGGGCAAGCAGGGCGACGCGCCGGCCGGCCAGAGGTTTGCGCAGCGCGGGGTTTTCAAGCAAATTGTCAATGCCAAATTTCATAGGGGTATACAGCGTTTTCAACATCAAATTAGGTAGATTCTTCAGCTATTCCGATTCCGGCATGGACCGCCTGAGTCCAGATAGCAGGGATGCCAAAAGCCCCGCCGTCCATGCAGCCTAGGCTCCGGCGATCCATGCCGGAACGACGGCGTTTTGGGTTTTTCTGAAACATCTTCCTAATCTGGATGGCCTGTGTGTTAATACATCGCAAGAAGTCCATGTTTGTATTTATGTACAGCATTTTTATCTTAACAAAGGATAATAATAAAGGATGCCCAATCAAACCATCTTGTGTGTATGTGCCTTACAAAATGATATAACCTAAAAGTAACTCTTTGATGTTAAAAATGCTGTAGTTGGGAAAAAGATGCCGGCCCAAGGCCAAACTCGAAAGCGAAACTGTCAGGGTGGTGGAAATCCGGCTTGCCTTTAGCATGTGCGTAGGCCCAATACGAAACACCGCCGTGCCTGTCTTGAATGACCGCCGACAGCCCTAAAAGCAGGCAGCCACCCTTATCCGGCATGGGCCAAGGGTCTAGGTTAAGCAACGCCTCCAAGTCGAACCGGTGCGCGTCGCGGTAGGTGGCAATTTGAACCGGCTCGATGTTTTCCAGCACCGCCATGCCCTGCCGGTAGGCAGTGAAGCGATAGGCTGCCCAGGCCGCCGACGGTGCGAAATTGAACTCGCAATATTCATCCCCCTGCCCTTTGATAAAAGCCTCAAAGCAGGTGTTTTGCCAAAGCCCGTCGGCCCGCTGCGGGAGGCCGGGTTGCGCGATGGAAAGGGCGTCGATGTCGCCCTCAACCCGGTATTCCAGCGCAAGCCCGCCCGTGCGTTCGCGCACCCCCACGGCAAAGCGGCGGACGGGGCCGCAGGGCGTGGCCGGATGGCAGGCCAAAACGGCGCACCGTTTCAAGCTATTTTGCTCAGGATTCGATGCGCTGGTATTGGTCTTCAAAGCGGATGATGTCGTCTTCGCCTAGATAGCTTCCCGACTGGACCTCGATGATTTCCAATGGGATGACCCCAGGGTTTTCAAGCCGGTGCTGGACCCCTAAGGGAATGAAGGTGGATTCGTTCTCGCCCAGTAAGAAGGCCTCATCACCCCGGACCACCTTGGCCGTGCCGCGGACCACGGTCCAATGTTCGGCGCGGTGGTGATGGAGTTGCCTGGAAAGGGTCGCGCCAGGCTTCACCGTCAGCCGCTTGACTTGGTAACGCTCGCCTTGGTCGATGCTTTCGAAATCGCCCCACGGCCTGTGGACCTTGGCATGGAAAATATGCTCCTTGCGGGAGGAAAGCCTGAGGTGGTCGGTGATGGCCTTCACATCCTGGGCCCTGTCTTTGTGGACCACCAACACCGCATCGGTGGTCTCGATGACGATCAGGTCGGTCACGCCCACGGCGGCCAAAAAGCGGTGTTGCGAGTAGAGCAGCGAATTGAGCGTGTCCTTGGCGAAAACGTCCCCCACTGACACGTTGCCGTTCGCATCACGGGGGCTGACTTCGCCCAAGGCCGACCAGGACCCCAAGTCAGACCAGCCGACATCCAGCGAGTATACGATGGACGTGACGGACTTAGGCCCGTCGACGAGCTTTTCCATGACCGCATAATCAATGGAGTCGCTGGGGCAAGCGGCAAAGTCAGATTTTCTGACCCTGATGAAGTTCCCGTCGCGCTTGGCCTGGGCAAACGCATTCCGGCAAGCCCCGGCTATGTCGCTCCGATACAGGCTAATCTGTTCCAACCAAACCGAGGCACGCAGGACGAACAGGCCGCTGTTCCACAGGTACTGGCCCGAAGACAGGTATGCAATCGCAGTGACCGCGTCGGGTTTTTCCACGAACCCGTCAAGCAGGAAGGATTCGTCACCCAAGTCTTCTCCCTTGCGGATATAACCGTATCCGGTCTCAGGCTTGGCCGGCACGATGCCGAAAGTCACCACCCCCCCTTCTACCGCCTTCAAGGTCGCTGACATCAAGCGTTTGCGAAATTTTGCCACGTCTTCGATATGGTGATCCGATGGCATCACCACCAGCACAGGATCCTCGCCGTTGGCAGTTGCCTGGAGCGCAGCCAGCGTCAAAGCGGGGGCCGTGTTTCTACCGATCGGCTCCAGGATGATGGCGCATTCGTCGAAACCCAATTGCCGAAGCTGTTCGGCCACAAGGAATCGATGCAACTCGTTACAGACAACCACCGGATTTTTCAATTCCACACGGGTGGGATCAGTCTGCATATCCTCAACGCGGGAAACAGTCTCTTGCAATAAGGTTTTATCCCCGGTGAAGGACATAAACTGCTTTGGATAGGCTTCCCGCGAGAAAGGCCATAACCGTGTGCCGGAGCCACCTGACAAAATAATGGGTTGGATAACAGTTTTCATCATGGATGGAATACTTTAGAGAAATATAAAAAATAAGGCTTAACCGTTCGTCCCGAGCCTGTCGAAGGATGGACGGTTAAGCCGTTCATCCTTCGACCCTTCGACAAGCTCAGGGCTCACCCCGAACGGCTTAACCACCTACCAGCCGAAAAGTTAAAATATATGGTCACCTACTTAATCTTGCCGGCAATGTCATCCCGCTTGGGAATGGATAGCCGGGGCCGTCAGGGGAAAAATGGTCCGCTCAATGATGCCGCACAAAATGTGACCCAGAACAATGTGCCCCTCCTGTATTTTGGGCGTTTCCCGCGACGGTACCCTGATACAGAGGTCACAACAATCCAGCATCTTGCCGCCAGACTCCCCGGTAAAACCGACAGTGACCAGTCCTTTGCCGCGCGCCTCGGCCAGGGCCACCAGTATGTTGGGCGACTGCCCGGAAGTGGACAGTCCTACGAATACATCCCCTTTAACGCCCACTGCCTGGATCTGCCGCCCAAACAAATGCTCAAACCCATAATCGTTGCCGATGGCAGTCATAACCGAACTGTCGGTGGCAAGTGAAAAGGCCGGCAAGCCCGGCCTATCGAAGGCGAACCGGCTAACGATCTCCCCCGCCAAATGCTGCGCGTCCGCCGCGCTTCCTCCATTGCCCGCGAACAAAACCTTCCCCCCCGAACGGATGGCGTTCACACAACAATGAGCGGCCTTCTCAAGCTCGGCCATCAATAAATCGTCCTGCGACAATCTGGAAAGCAATCCTGCACTCTTGGCAATTTCTTCTTTGATATACGATTTCAAGCTACTATCTACCCTTAGTGTGCCGTGTCTTGTGAAATGGCCGCCAGGCTGCGTCGCGATAACAATGCAAAGCTGTCCCAAGGCCCGCTAAACGCGTATTGTATCGCATTTGATGTTGAAAACGCTGTATCTGGGAATGCCGTTTTGCAGCAGGTTTAAACGCGAGGCAATCGGTGTCGGAAAAAAACGACATATGCTTTCGCACAGACAGGAACAATATATTTATATATATGATTTATAGAATATATGCTGCAGCACCACCGTGTCGCTGCCAGATTGATGGCGAGAAAGCCATCACCGACTTCGGCATTGCGGCCTGTTTTAGAGCACAGCCTAGCCTACACGCTGCCATAAACGTAGGTTTTTGATTACATGGGCATAGCTTGTGCGTAACTTGTCGAGGTGCGAAGTTTCCAAGATTCCCATTAGGCTACTGGGCAGTCGTCCACATAGCGGCGGAGTCCACTCCAACACACATATATATGGCACAATTTGTGATTTATAAACGATGGCGGCTTCATTCAATGAGTCGCCATAGAGTTCTTTACTGGGTCTGATAAGGGCAAACCATCCGAAAGGGTGGGACGCAAAGCCTAAACCTAAGTCCGGGTTATTCGGATAGGGTAGCTTGGTTGCCGGGCATATCACATAGTGTCACACCCCGCCTTGTTAGACCTCTTTAAACGTTGTTTCGATTAAAGAGGTGTCTTGTGAATAAGTTTACCCCCAATATTATGCCAGCCATCGCGATGCTGTTGGCCTTAGGCTTTGGCTCGGCCTACGGCGGCGAAACGCAAAACCGACCGGGCGGAAACCCCGCGCCAAACTCCGCGGCATCCGCGGCACAGGAGACGCTTGCCATTGATCTGCGGAACAAGCCCTTGTGCGATGTGATGCGGGAAATCCACATCCGCAGCGGTGCTGAGGTCAAGTTGCCACAAAATCTGGCCGGTGATGTGATTTCGCGTTCGGCTCAGGGCAGCACATGGCAGATCGTTGTCGAACATTTGCTGGAGGACTACAATTACAGGGCCATTTGGGGCAAAGGCGGTCAGCCGATCCAATTGACGGTGTATGGTCGCCATCAAGACGCCGAGGGGCTTGCCTCTGCCCCTGCCCCTGTCGGCGAGGATTTGTTGGTATATGGGACAAGCTCCGCCCTGCCGCAAAAATTCCAAGGCTTGAATCCAAGTTCGGTAAATCCGGTGTCGCTCCCGGCGGAGCGGATGAAGGGAATGCAATTCGGCGAGAAACTCAGCCTGACCCTGCCCTGCGGTCAGTTTTCGGTGGTTTACGACAACCGCCTCGAACTAGAAAATGGCGACTTTATCTGGGAGGGCTATCTGGAAGACAGCGGCAAGTCTTACCGTGTGATCATCGCCATGGGAAGCAATGGCAATATGGGCCAAGTGTTGACGCCAGACGCTGTGTACAATCTAGACTCCGCAGAGGGCCGCACTTGGCTGGTCGATACCGGCTATGCGAGCTGAACGGCAAAAGTCTGCTGCCAACTTAAGCGTATATCCTGCACCAGCTACTCCCATTTCATCTTTAAAATAAACCTAATCATTACCTACTTCTTTGAATGTCCAGTTGGCGTTGATGAAATAGTTAATCAAGGTGGCAGGAACAATACCGATTAATTGGTGCAACTGGGGTGCCACGTTGGGAAAATAAATCGACAAAGCCACGAAAGTTCCGTAACTCACTCCTAGCGCCAGAAACGAGACGATGTTGAACTTTACCCCACGGATTCTCGTGCGGTCCTTTGTTTTGCGCCTACTGAATGTCCAAAAGTTATTCAGCAAGAAGTTTGAAATTATTGATATCTCTATCGCAAGGGGCGAGGCAACATATTTATTAATATCTGCCGTCAAAAATATCGTGAAGAACCCTAAGTTGACCACTACGCCCGATGCACCCACGACGAGAAATTTGATAAAGGTCTTTAAACTGTGGAAGCGTATCCACCAGGCATTGAGCACAAATTCAATGACATCCTTCATGCCAAGTTTGGATTCCCCTTCGGTACGGTCAATGAAATCGACTGGTATTTCGACAATTTTAGCCTTAAGCACCACCACTTGATGCAGGAGGGCGATTTGAAAAGCATAGCCCTTCACACCCAAATCCGCAAACTCTATATTGCGCAGGACGGATGTGCGTATCGCCCGGAAACCCGCTGTGCAATCGCGAACATGGTATATTCCAGCAAGGTAGCGGGCCACGATATTGCCAAATCTGGATATTAACTTGCGGCGGGTACCCCATTCTTTCGGTATGCTTCCGCCAGGCACATAACGGCTGCCTATGACAAAATCTGCGCCTTTGTCGATTTCCGCCATCAGCCTAGGAACGTCCTCCGGTTTGTGGGAAAAATCAGCATCCATTTCAAAAACAACTTCCGCCCCTAAATGTTCCATGGCATAGGCCATGCCTCTAGTATATGCAACCCCCAGGCCCGCTTTTTGACCCATCAGCAAATGGATGTTATTGAAGCGCGACTGTAATTTCTTGACTTCACCGGCAGTTCCGTCCGGCGAGTTATCGTCAACAATCAGCACATGCAAATCATGCCTGATTTTTTTAAACTGTTTTTGTAAAGCGTTAATTAGATGTGTTATGTTTTTACTTTCATTATAAGTTGGAATAATAATTATTGTCCTCATATCATGTCCTAGGTATTAATATTAATGATCTTACAGCGTTTTTAATATCGAAGAGTTACTTGTTGGTTTATACCATTTTGCAAAGCAGTTCACACACAGGATGGTTTGATTGAGTGTCCTTTATTATTTTTCTTTGTTAAGAAAAAGCGCTGTACATGAATGCGAATCGGGACTCCTAGCGGTGAAAAAAGTGGCACATAGGCCGTTTGACGGTCAACACAAGACGTTGCCAAAACGACAGAACACGCCTGTTGCGCCTTACCGCGTTGATGGAAGCCCATAAATACATTATTATACGCGTTTAAATGATTGGTTTGCATACATTTCTGAAGTGGTATGTGAAGCATGTGGATATCTTTATGTGCAGCATTTTCATCTTTAAGATATACCTAATAATGGATATTCAGCTAGCGTTTAAAGCTAACTGAATATCTTGCCCTTTCATTCCAGACATCAAGTAACTCTTTGATGTTGAGAATGCTATAAGTGATAAATACTGCTTGAATTAACCTTATTTAATTCCAATCATTCGAACGCCCAACAAAGCGCTAAATGGAGAAATTTTCATGATTGACCTTCTTAACCTAGTGGGTAATTTATCCAAAAATCTCTCGAAAAAGAAAATTGCAAAAGCTGGAACTTTAATATATGTGCCTTTACCTCCCACATAAAATGTAACCCGTGAAAATCCAATCTTTTTAAATAAACTGTTCAATTCTGTGGCGGTATATTCTTTCAGGTGAAAACAAGTCGCCACTTCGTCAAAATGTTTTGATATATCGTGTGGGCCACTCAATTTATTCGGGGTAATGCAAATATAGACCCCTCCAGGAATGAGCGCACGATAAATATTTTGTACTTGTTCGAATGCATCGTCAGGGTGTAAGTGCTCCATTAATTGATTACTGTACGCCACATTTACACTATTTGGTGGTAACGGGACACTACAACCATCAGAAAGAATGAGATGAAAGTTCGGTGGTTGCATCAGATTATTAGTTATATTTTCAGAAATATCAACCGCATAGACTTCTTTCACAAGCTTCGCCACTGCTAAAGACAGTGAACAGTCACCAGGCCCAAGCTCGAGGAATGTAATATCATTTCCTAAGAAATGATTAATGAACTTCATTGATTTTGAAACCATCTGTTCTGTTAATTGTACAGAGGCTTTCCGAGTTAGTTGCTGATGATGCGGAACTCGCTTATACAGTTCATCATAGAGTGAAGAGTACAAACTATACCTTTCTTTTTTTGAGGCATTGCGCAACTTGTCTGCCAATCCCTTTTCTATTTCGTAATGTTCTCTTATCTGCTCTATCGTTCTATTGTCAATATTCATTGGTTTTAAACTTATTCAATCGTTGTGAAGCCAAATTCACGGTCTCTCGGCAGCGCTGTTTTATCAAAGCGACTTTTAGTCAATGACTGTTCCTTTATTTTCCACGTTCCAAGGTTTGGATTATTCAGTATTTCAGCCAAGACATCTTTTGGCCAGTACTTATACTTACTCACAAAATAAATGCTTCTGGACTGATTTCCCAAATGCACAGCATCAAAACCGCCTAAAGAAGTTTCTTGCAGCCGGAGGCTAGGGTCTTTAACAATAAGATGCGCAATTAAATAATTCTGGCTATCAGTATCAGCCAAGAAAATGAGTTGCTGGGGATTGCCCGCCGCAAACTCAATTGCCTCCTCGCGCTTGATCGCCTCGGCGGCTTGGTTTGCCTTCTGGTCCAGCGGAAAGAAGCCCAGTGGGAGCTGCTGAGTCGCCCGACGGCTCACCGGCATTTTATAAGACCACTGATAAGATTCCACCACCAGAGGGTAAACCAGTTCGGCGCAAAGTTGATTCGCAAGGATGCATGCGGTGCCTAGCAATATAGCCCGGGGAATGGATACCAAATAGGTTCTGACCAAGCTCGCCAGCAGCAGATTAAAAGCAAATATCGCAAGCATAAAGTGGCGGGCAGGCTGGGCGACCGGCAACCAGAATATAAGCGTTGGCAATGCCAGCGTCGCCGCAATCAGCAGCAGGGAAGGTACTACGGGGCGGGAAAATCGTCGCGAAATAACGAGAGCGAGCAATGCAAGCAGTGTAAACAGCCCCATGCTTAATGCAAGTATGACGGCACCGCGCCCTATTCGGCCAATCGAGTGGGCTATGTTGATATAGCTGTGCAATGTACCGCTGGCTCCTCCAGATGTCTCCACATAGGGTCGCTGCAGTACGAGAAAAATGAGGTAGGCTGCCGCCAACATTGCACAAACCGAAAAGAACCAAATGACTTGGCGTCGAAAAACCGTCCCTGCGTTGAAATAGCTGGCAACCGCAATGAATGGGAATGCCAAGGCTATCTCAGCACGGAAGCTCAAACCGGCTTCTATCACCAGCATTGCCAGCAGAGCCAGCATCAAAGAGTGCATGCGTCGCGGACGATCCTGAGCGACGAGTAGCAGCCATGCGGCGAAAAACAGAAGCGCATACGCTGCAACCTGCGGATGCCCGGAGATGGTGAATGGCAACATCATCGGACAACCAAAAAAGCCGATCGAGGCCGCTGCGGCAGCAATACTGCCGAGCAACTTTTCGAATAGCAGGCAACCACTGAACACCAGTAGGCACGCAAATGCGAGGCCAACATCGTTCAGCAGTCTAGCGGACTGATCAGGGTCCAACAACGAGCCTGACGGGGCTAGCGCATACAGCAGATGGTAATAACCGAAGCTGAACGAAATCCCATAATGGTAGCCCGCACTGACACCCAAACCAGTTGCCTTGCCATAAACCAATGCAGTCATCATTCTTGTCAAATCTGGCTCGGCCATAGTGTTACCGTAGCCTAGGAAAGTGGCGGAAGCCAGCATGAGCAGCAAGGGTACCGCGAACCAATAGCGCTTTTGCGGCCCGGATGCGTTGCCTGTGATCCGTGTGCCATTGCCGTGCTCGTCGATGAATAAATTAAATCCCGTCTTTGCAGTCATATGGTTTGTTGATTCGGTTCAAGTTGTTATGGAGCGTATTTCTATTACTTAAGAATACACGATTCTGATTTTATGCGCCAACGACCGTGTACCCCAAAACATCAACGCGCCCAAACATGAGCCGAAAGCATTGGCATAAGCGTCATGCCAGGAAAACTGTCTCGTTGAAGTTAGCCAAAGCTGTCCAAGCTCAAGTGAAAGCCCAACAGTACTTGATGCCAAAACCGCTAGCGGAATTATCCAGGAGAGGTTTTTCCAATCCGGTTTAACCGACAACAGCAAAACGGCCAACAGACCATAGGCAATGGCGTGGTCGACTAAATCCCAAGTGATCAGCAGGTCGAAAGTATCGTGATCGAACACGCGATGGGAATCGGGGCGGAGCCATGGGTTCAAGCTTAGAAAACCCAAGGCGAATAGATAAGCCATGAGCAGGCGCAAGCGTAGGGAGGATATCATTCCAGCTATCAAGTAACTATTTGATGTTGAGAATGCTGTAACGCTTGCCTGCCTCTAGGCTTGTGTACAACTCATACAGGCATTCTAGCACAACCTCGGTTGCGTACCGCTCCTTGATCCGTTCGCGCGCGGCCTGCCCCAACCGTTTGCGCAGGCCGCTGTCATGAAGAAGCTGACTTATAGCCTGGGCCAATGCGGCAACATCCCCTGGTGGAACAAGCAATCCGTGGACTTCGTGCTCAACCGCTTCGGGGATACCCCCCACCGGTGTGACAACAATTGCCTTGCCTGCCGCCATGGCTTCAAGCATTGCAATCGGCAAGCCCTCATTATAAGAGGGCATCACAAAAACCGCAGAGCGGGCAAACTCTGCCCGTTTTGCATCTTCCCCGATCCAGCCCAGCACGTCTATCATACCATCAACGCCATGCTGGCGGGCGGATTCAAGGAGAAGGGTAATCTCGCAATCGCCACCTAAAGCTAGCTTCAGTGCTGGAAATTCCAGCTTCAGCAAGCCCATGGCCTCGATAATATCAAATATGCCCTTGCGACGGACTACATGCCCTAAAAATAGCAGTCTTTGCTCATCGGGGTGGATGGTTGACTCTGGCAGCAAATCGACAGGGTTAGCAATCACGCAAACATTTGCCGCTGGTGCGATAGTATGCAAATAAGCCCGCCAACTTTCGGAAAGGGCAATCACTGCGGTGCAACTTTCCAGCGTCCATTTAATCCAGTGTCGTAGCAACCACCCGGCATCATCATAATATAAGCGAAACTCCGAGCCATGGAGATGGAATATAGTCTTCACCCTAAATGGTCTAGAAATACTTAATATCAATGACTTGCGCATGAAACTTCCGTTTGATGAACTGTGCGCATGGATAATGGATACCTGCCCAGATATAAGCAAAGCCAGAACGGTGAACATACCGTTTATCGCCGCCCATACGCGGTCGAATAGATCACCATCCACATGGGTCGTAACGTAGCGGATAGGTAAGCGGTCAAACAATCCCGACCTCCGGTAAACATCAACCACCGATGCCACCCCCCCTTTGCTGGATGGATCGGTGCCAAGCATGAGTATTTTTTTCATATTAACCAATTTTACAGCGTTTTTATCTTAAAAATGTACCTAAGACTGATATTAAGCAAACTTTTCAGGTTAACCGAATAACCTGCCCTATCATACCCACTACAAAGTAACTCTTTGCTGTTAAAAACGCTGTAAGGCGAGCGTATTACGGCGAAGTTGACACAGACTGATTCATCAACTCAGGATTGATCGTCTGCTTCTTTCTACGTAAACAAGGCCTTTCTATTATAACCCAAGACAAGTATCCAGCTAAATAGGTAAAAACGGATAGCAATAGCAGATATTCAATGCTACCAGTTAGCCCCATACTAATAAATATATTAATCATCAAGCCATGATAAATGTACACTCCGTAAGATATATCATTTCCAATAAGTAGTTTATGCGATATATCTGGCTTTGTATAGGCCATTGATACGACAGTAACAGCCAAAAGTATCTTTTCGCCAATATGAGTGGTAACTGGTGACGGGATAAAATAATAAAAAACTATATATCCGACCAGCCAGTAAAATCCTTTGCCAACCACATATTTAGACTTGTATGCCTCCAGCCGCTGCAATAGCACACCAGTCAAAAATAAGTAAAAATGGGGGAGAAAACAATAACGAACCAGCTTTCGTAACTTAGTCTCGGTTTCTGCTTCACCCAAAGGAGGAAATACAAAATAAAGAATAAAGGCAATAGACAGGAAAATAAGCCACGCCAACAAGAAATACGATATTTGGTTATGTGATTTATTAATTAACCAATACAGCGCCGGGAGAAGGAAGTAAAATTGTAGCTCAATAGGAATTGTCCAAAGACTACCATTATAAGATCCAAGACCAAAATCCTTTAAAAAGCTAGGTGTATAAATAACACCTATAAATTGACTAAACACCCAAGGGATGGCTTGTTTATTAGTAAAATTCATACCAAACAGAATGGCAACTGGAATTGTCACAAGGACGCAGCACCAAAGGCCGGGGTAGATGCGCAGTATGCGATTACGGGCAAAATTTCTTAGGTTGGCACTTCGCTCATAGGACGCTGAAATTAAAAAGCCGCTAATAACAAAAAAGATAGGCACACCTGGAAACGCCCTTAAAAATGACAACCATGGCGAATTGCCAAGGGACAAATGCACAGCGCTATGGGTTAACATCACTTGAGAGGCGGCAAATAGCCGCAACAAGTCAAAGTTATTGAGTTTCAATCATTCCACCAAGAACGTCAGCGATTTATCCATAGCCCTTACAGTGTTTTTAACATCACTTGCTTGCTTTTGCGGTATGCGTCATTGAATGTATCGCAGTTAGTTCATCGATTAGCAATTTCGTCTGCCGAATGTTACCCCTGCCCGATGCGCCGAACACAATCGACTCGATGTTCGGCAAGTTGCATACGTATTCAATGGCCTCGCGTGGGGGGATCGCCCCGGAAGCCAGCACTGACATCGCTATGGGCCTGAAGCGGCGCTCCTTCAAGGCTTGCTCATAGGCCGCCAAGCCTCCGCACATGCGGAAGCCGATTTTATTGATGTTGGCACAGATGATCGGGTTCTCCACTCCCACCTCGTCCAGCGCATCCAGCAACTTCGGCATGTTCATCGTGATGAATCCCGGCTCCGCCCCATAACGTTCCTTGACGTGGTCCGCAAAGACCCGGAACGCGGCCTTGAATCCCAAACCCAGCAGAAAGTCGGTCAATACATTCTGGAAAAATATTACCGGCGTGGACAGGCCTGCAAACATTTTCATCTCCGCATCAATCAACAGAGTGGCGATCCCGTCGACTTCCTTTTTGGCCAAGGAGGCGCCGCCCCGCAGCATCGCGTCAAATAATCCTTGTTCAGGCAGGAATCGCTTGACTGCGCCCAACATGCCATGATCGGTCATCGCATTCGCATACTTGTGCGCATAGGGCATGCAGGGGTAAAACTGGAAACCTTGATAATGGCGCGGGTTGGCCCGGACGTGATCGCAGATTTCGGCGATGCGGTCATGCGTGGTGCACATGAACGTTCTGATGCCTTCGGCGTAAGCGATGTCGAGCACTTCAATGACCGCTTGGGTATCCTTGAAACGAATAGCCTGCGCCCTTGCCTTTTCTTCCGACATGTGATTGATGCCGAAAAACTGATTGTCGCCAAAAAGAACCCTATCCATCATTTTACTATGCCCTTATTTCTTAATCTTCTTGTGAAAATCCATTATGCGCTTCCCAAACAGGCGATGCAGCCATCGCATAATGCTGGGTTCGCTACGCACCACGGGCGTGTATTCCCCGACATGCCGGCCCTGCTCACTATCGGTGATCATCATGGCCATGACTTGATCGGTTTCCAACGCCGATGCGAAGGAATTGACATTTTCCTTCCTGCCTTCCTTGATGCAACGGATGAAATAATCCAACTGCGAAGAGTATTCCTCCCCTCTTACATAAAACCAGACTTCAGGCGTCAGTTCAGTGGTATAGCGGACATTCCAACCCGGCTCATACCCGGCGGGCACTGCAACATTGTCGCGGATATAGACTTGGCATTCTTGCCGGTCAACATAAATCCTTCCCCCCGTCCCCCAAATATTGAGCTTGGTAGTCATGCGCCGATAAGATTCGTCGCTCCAATTGACCGAAATCTGCGCACTTTTCCCCCCTGGGAAATATAAAGTGCCGTAAACCTCGTCATCGGTTTCTTGGGAAAAAATCTGGTTCAGCACCGTGCCACCCACCGACTCCGGCCGACCGAAATACCAGTTGATCAAGTTGAGAGGATGCGCGGCATAGTCATACAAGCACCCCCCGCCTTCGCTGCGCCGGGTGCGCCAAGTCGCCCCCTTCGGTTGCAGGATTACCGGGCCATAGGCCTCAGCCAGTATATGGGTGACTTCGCCGATGGCACCCGCGTCCAATAAACGCTTGGTTTCCTGAAATGCGGCATCAAAGCGGTAGTGGTAACCGACTTGGTTCACCAAACCCTTGGATTGCGCGAGTTGGGCAAGTTCCTTTCCCTCATCCACATCCAGACAGAATGGCTTTTCGCAAAAAACGTTGATGTTGCGTTGCAAGGCGGCCCTGACCATGGGACCATGCGAACTTGAAGGCGTGGCGATAATAACGGCATCCAGCGCCTCCTGTTGCAGCAGCGTGTCGTAATCGCTATACACAGCAACGCCGGTATACTTCTCTAATAAATCCAAAACATACTTGGCGGTATCGCATACCGCCACTAGGCTCACATCAGGATGGGCTTTGATGATAGACAGATGGGACAGTCCCATCTTGCCAAGACCCACTACAGCGACTTTAATCATGATCGGTAATCCAATTGCCAGTGACTATCAAGTTTTTTATTCCCGCATATGCCTTGCGGCCTTTGTCCAGCAATTGCTGATTGGCAGTGCGCCGACCACATCCGGCCAAATATTCCATGGCACGGCCAACCGTCAGAGCAGGCTCATGTATCATTGCCTGCTCGGCGATTAGATGCTTATCCACGTCCAGCAACTCGCTTTGATAAATTGAAATGGTGGGAACACCCACTACAGCCATCTCGCGAGTCATTGTGCCTCCCGCGCCAATGAACAAATCGCAATTCGGGACAATGTCGCCAAGGTTCAGTGCGCCTTCCAATACCTTGACATGGTCCGACTGTAAGCTCTTATAGCGTTCGGCCTGGGCATTGCCACGCGGTAAAATAACCACAGCGCACCGCTCCGACAAGTCCACGATTAGGGGTTCCAGAAAGTTCACCGCACCCTTGTAGTACTGGGCTGTCCAAGGCTCAGGTCGAATGTATACTTGGGGCCTTCCTCCGGGTAAAACTGAGCGTATTTTACTCATAAAATCGGCCAGATAGATTCCCTCTTTTATGCCTGGATATTTTATGATCTTACCCGGCAATGCACCTTGCCTGATAACCTTTGATAGTGACAGAAACTCGGGAACAAGCACATGGGTCGCACATAAAAATGAAGGTACGTTGCCTAAGGCATGCTCGTTGTCATTCATATAAATAGAACGGATGCCAAGCATTTTTGCAACCACGGGTGAATGAAAAGAACTTTGCGAGACGGCCACATCAATCTTTAAGGGTTTGAGATATTTGTAGAGCTGCCAGATTCTAATCGGATACCCAAACAGTTTGCTAGATATTTTATTGCCATAATGAATGCCAACAATCTTATACTCAAATCCATGCAAATCCAACAGATCAATGGTATTTGCCAATGGCCTGCAGGTAATAACGACCTCATGATGCTTCTGAAGATCATGAATCAGAGTCGCAAACAAATTAATATGTGGGGAATTGGATAAATCGAACCAAATTTTCAATCTGCAGCCTCTTTTACAACGTTTTGAATATCGAAGAGTTACTTGTTAAGTTAGATTATTTTGCAAATCAATTCATACACAGGATGATGTGATTGAGTGTCATTTATTATTTTTCTTTGTTACAGCATTTTCATCTTAAAAATATGCCTAAAACAGACATTCCGTTAACCCTTCAGTTTAACCGAATAACCTGCGCTATCATACCCACTACCAAGTAACTCTTTGATGTTGGAAATGCTGTAGTAGTGTTTAATGTGTAATTTTGTCGAGAGGTGGAATATAGCAAAATAAATACTTCTTCAACAAAATGGGAAATATAACTCCAGAAGCCAGTAGAACGGGTGCGTAAAATAGAAAATTAGTTCCATCCCAAGGTGCTATCCTAAGCATTGCGGACTTTACAGCGCCAATCGCCATGGTATTCATAAGATAAATTGGAAAAGTATAAAACCCAAGTATAATTAAAATTCTTGAAGATGCCAACAATGGCCCATGCACTAATCCGAGGAGCGCGGGGATTGACAATAATCCAAAAAAGAATTTATAAACCTTCTTTGATTCCTCATCATAAAAGTAATGATTCGTGAATGCAAGTGCCGTTAAAAATACGGCAACCCAGAACAGCCACCAGCGATCAAGATGAGCAAGTAATGCCTCATAGCGCTGATTTTTGCGTTTGCCATTATGCATCATAAAAAATCCGAGCAGAAAGAATAACAGATATTCCATGAATAGATGGATGGCAAACATCTTAGGCATCGGAAGAAAATGAAGGACACAGGCAACAAGCAACAACAGGCTGCCCCGATACCTGAAAACGCTAAGCAGCACGGGTAAAGCCACATAAAGAAAGAACAATACAATAATATACCACAGAAAGCTGGAAAAGCTCTCAGTCGGGTACAGCACAATCAAGACAAAACTCGACAGGTCATGCACAGGGCTATCAACATGCATGTGAAAATATTGCGCGGCATTCTTTGCAATAAAAACGATTATTGGAAAAATAAAATAGGCCGGCAGAAGACGTTTGCCACGTCTCAAAACGTAACCACCATAGTCGGAAAATGTTTGCAACGGATGCCAACTATATCCAGCAATGGCACCAGAGACAAACATAAAAAAAGACATATGAAAAACATAAATATGTTCATAGAAAACCCGGTACCACTCCACACCGCGCGGACCCTCATCGTAATTCGCCACAAGATGACCGGCGACTACCAGAAAAATTGCCAATCCTTTGGCTCTATCCAAATCATAAAGGCGTTTCATAGCGCAGAAGTTATTGGCATTGCCTTCTCAAAAACCGACATCGCATAATACACCCATGCTTGGGTCCAACGAAAATAGCAAATGCGGTTATCAAACCAGCGTGTTTTCTGGTATTTAAAAAAACCTGAATCCCTTATATACATATTATCAATAGACCAATCCAGCACCTGTTGAGCGAGTTTCTTGTCAGCTTCAGTGCCTCCCACCTGTAGCAAGGTTAAAATCGCTTGGGAGGCCGAGTGCATATCAATGGGATAAGTGTTGTTCTGATAATATTTTGGGGTCCCATCCTGCAAAAAGAATTGTTCGCGATAAAACTTCAGTCCCCTGCCTATGGCCGGGGTAAATTCTGTGTGCCCTGTGTGCTGCTGATACAAGCACAATGCCTCCAAGTTATAGCCAGTGTGAAAGCTATCGATGAATTGATGATGGCTGCGCGTTCCATACGACCAGGAACCATCGGGGCGTTGCGCAAAAACCGCTTGTACTACGGCTGTATGCGCTTGCGCGAGCAAGGCTTGGTCATTCAATAAGGCCCCGGCTTGGGCGACCACAGCGGCACCCCACAGGCTCGCATTGTACACAAACACCGTTTCATCAGGAATGTAGGCAAAAAAAACCTGTCCGTCCTTTTCCGTATAGAGGCGGTCACTGATAAATTGTGTGGCATCCAGCGCCGCTTTGCGGTAATCAGCCCTGTTCAGAGCATCCGCCAGAGCAAATAGCGCCCGGGCGATGTAGCTAGTGGTAATGATGTTGGGCGTGGTCGTCGGCACATAAAATGCCCGCGATTGCCAGTCAAAATGGTAGCCCCAGCAAAAATGCCCCCACTCCACACGGGAGCAAGGATGGGCCAGCAACCAATCGGCCAAACGTTGCGCCTCTTCAAGGAATGCAACGGACTGGGTGCGCCGGTAATCCTCCAATAGCCCCAATATCACTAAAGCAATCCCCTTGGGATTGCGCATTTTTGGCACCAACAGCAAAGTCCGCAGATTTACCGGGCTGCGTTTATTGAATTGGATTAAACACAGGCGAAAAAAACTGCTGTTATAAAGCGGTGTTTTTTTAAACAGACGGCTGTTCAAGCCGTCGAAAGGGTCGAAGCTGGCGTAATCCGCTTTCGCCATGTTCTCGCGCAGGCCCTGGCTGATGGCAATATACTGCTCCAATTGCATGAGGCCGAACTCCTTTAATGATTGTCGCTTTGCAAAAGCAGGTTTAAATCGACAGCCATAGGCCTGTCGATCATCAAGGATTCGATGGCAAGGATGGTTGCCAAACTGCTCGCCAATAACTCTTCTGAACTAACGCAAGGCTTGCCGGTTTGTATTGCCGCGATCCAGGCTGCCAACATCGATTTCTGGCCTTTATCCTGCGACGATAGCGCTTGGCGTGAGGTTCCATGTTCATGCGTATATAAAATGGCTTCCTTGAAATCATTAATAACCGCCGAACGCCCACCGCCAAATACCTCAATGTATTCCTTAGGCATCGCCTTGGAACCATCTGAGGCATAGGTGATTGTCGCAATACTCCCGTTGGCGAATCGCAATGAGACCACTAGGTTATCATTCAGCACGGGCGATTTGTTTGCTTTGCCCACGCCCATGGCATAAACACTGACTGGCATCGATTGGGCCAAAGTCGCAGCCAAATCAATAAAATGACAGCCTTCGCCTATCATGCGTCCACCGCCTATGAGCGGGTCCTGTATCCAATGATCGTCGGGAATGCTACCGGCATTGACGCGTATGTTAATGACCACCGGTGCGACAATGCCTGCAAAGTGCTGGATGAGCATTTTTGTCAACGGGGCAAATCGACGGTTGAACCCAACCATGAGTTGGCAGGCGCTTGCCTGTTCCAACGCTTCCCTGACTTTGTAGAGATCCTCCACATTTAAGGCCAGTGGCTTTTCCACAAAAACGTGCTTGCCTGCCTCTAATGCCCTGGCCACGCTGGAGGCATGGGTGTCATGGCGAGTCGCAACCATAAGCAAATCGGTATCCTCGCCTAGGATTTCGTCTAGCTCCCCGGCACAGAAAGCAAAATCAAATTGTTCTGCGACACCTTTGGCTGAACGCCCGCTCTGTGTGACTATCCCTCTTAACTCAACAGACGCATCGGCCTTTAATATCGGTAACAAACTGGCTGTGGCGTAATTACCGGCACCGTAAAACGATACGCCTAAACGGGATTTGTTAATTGGGCGGGGCGCGACCGTCAGTCTTGTTAAATCGCTGGCATTTCCTGTCGTTTTGCTTGGATATTGCAGGACGATACCGATATAAGGCTCTTTCTTTTTCCCTTCGAGGAGATGGTATGCATCCGCTGCCCGTTCCAGAGGGAAACGATGCGTAATCAGTCCGTTAATGTCTAATTTTCTCTGGGAAATCAACGCCAGTATGGTTTCCATGTTGCGCTGCTCGCTGAAACGGACATAAGCCAGCGGATAATCGTTACCCGCTTCTTCATAGAAAGGGTCATACCGTCCGGGACCGTAGGAACAGGAGATGGTGACTGCAATTTCTTTCTTGAAATAATCCTCTCGTGGAATGTCCATGCGTACGGCACCCACCACAACCACCCGTCCCTTCTTGCGGGTCGCCTGACCGCATAATTCAATGGGCTGGTTCGATGCGGTTCCCGCACAAACCAACACACCGTCAACACCATGCCCGCCTGTCGCCGCAAGGCAGGCATTGACCGGATCTGTGCCAGGTTTGATGCCTAGCGCTCCATAGCGTTCCGCCAAATCCACCAAAGCCGGGTCGAGGTCGGTGCCTATCACTCTGCAGCCGTTGGCTTGTAGCAACTGCACGGTGATCTGTCCTAGCAGCCCCAAACCCAGAACCAAAAAAGTTTCACCCATCAACGGCTGTGACAGGCGGACACCCTGCAAGGCGATAGCGCCTATGGTCGTAAAGGCGGCCTCTTCGTCAGTCACATTGGCCGGAACCTTGACCACCAAGTTTTTGGGCACCGCCACAAAATCGGCATGGTTGGCATAGCCGACCCCTGCGCAGGCAACACGGTCCCCCGGCAACACGCCTTTCACCAAGCCACCGACAGCCAAAACCTCGCCGGATGAAGAATACCCCATCGGGCTAGGTGAGTTTAGGCGGGTGTTCACGGTCTGAAAAGTTTTGGCGAGGCCTTCTGTTTTCATTTTGTTGACCACCTGCTTGACCAAATCGGGCCTAGCCAGCGCTTTTTGAACAAGATTTTTCTTGCCCATATCGATTTTGGTTTTTTCTGTGCCGGCACTAATAGCCGAACAGTGGTTCCTCACCAGCACAAAATTATCGTGTAAAGTGGGCACGGGCACGTCTGCCACGTCAATGATGCCGGTCCGTAATGCCTGTACAATTTGTTTCATTATAGGAACCTATATGTCTAATAGTTTACAGCATTTTTTCTTAACAAAGAAAAATATTAAAGGACATCCAATCAAACCATCCTGTGTGTGATTTGCTTTGCCAACAATATAATTTAACAAGCAACTCTTCGATATTAAACACGCTGTATCATGAAGCCAGACTTCTGTTCAACGCGCCTTCATTGTTACCGGTGATGTCCAAAGCAGTCCCCCGACGTGGCAACTCGAGCTGGGATTTGCCGTCATGCGCCATATTCTCAGCTTTGGCCAATCTCGCCAACCCTAGGCTAATTCCGAATATCATCCACAAATAGGTATGCTCCGGTCGTGGCGCAAAGGATCCGTTGGTAAAACCATCAACCAGAAATCCGCTTAAGGAGGCCGCCATTCCGTGGAAGAATGCGCGAAACAGCGGGGGAGCACCTGGAGCATGATATAAAAATTGAAACAACCGCCAATAAAAATATAAGACTAGCACAAAACCGACGATACCGGTATCCATCAGAATCCGCAAATATACGCTATGCGGGTGATCAGCGAAGTACCAGCCATATTTTACCCCATTCGACCAGAATGTTGATTCCAGTCCGTTACCGATGACAGGGTTCTTCAACACCTCTGGAAATAATATGTACCACCCCTCAACCCGACCGGCTGTCAACTTGTCCTCTTTATTGGAGGAATGGCGACTGCTCTCCAATCCTAGGGTGGCCCGCTCGATCACTTCACCAGGAATCGCCAACGCGCCTAGGAGCAGGGCGCCTGCCGCCATCGCCAAGCTAAGCGCCTTATTTTCACGTGTCAGAAAGAACGCCACTAGAATGATCAGCACGGCCACATAAGCACCACGGGAAAAGGTAATCATTACCCCCCCTAAGACGCAACTCAGGGCTATCAGCGTGGCAAATTTTGCCCATAGACTGCGCAAGGCTGGAATCAAGAATAGCAGGGGACCGAATACCATGACCAGCATCATGCCGAATTCGTTGGCGTGCATACCCCCCATTTCGCTCAAAAATCCACGCCTGGCGATCGCTGACATTGATGCACCGCTTTTGAGAACAAAGATTACAATGGCTAGGGACGGCAGGGTGGCGGAAATAACAAACACGGGGAGAAACCGCTCCGGCCTTTTGCTATGGACCACTGCACACGCCAGCAACCACGCTAAAAGCACTTTAAGAAAGGGTTTGAATATGTAGTTGTTTAGATAATTGTAAGCCGTCATCTCCGTCGCATTGCTTAGTAGAAGCATGTAGACAGGCACTTCACGCAAATGCCCCAATCCGATGAATGCAGCCCAAGTCACAGGCAACAGATACGCCCACCATACCCAAGGTGGCAACAGATTGATATCATATTTCTTAGTATAGGCCTTGGCGCACAATGAAAAAGAGGTGGTGAATGACAAATAAGTGATTATATTAAAGCCATGGAATTGCGGAAGGAACATCGACAATGGCATCAGAATCATCAATAAAACAACGCCTATTCGGTAATCCAGAAATATCCCTATGATTGGCAAAATAGGCGCAAAAAATATCAAGCTGAGCCAATCGGTTAAAGCGACCAATATGCCATAGGCCACAGCCACACAAAACATCGCAAAGTACGCAAAATACATAAGCTACAGCGTTTTTAATATCGAAAAGTTACTTGTTAAATTATATTATTTTGCGAAGCAATTCACACGCAGGATAGTTTGTTTGAGTGTCCTTTATTATTTTTCTTTGTTAAGAAAAAACGCTGTATCACCTACCTCTCGCAAAAATAATCTTGCGCAAGGCTATGATCAACAATATCAGATTACAGGCATAGGTAGTGACATAGGCATAGGTTACCCCTTTCGTTCCCCAAACTTGCAGGAAATAGATGGATAATCCTACGAAAAGAGCAGGTATCAAGACCTCCAGCGTCATGTACCATTTTTTGTAATCCTTGGCCACTAGCACGAATCCGCATGACCAAGAAGCCATCTTAAAGACATCGCCGACCAGTTGTGCGGGGAATAAGTCCCGCATGGAAATGAATTTGGCGGTGAACAAGAGGTGGATGACCAAATCCCGGCAGAAAAACAAAGCCAGGGCGGCAAGGGACAGCAACCCGCAGACTGCGCCTACGGTCCGCAGGATTTCGCGCCGCAACTCGAAGGGATGCGTTATCTCCGCCAGCCTAGGCATGAAGTAAAGGGATAGCGAACTGGCGAAGACAGTCAGATAAACTTCAGACAGGCGCCAAACCGCCTGCCAATTTCCGGCCTCGCCCAAACCGACCCGCTGGGCTATCTGATCGCGGATTAGGATCAATGCCAACGGGCCGCAGACCGCATGGGCAATCAATAGCGGGAAAAAACCCAGTATTTTTCTGGCTTCGCTGCCTGATGCCGTACCCCACAATTGCCGCCAAGTGAAAGCCCGCACCCGCAGGGCGCAAAGCAGCATGAAGAAAAAACCCAAACCGTAGGAGATGACCAATCCCTCCAGCCCTCCGGGTATGCCTGCGCTGACCGACAGCGAGACAAACACGGCAAAGCCCAAGAGATTGTTGACAGTCATCGCTGTGGACACCAGCCCCATACGCTTCTGTCCGGTCAACAAACCCGATATTAACGGACTGAACACTATCGGGATGATAGAACCGGCCAGTAGCAGGATGATCCACGCATAGCCTGCATTCTGCAAAAACCTTCTGGCCAAAGGTTCCGCTGCCAAAATGAGGCATCCTGTCACGATCAGGCAGAGCAACAAAGTCAGTTTGACGGCGCTGCCCAACAGCCTTGAAACCTTGACCTCGTCCCCGTTGTATTCGGCGGTGAATCGGGTCACGGCGGTATTAAGCGGCGTCGCCATCATACCGGACAGCAAGTTGATAAGATTGGCAATTTGTCCAGTCAAGGCAATGCCTTCCGGGCCAAGGTATACGGCGGTGATTTTCACGCTGGCAAAACTCAGCGCAAGCCGGACCATCGACTGTGTGCCACCGAAGAAAAATGCCCGTTTTAAGCCCACTGTTGACTCGACCTAGGTTCTGTGGGCATCATGCGCACACAGTGGATGCAGTTGATAAGGAATCGATTAGGGCCTCGTAGCGGGCGATAACACCGGACAATGAATGGCTTGCAATCAAATACTGCCTTGCGCATGCACTTTCTTCCACCCACAAGGCATCGTTTGAACACAGGGACGACACAGCCTCTTGCATGGCTTTCGCATCATCGACAACCAAACCGACTGGGCGGTCTCCCGCACGCGCGCCACAATCGAAAAACGAAACCGTAGGAACCCCCCTCGCCCAGGATTGCAGAAATGTGTTCGGAAAACCCTCCGACTCCGAAGTGTTGACAAAAACGCGGGCATCGTCGAAATGCCTGCCGAGGTCGGCATGGGGAACAAAGCCGAGGAACTCCACATTGGGCAGGGTGTGCGCACGGTTTGCGATCGCCGTGTAATAGCTGTCCTCGGCACTGCTCGCGGAAGGTCCGCCGATCATGCGGAAGCGCAACTGCGGCAGGCTTTCCGCAAGGTCTAAAAACAACTCCGCACGCTTCCATTGCCGCATCATCGCAACCCATAGCACGGTGAGTTTGTGACTCGCGTTGGTTTCCGCCGGGGGCGCTGGGTAACAGCTTGGGATGATTATGGCCTCGCGGCCCCGCCATTCCCGGCAAGAGGACAATTGGGCGCTATTTTGCGCCACAATCGCATCGGCGCAACGCAGCCCAAAATAAAACAGTATTCTGTCCCTCCAGTCATTGAGGATGGATTCGGTTCCGTGATGGAAATCCTGATTGTGCGCTGCGGCATAGATAAACCGCTTGCCGTGGAGACGGGCGTAGGCACCGACCACAAACGTGACAGCACTCGCGGTTCGCTGGTAATAAATATCCGCCCCCACCCTGCCCATGGTCTGCCAGACGCTGGTCAGGCGGGGATGGAAGAAACGGAGCAGCGGAATGGATGGGCCGGTTCGGACGATCTTGTGCACACGGATTCCATCAATTTCGGTTTCGTCGGGCTGTCCATAGTCGTTAGTCGCCACGGACACGCGATAGCCCGCGTCGCGCAGGCCCCGCGCAAGAAAAGACTGCTGCACTTCCGCGCCGCCGGCGAAAACGATGCTGCGGTCACCCGCGAGCACAGGATAAATATGCGGGGCGACGAAACAAATATGCGGCTTTTCCAGACGGTTTCGATTTTGCATGTCAGGCTTGGCTCTTTCCAAGCATCAGTTCGGCAAACAGGCTCGCATAACTGCCCACCGTTTGCGCCACCGAATGATGTGCTTCAAAGTACGCACGGCAGTTGCGCCCAGTTCCGCTCCAAGCCTGCTCATCGTCCAGCAGGCTTTTCACCTTGCCCGCCATTTGCACCGCGTCGGACACGACAATTTCCACGGCACGGCCTTCGTGGCGTGCGCCCGTATCGAAGAAACTGACCGTCGGCATGCGACGCGACCAGGCTTGCAGGAAAGTGTTCGGGAACCCCTCGGATTCGGAAGTGTTCACGAACAGGCTTGCCCCATCGAACTGTGCGTCAATGTCTGCAAAGGGAACGAAGCCTATAAATTCCAAATTGGGCAGCAATGCGGCTTGAGTGCGAATCTCCTCAAAATAATGCAGTCCATCTTTGCCGCTCGCGGCACCGCCAACCATGCGAAAGCGTTTGTCGGGCAACCTCCGCGCCAGTTCGAGGAACAGCTCCGGGCGTTTCCAGCGCCTGATGGTAGCCGCCCAAAGCACATAGCCGTCGTGCCGGGGATTGGCGTTTCCAGGTTCAGCGCCGCAACTGTCGATCAACAAGGGATTGAGTTTCCACACAGAACGGGCAGCTTCATATTGCAAGGCATTCTGCACAACGACCGCATGGGCATGAGGCAGGGCGTTGCGAAAAAGCCACTTGTCATGGGCAAATTGTATTAGGGGCACGGATGGGTCAAAATCCAAATCGTGAGCTGCTGCAAAAACAAAACGGCGCCTGTGTAAAGCGCAAAAAGCCGCCACCCAAGCGGTCAGCCTACTGCAACCCATCTGGTAGTAAATGTCCGCATCGGCCCGCGCCATCGCCCGCCATAGCATGCTCAGCCGCGGATGGATGGCTCGCAAGCCCGGTATTCCCGCGTCCGGGGCATAGGTGCGGTGCAAGGTCACGCCACCAATTTCCAGCGTCTGCGCCTGGCCGTAATCCATAGAAACCATCGAAACCTCATACCCCTCTGCGGCCAAGCCTTTGGAAATCAGACTCTGCTGCACTTGGGTACCACCCACTTGGTCGATGCGGCGGTCACAGGCCAACACGGGATACGTGTCCAGTGCCACGAAACAAACACGCGGTTTTTTGGATATCACCAGCTATCTCCTACATATACAGCGTTTTTTCTTAACCAAGAAAAAAATAATAAAGGACAACTCAAGCAAACCACCCATTGTGTGAATTGCTTTGCAAAATGATATAGCTCAACAAGTAACTCTTTGATGTTGAAAACGCTGTATATCACTGCCATTGTTCATGCCACATTTGGAACGCCAGCAAAGTCCACACTTTGTTTACTGCCCTGTCGTCGCCTTGTCGGAGCGCACGCACCGTCCTATGTACGGTATTGCCATCCAGTATGTTAGCCTCACGGATGCGGTCAAGGTTTAAATATTCATCCACAAGGTATCCCAAATCCCCCCGCAGCCATTCCAGCAGGGGGATGCCGAAACCTTGCTTGGGGCGGTCCACTAGCTCACGCGGAACGTGGCGGTACAGCACTTTTTTGAGGATATGCTTGGGACCCAGCGGTCCGCGGCGCAGATGCAAAGGCAGGCGGAAGGCAAACTCAACCACGCGGTGGTCGATTAAAGGTTCCCTGCCTTCTATACTGGCCGCCATGGTTGCCCGGTCCACCTTGGCAAGGATGTCGCCCGGCAGGTAATTATGCAAATCCCACAGGCACAAAGTTTCCTCCAGCGCACCGGGATAAGCATCCGCCGACTCCCTAAAAGGCTCATACCCACCCAGCAGCCCATTCAATTCGCCAGGGTTCCAATGCGACAAGGAGCGTTCATAAAGCATGCCCGCCGTATCTGCGGAAAGGTAGTTGTCAATGCTCCGGGCCTTCCAAACGGTGTTAAGCTTGAGTTGCCGACGCAATGCCATAGGCATGGGTGTCACATCCAATAAGTTGCCCAGGCTTTCCATCGGCGTGGCCGACAGCCCCAGGCAGATGGCATCGCGAAGCAGCCTAGGGATACGGCCGCGTTTCCCCCAATGCCTTATCACACTGGTGTAAATATTGTAGCCGCTGAAAAGTTCGTCACCGCCGTCGGCTGATAGCACGACCTTGACCTGGTCGGCGGCTATCTTCGACACTAAGTAAGTGGGAATGCCAGACTGGTCAGCGAACGGTTCGTCGTACAATTTGGCCCAGCCTGGCAGGATGCGCATGGCCTCGCCGACATCAAGAATGCATTCGGTATGCCGGGTGCCAAGATAGTCCGCCACCCGCTTGGCGTACCCTGCCTCGTTCACATAGTCGGCATTAAATCCAATGGTGAAAGTGTTGATGGGGGTTGCCGCTTGTTTTTGCAACAGAGCGGCCAGTAACGAGGAATCGATGCCGCCGGACAGGAATACGCCCACCGGCACATCGGAGACAAGGCGAAGACCGAAGGCATCGGCCAGCAAGGCCTCCAACTGGTCAGCCAAGTCATCTTCCGACCCCTCCAGAGGCTGGCCCAAGACATCCAGCACAGACCAGTAGCGCCTTTCCTTTGGCTCCCCCGTCACTCCCAAGCGCACACTGCACCCGGGCGACACCTTGTGGACTGCGCGGTAGATGCTGCGTGGGGCGTTGATATAACCAAAGCGGAAAAAATCCCCCATAGCAGCATGGTCAAGCTCGTGCTGCCAATGGGGAAAGGCGCGCAATGCCTTGAGCTCCGAACCAAACCATAAAGTTTGCCCGTCCCAGCCATAGTAAAGTGGCTTGACCCCCAAACGGTCACGGATCAGCGTGATGACTTTTTCCTGCGTATCCCACAAGGCGATGGCAAACATGCCAATGAAGCGCTGCACCGCATCGATTCCCCAATGCGCAAACGCCGCCAACACCACCTCGGTATCACTGCTGCTGTGGAAGCTGTAACCTGCGGCTTCGAGTTCCGGGCGCAAGGCCCGGAAATTATAGACTTCCCCATTGAACACCATGGCAAAGCGCCCGTCGGGTGTCAGCATGGGCTGGTGGCCACCCGGCGACAAGTCGAGAATGGACAGGCGCGTATGGCCCAAGCCCACGTTTTCGCCTATCCACATGCCCGAGTCATCGGGTCCGCGGTGTTCCAGAGTTGCAACCGCCTTTGGCAACGATGCCTGCAAATCGGACGCATCCGCCTGCCGGGAGAAATATCCAGTAATTCCACACATATAGGGCGTTTTTAATATCGAATAATTACTTCACTGATGTTACGTAGTCATCGCTAGAAGATGGCAACTTGTGGAGTGCGGCGACTCGTCGCCGCTGGACGCAAAAGGCGGCGACGAGTCGCCGCACTCCACAACATCCGGGCTACAGCTACACGGTTGCGTAACATCAGTTACTTCATTTACCAAAGATTGAGAGGTACTCTCACGAAACGTGATTCCATTTTACCACAGGCAGGCACTTAGGGGCGCTGAATATTGCGTGAACCCAGTAGTATCTGATGTTGCTGCCCAAAGGGTTGCCGCGCCTACTGCCCGGGCGTTTTACAGGGGTCATCACCGCCGTGGGTCGGCAACCCTTTGGGATGCAAGCAACAATTCAAAAAGCCCCTCATAACGCCGGACCATCTGACTTTCGGTAAACTCACCTTCGAGTTTGCGTCTTGCGGCTACGCCCATGGCCGCCTGGAGGTCTGTATCCGCAAGTGCTTTTATCTGCCTGGCCAGTTGCTCGATATTGCCAGGCGCAAACAGCAAACCGGTAAAGCCGTCTTCGATTTGCTCGGCAGCACCGCCAATGCGCGAGCTGATGACGGGCTTTGCCATAGCCATGGCTTCCAACACCGCAATGGAAAACGTTTCAACTGATGTCGATGCCATAACCATGCAATTGCAAACATCGAGATAAGGCCTGACGTCCGGCTGAAAACCTGTTATGCGTACACTGTCTTCCAGGCCAAGGCGTCTTGCAAGGCCTTCGATGTTTGCCCGTTCCACGCCCTCCCCGATGATCAGCAATTTGACTGGCAGGCCGTCTTTCGCCACTTTCGCCAACGCGTGCAAAATATCGACATGGCGCTTTTCAGGCCGGAGGGAGGCGCATATCCCCAATACATAGTCTTGCCGCGCAAACCCATATTTTTCACGCACCGCATCAGACTGGCCCGTATCGGGGGATGGCCCAAACGACGCAGGGTCAATGCCGTTCCTTATAGTGACCGCGTAACGGGTTTTAAGGTTTCTCGATTTTGTCCAATATTCCTGTTGGTTGCCCGACACAAAGACAACAGCGTTGAAACAGGCAAATAGATGGCGAAACACGAGCCTCATCTTCAGCTTTTCATAGCGGTTGAGCAAATCTGTGGTGTGGAACACCTCAACCAAGCGGGAATGACAGCCTGATATTAAACGGGCAGCATAGGCGTAAATCGTCGGATACTCGTTAACGCATACGATGATGGAAATATTATGCTTTTTTATATAATCGGCGATTTTAAAAATGGATCCAAAACTAAATCGGGATTGCCGTTCAAGCTGGACAAAGCCACTTAATCTGCGCGTATTGAGTTGCGGCAACAAACGATCCTCTTGACTTAAACAGATCAGGTGCAAAGAGAATCGTTGCGTATCTATAGAGTTTAATAGACTGATGGCATGTTTTTCCGCACCACCGAATGTCAGTGAGTTTATTAGAAATAGAACCGAATTCATATACAGCGTTTTTAATATCGAAGAGTTACTCGTTGGGTTATATCATTTTGCAAAGTGGTTCATACACAGGATGGTTTGATTGAGTGTCCTTTATTATTTTTCTTTAGACTCTATCAGAAACCGCCCTTTGGTCCAGCAGTTGCGCCGACGCTAGATGGCTTTATGATAATGTCTTTTGTTAAGAAAAAACGCTGTACATAAATGCAAATGGCGACTCCTACGGGTCAGTTTGGCAATTGGATGCGAAAGTAAAACACCTTTGCATTGCCTGAATTGTCTGCATTATAGCAATTGGCAGTGCTGTAATCGATGCCCGTTGTATACGAAACGGTGCATGCGCCCATGATCCCGTCGATCACATTGGCCGGTGCCGACCCGCCTCGCGGGACAGCGATGAAAGTATTGCCATCTATCGCATAAGGCGCGAATGCGCCGGACAGATCGTATTTTGTCCCCAACGAAAAACTGGCGGTGTTGCCCGTCCCGGTTTCAACCAGAGGGTAAAGGACCATCTGCGTATACCGGGTTCCTTTGTTACTCCACAACAGCCATAGCCGCCCATTAGCACCTTGGTAAATGCGGATACTGCCGTAAGGCGGCAACCCCATGTTTGACGTGAAAAAATCGTTCCCTGTCGCGGAATCCGCAACCGCCAGGAACAGTTGCTGTTTGGCTGGACTGACGCTGGTATCTATCTCCAAGTACCCGATAAACAGGCGTCCTTTGCTATCCAGGTAGCTTTCATGCATCCTCCGCTCGGGCGCTGCGGTCACCCCAGAGGGGCAGGACAGCGGTGCCACATTCACGACACTGTTAATTGTAACCGGATTGGCATTGGGGTCCGACCACCAAATCTTGGTGCCATTAAAGACATAGGGAAAACCGGCCATCTTGGATATCCCCGCAGCATCCTTATAGAGGTCTCTCTGGGATATCGCCAAAAGCCCTACACCCTGCGGAGTTTTGACGCTAGGATAGAGATAATCGTAAGCATGGCGATAATTTGTCGATACCGCGTTGTAATTACCCCAAACATAAGCGCTTCCGTTGTTTTTTCCGCAGATGTAATCAGTATCGGTAATCAGAGTTTGCGGTACGCCGGGCGGAAAGTATTCGTGGCTTGCCTTCAGGCAAAGCGTACCGTCAGAACCGATTCCCACGCCATCGTAATGCCTTTCGGTAATTTTCAACTGTTGCCAGCTTCCCGGAATCGCTTGTTGGTTAAACGCAGGGCCATGCCAGATGCCAGGCAATCCGTTCGGCCAGGCTACGACCAGCAAAGTGTCGTGCACAGGATCCCTGAGAAGATGGGCGTTGTCGCTGGTATGGCCTGTGGCAATTTCAGCCCAAGCCGAGCTGCTGTCATTCCGCTGCATCAGCCTCCATTGCGGGTTGCCGGTGGCATCTTGGCGCAGATAGAGGAGGCTGATTTGGCCATCGGCACTCTGTACGATCCTCGGCTGGTTGCCACCCCAACTGTTTCCAACAATGGCCAGTTGAAGATTGCTTGCATCATTGGCCACCTGCTCGAAACGCACAACGGACGGGGAGCTGGTTGCCTGCAACGCACAAGAGGTTCCGGCAAAAGTTGCCAGCAAGAAAAACAATCGTTTGATATTCCTAATGGTTTTTTTCATGGCACGACCCATTGGTTTCATAGAAAATTACAGCTAGGATTCACTCAGTACAACACCTATAATCAGCGCCTTGGCGGAGGTTATCTGGGCTTGCAACGCCAGCGCCTCCTTGATGCGGGTATCATGCTTGCGGATGACCAGCAAGGCCTCGCCGGTTTCCGCAGCGATGTTTTGTGTGTCGGCATAGAGCAGGCTGTTAGGCGTATCCAGCAAGGTAATATCGTAACTATTAGCCAATTCGCGCATCAGCGCCCTAAACGACGGCCGCCCCAGAAGCTCTTGGGGATTGGGCGGCAAAGTACCCGCCGGCAGCACGGACAAATCGACGAACGAGGAGATTTTGCAGATTGCCTCCATGCCGACGGACCCGACCAGCAAATCCGACAATCCCTGCCGCTTATCGATATTGAATAACTGATGCTGGCGGGGGTCGCGCAAGTTGGCATCCACCAGCACCGTGCGCTGGCCCAGTTGGGAAAACACGATGGCCAGGTTTGCCGTCAGCAAGCTGCAAGCGTCCTCCGAACCCAACCCCACCAGAGCCAATTGCCTATGCTGCCTGTCGAACCAGTGCAGGGCAAGCTGGCTGCGCAAACTGCGGATTGCTTCGACCGCTGGAGTAAAAGGTTGGTAAGCGGCCACCAGTTTCTCGCTGAACCCACCCTCGCCAGGCTGCAGGTAAGGGTAATGGAACTGTTGCGCGAGCATTTGGAGGATGTCGGATTCAGCGACCATCCCGAGCTTGACCGCCGCCTCCCCAAAACGCAGTCCCTGCTCTTTCTGGCAATGTTCGATCAACTCCATGTCCGACAATTTCAGCTTGCCGGCATCCAGCAATAGTCTGCCGATGTTTTTATTAGGATTGAACTCTTTCATTTACTCGGCCCCCGCCGCCGCCCCGCCCTAGATACGCTGGCGGCGCTGATGACTGCCAACACAGGCAATCCCAAGCTTCCAGTAATGTCCTCGGCGGAACGGATGCGCCTGTCCATCACTTCTGACAGGAAACCAAAGCCCAGGCCTAGTAATGTACCCATCAGGAAAGACAGCGCTATATTCAGCACCACCTTGGGCTTGGCAGGCTTAAGCGGTGTGATGGCCGGGTTGAGCACCGCAATATCGGTCAGGTTGCGCTGGCTCTCCAGTCGGATTTGGTTGGCGCGCTGAGTGGTGGAATCAAGCGCCGCCTGGGCGCTTGCCATTTCCTGTGCGAGCAGGTCGCTGCGGCCATGCTGCTGTTTCAACTCGATGACATGCGCCTTTTGTTCGGCCAGTGCTTTTTTAAGTTCGTTCTCGCGTTGCTGTGCCTGGGTTGCCGCATTTTCCATGGAACCCCGCGCAGATTGAATTTCGTCGGCTATTTTCTGCTTCAAGCTCTGCACTTCCGACATCGCACTTACATATTGAGGATGGTTTTTATCAACGCGCACGGAAACCTCCGCCAGTTTGCGTTCCGCCTTGGCCAGTTCGCCCTTTAAGCTTTGGATGAGGTTATTGTTCAGGATTTCCGGCAATTCACCCAATTTGCCTTTGGCGTGCGCCCCGCTGATCTGGCGCTGCCGGGTGACGCTATCATAGGTTTGCGTTTGGGCAGTCACAAGTTGACTGGACAACTCTGCCAAGCGGGCGCTTTCGACATCCAAGCGCCCTTCAACAGTCAGAACACCTGTTTCCCGCTGATAGTCCGACAATTGCTTCTGCGCCTCCTCCACTCTGACGCGCAAGCCTTTGATCTGTTCGTCAAACCAAGCGGCCTGTTGGCGGGCGGGTTCCACCTTCAATTCCAGGCTGGTCTGGATGTAGGCTTGGACAAAACTGTTGGCCAGTTTTGCGACTAATTGCGGGTCCGTTCCCTTGTAGCCGATAGTGATCACATTACTTTCCTTGGAAGGCTTAACCTCAAGGCTGGTCAGCAGATTATCCGCCAGCCAGTCGCGGATACTGCCTTGTCCCTTCGTGGCCAAGTTGAACGATTGAATGGTCTCCGGCTCCTGGTCAAGCTTTAGCATGTCAACCACTTTCAAAGCGACATTGTGGCTGCCGATAATATCCATTTGCGTGGCCATGTAACCGGGCAGCAGCATTGCCTGCATAACTATCCCGGTGATCGGATCCGCCCCCTTATAATCAATCAATACCGATGTTGTCCCCACGTAAACTTTTTCCATCCGCAGGGTGACCGCAGTCGTCGTTGCAACCGTCAGGAAAAGTGTCAACAAAATAATACGCTTCCGCGCCAGCAGAATCAGGGCGAGTTGGGAAAAATTCATTATCAAAACCAGCTTTCACGAACGTATATTATATCGTCGGGCTTAATCTGTTCCTCCGGGTTCACATCCTCGATGCTCTGCATATTGCCCTGCGCATCGCGCCGCTTAAGCTTGATGCCGTTTTCAGTACCCTTGGGAGTCAGCCCGCCCGCCGCCGAAATGGCATGGACAACCGTCATGTTGCGCTCCAGCCGGATCATGCCGGGGTGCTGTACTTCGCCATAAATATAGTACACTTGGGCGCGCGGCACATAAATGATGTCGCCGTTGAGGACTTCAAGTTGCTTCGATTCGCTTCCTTGGAACAGGGCATAGAGATCGATATCCGTTTTGCTTTCTCTGTTACCCTCCTTGGCTGGCCGAATCAGAATCGCTTTGTCGCCCCCGGTCGGGGCGACACCCCCCGCCATTGACAATAAATCCACGATGGTGCTGGTTTTGTCCAGGGGGTACTTGCCAGGCTTATTGACTTCCCCTATCACGGAAACCTGCCGGCTTACAAACTGGGTGACAATTACCGTCACATGGGCTTGCTTGATGAAGCCTTGGCTTTCCAAGCGCGAAGCGATAAGGTTCCTGGCTTCGTCCGTACTCAATCCTCCGATGGCAAGCTTGCCCAGCAACGGGAACGCGATCGTCCCGGACTCGCTGACGCGCTCCTCGGTACTAAGGTCGGGGTAATCGAACACGGTGATTTTTAAGATGTCCCCAGGGCCAAGTTTGTAATCGTCTGCGGCCCATACGCTGGGGAAAAACAACATAATGCCAATTAGGACGGGCATCAGGCGTACGGCCAGTTTTATCATCGCAAATCGTCCTATAGTCTCGTTAGAGTCTTTATTTTAACCCCTCCAAGCCTTTTTGAATATGCGCTTGCACGGCGGCTTGGGGAGGGGTCGTTTCCGGCGCCTGTTGGGCGGTGCCAGGCGGGGTGTCGGCAAACGGCCCAACATAGGTGATGTTCTCGCCCCTGCGCAATTGCTTGAGCTTGTCGTCAAGCAATGCCTTGTTTTTGGAATTGGTCAGATATTTTTCGATCATCGGCCGCGCCTGGGCTTCATCAACCGGGTTGTCAAGCGCACCCACCAATTGCAGGAACACCACCTGCTTTCCCTTTTCCAGCGAAGCGATGTCGCCTGCCTTCATTTTGACGAGGGTGGGGAGAAACTCCATAGGAACCTGCTCGGCCAGCCATTGCACCTCCTCCACCTTGGAATCGATGGCCAGGCCTTTTAGAATGGACACCGTGTCCAGCGCCGTTTTGGCACCGTCCAATGCGGCTATCAGCCCGTCGTCGACCTTATCTTTGGGGACGCTGAAAACATGGATTTGGTAAACTTTGCGCTTTGCGAACAGTTCCGGGTGGTCGGTGTAAAACGCCTGGATCTCAACCGGTGTCGGCGGGTTGGCGGTGAAAACCACACGCTCCAGATAGGCTTGCGATAGAATTTTTCGTTTGGCCTCTTCGATGGACTGCATCACCTCCGGGTTCCGATCCAGTCTTTTTCTTTTTGCCTCCTGTACCAGCAATTCCTGCTCAATCAGGGCATTGAGGATGTCTTTCGACGCTTTCTTGACATCCGCCTCGTCGGTCATCCCGCTTTGCGCCAACTGCCTGTCCACCTGGTCGATGGTAATCTCCGTATCGTTCACCCGCGCTGCGACCCGGGACACCGTATTGTCCCCATCGCCGCCGCAGGCGCTTAACATCGCACTGCATAACACAGTTGCCGCGCATGAGGCGACTTGCCCAATCGAGCTTATTTTTCCGTTGTGGGCCATAATCGCACTTTCACCATTAATTATGATTTACTCGCATACTTCATACAGCGTTTTCAACATCAAAGAGTTACTTTATAGTTGGTATTATAACACAGGTTATTCGGTTAACCTGAAGGGTTAACGGAATGTCTGTTTTAGGTATATTTTTAAAATGAAAACGCTGTATATAAAGATATTTCCATGCTTCACATACCATTATCATAAATGTACCTGATTAGGAAGATTCTTCAGCTATTCCAATTCCGGTATGGAGCGCCTTAATCCAGATAGCAGGTCATCGTGTGTGTATGTGTCTTCCAAAATGATATAACCAAAAAGTAACTCTTTGATATTAAGAATGCTGTAATCTCGTTTCAAAATGCATTTTTGTCGCTGACAAAGATGACTTTGACTGTTTTTAGAATAATCCATAGGTCTAGCATCAGCGACCAGTTCCTAATGTATTCCAAGTCATACTCGATGCGCTCGGCCATTTTTTCCGGTGTGTCCGTTTCTCCGCGCAAACCGTTTACCTGCGCCCAACCGGTGATTCCAGGTTTGACCTTGTGGCGGATCATGTAGCCCTTGATTATCTTGCGGTACATTTCGTTATGCGCCACCGCGTGCGGCCTGGGCCCGACCACGCTCATGCAGCCCTGCAACACATTGATGAACTGGGGCAACTCGTCTAGGGAGGTTTTTCTTAGGAACTTGCCAAAAGGCGTGACCCTCTGGTCGTTCCTCTTCGCCTGCACGACACGGTCGCCGTCCTCGCTCACCGTCATTGAGCGGAATTTATACACCTTGATTTCCTCGCCGTCCAAGCCATAGCGCCGTTGCGTGAACAGCACCGGCCCCTGCGAGCTGAGCTTGACGCCCACTGCAATAACCGCCATCACAGGGAGAATCGGCAGCAAAATCAAACTTGAGAGGACTATATCGCTCAGGCGCTTGAGCAGGCCGCGCACACCAAAGTAAGGCGTGTCGCGGATGGATACCACAGGCACACCGTTGACGTGGTCGAAGCGCGCATTAATCAAGTCGAACGTGAACATGTCCGGCACGAAGTATACCGAAGCCGTCGAGTCGCGCAAGGAGTCCAATAGTTTCAGCACCCGCGGCTGGGGGACCATGGGCAGGGAAATATAGACCAAATCGACATTGTGCTTGCCCACATACTGATGCACGTCATCCATCTGCCCAAGGACCATTTGCTTCATTATCGATGGCAAGCGCACATGCGCACGGTCATCAAAAAAGCCCAGTACATTGATCCCCAGATAGGCATCGCGGTCGATTCTGGTGGACAGCTCATAACCCAGCGGGTTGGCACCGACGATAACTGCACTGCGCCGACCGCCTTGGGCGACCATAATTTGCAACATGCGCCGGGCCAGCATCTGGGAGGCCAGCAGGGCCACTGGCGTGACCGCAAACCAAGCCAGCAGTGGCTTGCGGGGAACCTGGTTGGACATATTGGTCACCGCCGCCAACCCCCACAGGCAAGCCACCAACATCCCCCATTTCAGCACAATGCCGAAGAACGCCTGGACTAGGGGAAATTTAAGCTGCCGCCGGTACAGGTTGAGTTCGTCGAAAATATGCGAGGACAGCAGGAAGCTGACAATGGCCAACAGCAAAAAGCCGTCCCAGAAATTCTGCTTGTAGTACAAGGCGCATCCGGCAAGACTGGCGACGGTGACGACCGGGAACAACAGCCACTTGATGAGAGCGACGGTTACGTTGTCTAGCGCACTCGTGCCTTGCTGAAGGTGTATGCCGACATTCGGAAGCAAAAACGGCCTAGTCTCTTGGTGGCGCTGTTTGCCGCCATTCGGTGAACTGCTGGTATCCACTCTACTGCTCGACTGATTTTTCCTGGAAACCAAAACCACACGCCTATAATCGCTTATTTTTGATAGTTGCCGGAATTTGCAAGGCAATCCTTAGCGCAACATCTGCGGCCAATCGCTGGACCGATCCAAAAAGGGACCATTATATAGGATGTTTCTATGGCAAAGTAAAGGCAATAAGCGAGACAGGGAAGAGTGCTAGGAGTTCGTCAGGGCGAAGGCGGGGTTCCAGTTAAAAACACCCAGCCCCAATTTTATCGGGCTTGGCTTAGGCCGAGGTGGAATGGCTCAGCTCTTTCTGCTTGCGGCGGACTTGGTAGCTGACCAGACCGGCACCAACCAGTATCATTGCCCATTGTTCCGTCTCAGGAACCGCAGGCGGTGCAAGCAGGGTGCTTAGGCTTCCGGCAGAGTTGGAAGCACCAGCCCCTACAGCAGACGACGAAACCATATTAAGCGCCGTAATTTTTGTGCCTAAGCCCTTTGAGGAGACAGAGTACAAGGTAACGGAAGTCGGCTTAACGCCGCTGGCGAATTGGGCAAATGACCCTGCACCCACTTCCGCATTGGAGCTAAGCGCATTAGAAGCGTCTGCTGTTTTGTGCAGCGGGAAGGTAATATTATCAATAAAACTAACACCGCCATCAACAGACTTAGCAAGAGAAGGTTGGGTTGAAGGTGTAGGCGGCACGTTAATCGCATTCAGGTTAAACGTAGTCGCACTTGCCGCAGGCAGGCAAACAGCGCCAGCTAGTGCAACGGCACCAAGCAACAGGCTGGATTTTCTTTTCAATGCCATAATCAGAATCTCCGAAGGTAAAAATTGACAAAAAACCTCGTACTCCGACCAAAATCGGAAAAAGGCACTACATTAAAGATATGGCACATTAATTTCCGTTGTTAAAGCGCAAACAGCCCGTTAGTCTGTTAACAGGCCAACACAGGCAAGTGTCCGCAGCTTCACTTACATGAAGCCCTAGCTCAAATTAAAGCCGCAAGCTGATTGTATAGTAATCAAAATAAACAGACTGTGTCAATACCCCGCGCAAAAGTGATAGGTGATGAGCACACCGCACAGCAGAATATTACGCTAGAATACCAAGGCTATATTGCGAAAAATTAAAAAATATATGGTCACCTGCTTACTTGCAAATGATGATAAGTGAACGAAGACTGCAAGAATTGATCGAGCAACAGGCATCCCAATTCCCTGAGGCGGTCGCCGTGGTGTGCGGGGGCGAGGAGCTTTCTTACGGCGAATTGAACCGCCGCGCCAACCGGCTAGCGCGGCACCTGCGCAAGCTGGGCGCAGGCCCGGACAACATGGTGGGCTTGTGCGTGGGCCGTTCCCTCGACATGGTCGTCGGCCTGCTGGGGATCATCAAGGCGGGCGGCTGCCTAGTGCCCCTAGACCCCTCTTATCCCGCCGGGCGACTGGCGCTGATGGCACAAACGGCAGGCCTTGGGCTGTTGCTGACCACGCAAGCCTTGCTTGGGCAGTTGCCTGCGGACTCTGGCGATCCGCAATGGACGACCGTGCTGTTGGACCGGGATTGGCCCGCCATCAGCCTGGAACCGGCCGCCGACCTTGGCGTCGATGTCCGCCCGGAACATCTGCTTTACCTCCTGTTCACCTCCGGCTCCACCGGCACTCCCAAAGGTGTGGCGATGCCGCACCGCGCCCTTGCCAATCTTGTCCAGTGGCAACAGCGGGAAATCCCCGTAGCCCCAGGCCAGCGCACCTTGCAATTCGCCCCGCTCAGCTTCGACGTGGCGGCGCAGGAGATTTTTTCCACTTGCTGCTTCGGCGGCACCCTGGTGCTGGTTTCTGAGGCCGACCGCCGCAACCCTCAGGCTTTGCTGTCGGTGCTGGAGGCAGAGCGCGTCGAGCGCCTGTTCCTGCCCTTCGCGGCCTTGCAGTTGCTGGCCGAGGCCGCGCAGGGGGTGCGGCCCCGGTTTTTGCGCGAAGTCATCACCGCCGGCGAACAATTGCAAATCACCCCGGCCATCACTGCGTTTTTTAGCGGGCCGGGCTGTCGGCTGCACAACCACTACGGTCCCACCGAAAGCCATGTGGTGACAACTTATACATTACCGCCGGATGTGCCAAACTGGCCGCCGCTACCGCCGATTGGCCAAGCCATCGACAATGTGCAGGTCTATTTGCTGGATGAGGTGATGCGCAAGGTTGCCGGTGACGAGGCTGGGGAACTTTGGATCGGCGGTGTCTGTCTAGCGCATGGCTACTACGGGCGGCCCGACCTGACCGATGAGCGCTTTCTGCCCAACCCGTTCGGGCCGGGGCGCTTATACAAGACCGGAGATTTGGCCCGTCGCCTCCCGGACGGCACAATCGAATTTCTGGGGCGGGCCGACGGCCAAGTGAAAATCCGCGGCTTCCGCGTCGAACCGGGCGAGATCGAAGCCATGCTCGCCCGCCATCCGCAAGTCCGTGCGGCGGCGGTGGTGGCGTTTGAATACGCGCCAGGGCTGAAGCGTCTGGCTGCCTACGTGGTACCCGCCGCAACTGCCTTCGACGCGGCGTTCGCGGCAGGGCTGGAAGCCGAACTGTTCGGCTACCTGCAGCGAGGCCTGCCCGAACACATGGTGCCTGGCACGTTCATGACCCTGCCTGCGCTACCCCTGACGCCTAGCGGCAAGCTCGACCGCCGCGCCCTGCCTGCGCCTAGCACGAAAAGGCCCCCGCTAAAAAATGCCCCTAAACCGCCGGGCAACGCAACGGAGGCCCTGCTGGCGGGGCGTTGGCAGGCGGTGTTGCGGATTGATACCGTTGGCGTGGAGGACAATTTTTTTGATCTGGGAGGGACATCCCTGCTACTGACGCAACTGCACACTGAGTTGGCCCTACATTTTCCCGGCATAGACATCGTCGCCTTGCTGCAATACCCCACGGTCAGCAGCTTGGCGGAACATTTGACCCTGTGCGCCCAAGGTGGAGGGCAAACGGTACCGATACAAGGCCGACGCGCAGACCGGCAGGCGGCAGTTGCAGAGCAACGGGTGCAACGGAGGCGATACCGTGATGTTTGAGCTAGACTCCACCATCGGATGGCATTCCCCGCAGCATGGCTGGAAACCGGCATGAACCCCGCAACGCCCACCCATCGCTGGATACGCTGCCAACGCCCCGGTGCGGCGGTGCGCCTGTTCTGCCTGCCTTACGCAGGCGGGGGGGCGACTGTCTACCGGACGTGGGGGGCCAGCCTCCCTGCCACTATCAGCGTGTGTCCGATCCAACTGCCGGGGCGCGAAGACCGGCTGGCAGATGCGCCCTTTACCGAACTCCGGCCATTGGTGGACGCGTTGGCTGCTGCCATCGTGCCTAGCCTGGACCGGCCATTTGCATTATTCGGGCATAGCATGGGTGCGCTGATTGCTTACGAACTGGCTCGGGAACTCCACCGGCAGGCCGGGGTGTTGCCGTTGCGGCTGTTTGTCTCCGGCCGCGTGGCCCCCCATCTGCCCCCTTATTTGCCCCCCATCCACCACCTGCCTGATGAAGCGTTTCTCGCCGAGTTGCAGCGCCGCTACGGCGGCATCCCGGCGCTGCTTTGGCAGGAAGCCGAACTGCGGGAACTGCTGCTGCCGCAGTTGCGCGCCGACCTAACCCTGGTCGAAACCTATGCCCACGCAGCGTCGCCGCCGCTGCCCTGCGCACTCACCGCCTTTGGCGGCACAGATGACAAGCATGTCGGTCGGACCAGCCTTGCCGCCTGGCGCGACCATGTGCGCGACGAAATCAGTGTGCAGATGTTCGAGGGCGGGCATTTTTACTTGAACCACTCGCAACGTCCGCTGTTGCAGGCCATCGCCGCCGCCTTGGGCGAAAGCTTGCGCAGCGGACCTTCCCATGCATCCCGCCGACCGGACACCGATTTCCCATGACTGACTGCACCGCTGCCGTTCCCCCCACCGACATTGCCATCATCGGCATGAGTTGCCGCTTTCCGGGTGCCGACGATACCGAAAGCTATTGGCACAACCTCGCGCTAGGGGTGGAATCGGTCGCGATTGCGCAGGCACCCTTGCCGTCGGCTAGCCCTGTGCCTTCCGCCCGCTGGGTGTACGCATCCTCCGCCGTCAGCGGTGCTGAATGGTTCGACGCGGAGTTTTTCGGCTACACGCCCAAGGAAGCCGAGTTGATGGACCCGCAGCAGCGGCTGTTCATGGAATGCGCCTGGGAGGCGTTGGAAAACGCCGGCCAGCCCCCCGACCAATGCGCAGGTCAAGTGGGTGTCTATGCCGGCGCGGGCATGAACACCTATTTAATCAACAATGTCCACCCTAGCCGGGGCTTCCCGCCCGGCTGCACCTTTCTCGCCTCGGCCGAGGAATTGCAAGTCCTGCTTGGCAGCGAGCGCGATTTCCTGCCCACCCGCCTCTCCTACAAGCTGAACCTGAAAGGCCCCAGTGTCAACGTGCAGACCGCCTGCTCGACGGCTCTAGTGGCCGTGCATCTAGCCTGCCAGGGGCTGCTCAATGGCGAGTGCGACATGGCTTTGGCAGGTGCCGCGACGGTCCTGACACCGCAGGGCGCGGGCTATTTCCACCAGCCCGACATGATCTGGTCGTCGGACGGGCATTGCCGCGCCTTTGACGCACGGGCCGACGGCACGGTGTTCGGCAACGGCGTGGGCGTGGTTGTGCTGAAACTGCTGGGGGACGCACTGGCTGACGGCGACCCTATCCATGCGGTGATCAAAGGCTCGGCGGTCAACAACGACGGCGGTTTGAAGGCCGGCTTCACGGCCCCCAGCGTCGAAGGGCAGGTGCGGCTAATCGGCGAGGCCCTGGCTGTTGCCGGGGTGGATGCCGCCAGCATCGGCTATGTCGAGGCGCACGGCACCGGCACGGCCTTGGGCGACCCGATGGAAGTCGCCGCACTGACGCAGGTTTTCCGCAAACACACGCAAGCCCGCCAATACTGTGCGCTAGGCTCGGTCAAGAGCAACCTCGGCCACCTCGGCTGGGCGGCGGGCATGGCCGGGCTGATCAAGGCGGTACTGGCATTGAAGCACCGTCAGATCCCCGCCACGCTGCATTTTGCCGAGCCGAATCCGAAGATCGACTTTGCGTCTAGCCCGTTCTACGTCAACACGGATCTGGCCGACTGGGAAAATGGCGCTAAGCCGCGCCGCGCCGGGGTGAGCGCCTTCGGCATGGGCGGCACCAATGCGCACGTCATTTTAGAGGAAGCGCCCGTAGCATTCCCTGGAGCATACCCCGCCAGCCCAAGCGGCGGGCAAGCGCAGTTGTTCACTTTGTCGGCCCGAAGTGGGCAGGCATTGCGGCAACTGGCCAGCCGCCATGAGGCGTTTCTTGGCGGGCATCTGGATTTGGACTTGGCGGATGTCTGCCACACCGCCAACACCGGGCGCAGTCAATTCGAGCAACGCGCCGCCTTTGTCGCCGTATCCACCGGAGGACTACGCCAACAACTCGCAGCCTTTGCACAAACGCCCCCTGGCGACGCGTTGGCGGCGGAGGCGCACTGGCCTGACAAAATCGCCTTCCTGTTCACCGGGCAGGGTTCGCAATATGCCGATATGGGGCGCGGCCTGTACGACACGCAGCCCGTCTTCCGCCGCACTCTGGAGCGTTGCGACGAAATTTTGCACCCGCTGCTGGGAGAGTCTCTGGTGGCACTGCTGTATCCGCAGACAACGGATGCCGAGCTCCCTCAGCCTAACCTCCTTCACCCTAACAAGGCACCGCAGCAGACCGAGCCGGTCTTGGCGGGAGGGGGGGCATCATCACTGCTCGACCAGACTGCCTGCGCCCAACCGGCGCTGTTCGCGTTGGAATACGCCCTAGCTGAACTGTGGCAGTCTTGGGGTATCCGGCCCGATGCCGTGCTGGGCCACAGTGTCGGCGAATATGTCGCCGCCTGCGTGGCGGGGGTCTTCAGTTTGGAGGAGGGCTTGAAGCTAATCGCCGCCCGTGGCCGGCTAATGGGCGCTTTGCCCGCCGGCGGGACTATGGCGGCGGTGCTGGCGGATTACGATACCGTTGCCGCCGCGATCCAAGCCCATGCCGACATCAGTATCGCCGCCGTCAACGCACCGGGCAATGTGGTGGTTTCCGGGGGGCGCGAGGCACTGGAGTCCATCAGTGCCGATCTGGCAAGACAGGGAATTGAAACCAGGCCGCTGCGCGTCTCCCATGCTTTCCACTCGGCCTTGATGGAACCCATGCTAGCGGAGTTTGGCCGGATCGTCAGGCAGGTGAGCTTCTCACCGCCTAAGATCAGCCTGATTTCCAATCTGACGGGCAAACCCGCAGGCACGGAGATCGCCACGCCTGATTATTGGCTGCGCCATATCCGCCAACCGGTGCAATTCCAAGCGGGCATCGAAACTCTGGCGAGTGACGGGGTGGGGGCCTGGGTCGAAATCGGCCCCAAGCCGACGCTGCTGGGTCTGGCCCGGCAGTGTTTGGAAGCCGACCCCAAGCTATCTGACACGGCGCTCTGGCTGCCCAGCCTGCGCCCCGGCCAGAACGACAGGCAAGCCATGCTCGCCAGCTTGGGGGAACTGTATGTGCGCGGCCTACCCATCAACTGGGCGGGTGTTGAGCCGATGCAGAGGCGGCGGCTGAACTTGCCGACCTATCCCTTCCAGCGCCAGCACCATTGGATCGAGCCACCCGACGGCAAGCCCCCTAGCCTGTCGTCCAGCCATGCTAACCTAAAGCCTTTGCACCCTTTGTTAAGGCAACGCATCCAGTTGGCGGGCAGCCAGGAAATTCGCTTTGAAACCCTTATCGACCCGCGACAAATCGACTGGGTGCGGGATCACAGCGTTTTCGGGACGGCCATCCTGCCCGGCACGGCTTATGTGGAAATGGCGCTCGCCGCCGCGCTGGCGCTGAAGACCGGCCGGGTGCGTCTGGAACAACTCAGGCTGCACCACGCGCTCCGCTTCCCGGAGAACCGGCCGCAAACCGTTCAGATCGTACTCGTACCTACCGGCGAAGGCAACCATGCTTTTCATATCTATAGTCTGGCAGCGGCAAACACTGACCAAACAGCCGACGTAACCTGGGTCATTCACGCCGATGGCACAGTGGCGGCAGCTACCCAGCCGGCACCGCCGGTTGATCTGCCTGCATTGCAAGCGCAATGCACAGAGGCGGTTTCGGCAGCGGCGCTCTACCAATGCTACCAAGACCAAGGCATGGCTTATGGCCCCAGCTACCGCATTTTGCAAACCATCTGGCGGCAAGGCGAAACCGTGCTGGGCGAGATGGCCGTACCCGCCAACTTGGCCGGTGAAGTGTCTGCCTACCAACTTCATCCGGTCTTGTTGGATGCCGGGATGCAACTACTCGAAGCTCTGACCGGCGAAGGACATGGACAGACGACACTCGTGCCGGTCGGTTTGGACAACCTGGAAGTCCACGCACAGCCCGGCATCACGCTATGGGCCTATGCCCGGATGCACCCGGCGGACGGCTCCACGCAATTAACGGCGGATATTCAACTCGTCGCGCCCAATGGGCAAGCCGTCGCCACCATTCGCAATTTGCGCATGCGGCGGGTAGGCCGCCAGGCGATGCTTGGCGAGCGGAAGGAACCTTGGCGAGACTGGCTTTATGAAACAGTGTGGCAGACGCGGCCACAGTTTGGCCTGCCTGCAAATTATTTACCCCCGCCGACCACATTACAGGCACAATGGTCGGGCGAGTTTCTCGGCATCTTGGCACAAATGCCGGAAATGGCGGCATACGGAACGGCATTTGACCAGTTGGAGGCGGTTAGCCTAGGGTATGTCGTCGCGGCACTGACTCGCTTGGGCGCATGCTGGCAACTTGGCAGCCAATGGCAATGCGAAGATCTGGCAGCAGAGTTCGGCATCGTGCCGCAATACCAGCGTTTGTTTCGGCGCATGTTCGGGATATTGGCGGAAGAGGGCATTCTGCGCGACTGCGGCGGGATTTGGGAAGTTATCCGAAAAAGGGATAACTTGCCGCAAGGGTCGCATGGAGCGGCCGGTTCGCTGGCACAGGCCGAGTTGGCCTTGTTGACACGCTGTGGAGAGAAATTGGCTTCGGTGTTGCGGGGCGGGCAAGATCCGCTGGATTTGCTGTTCCCCGGCGGGGATGCCAGCCTGCTCAATCAACTCTATCAAAATTCACTGATGGGACGGCCTATGCATCAGTTGGTGCAACAGGTCGTTTCCGCCGCCATTGCCAGACTGCCGGCTAACCGGGGCCTGCGTGTGTTGGAAGTGGGGGCTGGCACCGGCAGCACCACCGCCTATCTGTTGCCCATCTTGCCTGCCGACCGCACGGAGTATGTATTCACCGATATCTCGTCCAGCCTGCTTCGCCAGGCGCAGACGCGATTCCATGAACATGGCTTTGTCCGCTATCAAACGCTCAACATTGAAAAAGAGCCGGCGGCGCAGGGCTTCGCCCTCCATCAATGCGATCTGGTGATCGCCGCCAACGTGTTGCATGCCACCCAAGATTTACGCCAAACCTTGGCCCACGTCCGCCAATTGCTGGCACCGGGCGGTTGGCTGGTGTTGTTGGAGGAAACAACACCCACCCGCTGGGTTGATTTGACCTTTGGCCTTACCGACGGCTGGTGGCGTTTTGAGGATGTGGACATACGTCCTACGCATCCATTGGCAAGCGTCCGGCATTGGCAGACGCTTTTACATGAATGTGGCTTTGCTGCGGCCAGCACACTGGACGAAGGGCTGGCGGTCAAGGGCAGTTTGGGGCAAGTCGTCATTACCGCCCAAGCGGATGCCGCTATCACCCCGCAAGCGCGAGTCTGGCTGGTTTTGAGCGATGCACTTGGGATGGGCGAGGCATTCGCCGCGCAACTCGAACAGCGCGGCGAGACGCCCGTCCTAGTCTTTGCCGACGCGCAATACCGGCAGCTTGCAGAACGCCGCTATACCATTAACCCTGAGGCGCCAGCCGACTTCCAGAAGGTCATCCAGGAATTGCCCGAGATATATGGCATCGTCCATCTGTGGAGCTTGGATATGCCGCCCGGGGCCCTAACACTTTCCGGCCTGCAAGCGACCCGGATGGCCTGCGGCTCGCTCTTGCATCTCATGCAAAACCTATTTCGCAAAGGGGGGCAGCCGCCTGCGCTATGGCTGGTGACATGCGACGCGCAGGCCGTCGTGGCGGGTGACAAGGTTGCGGGTGTCGTCCAGTCACCCCTATGGGGCATGGGCAAGGTGATTGCCCTAGAGCATCCCGAACTACGCAGCGTTTGCATCGATTTAGACTCCCGCGTACCACACGCCATGCAGGCAGATGCCTTGGCGACTGAGGTGACAGGGTCTTGCCATGCCAGCAGACCGCGTGAAGATTATCTGGCATTTCGGCAAGGAGGATGCTTTGGTGCGCGCTTGGTGCATCATTCCACAGGCACCGACAACTTGCCTGACCGGCCTTTCCGCCTGGAAATCGGTGAACCCGGACTATTGGACAGTTTGCAGTTGCGCCCCCTGGCACGGCGTCAACCAGAGGCCGACGAAGTGGAGATACGCGTTTACGCCACGGGGATGAATTTCCGGGATGTCCTTAGCGCGTTGTTTGGCCTGTTCATGGAGGATGTCGGTTCATTAGGCACGGAGTGCGCCGGCGTGGTTGTGGCGGTTGGCGATCACGTTAAGGGATTACAGGTCGGTGATGCAGTCATTGCAATGGCGGCAGGGTGTTTTAGCCAGTATCTTACCGTAAAAGCCGAGCGCGTTTACGACAAGCCTCCCTCATTGTCGTTTGCCGAAGCCGCTGGCATTGGCGATGCATTTTCAACTGCCGAATATTGCCTACGCGCTGTTGCGCAGATTGGCCCTGGCGACCATGTGCTGATCCATGCCGCAGCAGGTGGCGTTGGACTGGCGGCTGTCCAGTTGGCGCAACGGGCGGGAGCCAAGGTTTTTGCGACGGCCAGCCCCGGTAAATGGGCGGCACTAAAATCCTACGGCATCCGTCATGTTTACAACTCCCGCACACTGGACTTCGCTGAGCAAATTCTGGCTGACACGGATGGCCGGGGAGTGGATATCGTACTTAACTCGTTGACCGGCGAGGGCTATATCGAGAAGAATCTGGCAGTACTTGCCAAGGGAGGCCGCTTCATCGAAATCAGTAAGCGCGATGTCTGGGACATTGTGCAAATGGCTGCCGTTCGCCCCGATGTCGAATATTCCCTGGTCGATTTAGATGAAATGGCAAAACAGCAGCCGGAGCGGATGCGTTCGCTGATGCTGGGATTGCTAGACCAATTCAACTGCGGGCAACTCAATCCGCTGCCCCATACAGAATTTCCCATGCACGATATTGTCAACGCCTTCCGCACCATGCAACAGGCTAAACATATCGGCAAGATTATCGTCACCCAGCCAGTCGAAAGCAAGCTTGCCATTCGCAGCGATGGCGTGTACCTGATTACTGGCGGGCTGGGTGGCTTGGGCTTGAGAATGTCGCACTGGCTTGCCAAACAAGGCGCACGGCATTTGCTATTGGTGGGGCGCGGCAAGCCCAGCCTTGCTGCCCGAGCCGACATAGCCAAACTTGAACAAATTGGCGTCGAGGTGACCCTTGTGCAAGCGGATATCAGCGATGTCGGCCAAATCGAACGGGTATTGGCAAGCCTGCACCCTTCCTGCCCCCTGAGAGGTGTCATCCATGCGGCGGGGGTGCTTGACGATGGCAGCTTGCTGAACCAGAACTGGGAGCGTTTTGCCCGGGTCTTGGCCCCCAAAGTGTTGGGTGCTTGGCATTTGCATACGCTAACCCGCGACCAGCCGTTGGATTTCTTTGTCATGTTCTCTTCGGTGACCGGGGTGTTGGGCAACCGCGGCCAAGCAAACCATGCCGCTGCCAATGCCTTTCTCGATGCACTAGCCCATCACCGCCGAACCCGGCACTTGCCCGCCCTCAGCATTGCCTGGGGTGCTTGGTCGGAGATCGGGGCGGCCGCCGGCTTCCAGGCTCATCTGCAAAGCCAAGGCATGGGCATGATAGCGCCAGAGCAGGGGGTTGAGGCTTTTGCCCACCTCCTGCGGCAGGAACTGGCGCAGGCCAGTGTCTCGCCCATGGAATGGCCGCAATTTTGCCTCCAATTTGGCGAACGGGCTATCCCGGCATTCTTGCGCGGGCTGGTGCGGCAGCCAAGCAGCGAGGTGCCACAAGAGGAGCGTACAAGCTTGCGCGGTGAGTTGGAAACAGCGACTCCCCGCCAACGCCGTGACCGCCTGTTGCGATGTGTCCAAGAAGAAGTCGCCCGCGTCATAGGATTGCGCCAGATGCCGTCCCCACAGCAAGGTTTCTTCGATCTCGGGGTGGATTCCTTAATGACGATTGAGGTGCGCAACCGCTTGCAGACACGGATGGAAATGGCGCTCGCATCAACTTTGCTGTTCACCCATCCGACGATTCAAGACTTGACAGACTTTTTGGCCAATCAATTTGCGCTGCCCGAGCTAGGGGATGCAACTCATGGCAGTGAAAAAGCGCCACTTGAACTCCCGATGCAGGACGAAATCGAGCAATTATCGCCCGATGAGCTGGAATTGCTCATTGGCTCGGAACTGGAACAGTTGAACACATTGTTAAGTCATTAAGGGGAAAGAGTGGATATGAATCAGGGAATACCGACAAACTTGCAGCAAATATTGGCAGCCTTACGCGAGGCGCGCAATAAATTGGAAGGGTATGAGAAACGCTTTGACGAACCGATTGCCCTCATCGGCATGGATTGCCGCTTTCCAGTTGCCAACAGTCCGGCGGAACTCTGGCAATTGTTGCACAACGGCATTGATGCGATTACCGAAATCCCCCGTGATCGCTGGGATGTCGATGCCCATTATCATCCCGACCCCGATGCCCTAGGGAAGATGTACACGCGCCAGATGGGGTTTGTTGAAGGGGTAGACCGATTCGATGCGCAATTTTTTGGCATCTCGCCGCGCGAGGCGAAGTTCATGGACCCGCAGCAGCGGCTCTTGCTTGAAGTCAGTTGGTCAGTGCTGGAACATGCAGGATATTCGCCCGAGACACTGCGCTTAAGCGCAACGGGCGTCTTTGTTGGCATGGAGGCTAGCAACTACGCAATGCTCAACGCACTCCATGGCCACCTACTGATCGACCAATATGCCCTGCTAGGCAGCCTGGACAGCATTGCAGTAGGCCGCATCGCTTATGTATTGGGGCTGCAAGGCCCAGTCTTGCAACTTGACACCGCCTGTTCTTCTTCCTTGGTAGCACTGCATCTTGCCTGCCAAAGCCTGCGCAATGGTGAAACCAATATGGCCTTGGCGGGCGGAGTGCACCTGAACCTTACCCCAGATGAAACCATAGGTTTGTGCCGAACCAAGGCGCTATCGCCCGATGGTCGCTGCAAAACGTTCGATTCACGCGCCGATGGTTTCGCTCGCGGCGAGGGCTGCGGCATCGTCGTGCTGAAACGCTTGTCCGACGCGCTGGCGGACGGCGACAACATTTTGGCGGTCATTCGCGGCAGCGCCGTCAACCACGACGGCCCTAGTTCCAATCTGACTGTGCCCAATCAATCCGCCCAAGAGTCCCTGCTGCGCCTAGCACTGAAAAATGCCCGTGTCCAGCCGCATGAAGTGCAATATGTTGAAGCCCACGGCACTGGCACCGCGCTAGGCGACCCGATTGAAGTGAACGCGCTGACCAGTGTCTTTGGCGGGCGCAGTGACCCATTATGGGTTGGCTCGGTGAAGACCAACGTCGGCCATTTGGAAGCCGCCGCCGGCGTCGCCGGACTCATCAAAGTCGTGCTGGCCTTGCAACAGGGGGAAATTCCGCCGCATCTGCATTTTCATACACCAAACCCTTTGATCGACTGGGATGCCACGCCTGTGCGGGTCGTCACGGCATCGCGCCCTTGGGCGGATGGTCGGCGCATCGCCGGTCTCAGTTCGTTTGGCTTCAGCGGCACCAACGCGCATATTGTGATCGAGGCTTGGGATGGCGGCGAGGCCGGTGAGCAGAGGGAGGAACCGGCGGTGCCGGATCGCGGACGGCATATTCTTGCTCTATCGGCGAAGAGCGAAGCGGCACTTAAGGCTGTTTGCCAACGCTACCAAGCTTTCTTCAACGAGCAACCCACGGTCAATCTAGCGGACGTTTGCCACACAGCCAATACAGGGCGCAGCCATTTTGCCCACCGCGTGGCAATAGTCGCGCAGGACGCGGGGCAAATACAATCCCAACTGGCCGATTTCGCCACCGGCATTGTGCAGCCGGGCATGAGCCTGGGCCATGCGCCGGATCACCTTGCGCGTCCCAAAATTGCCTTTTTGTTTACCGGGCAAGGTTCGCAATATGTGGACATGGGACGCGAGTTGTACCAGACCCAGCCAGTTTTTCGCCGTGCGCTGGATCGTTGCGATGCAATCCTGCGCCCGCTATTGGGCGAATCCCTGCTCGCGCTGCTTTATCCCGCCCCCCCTCACCTTAACTCCAATGTTGTTGGATTAACCCCTCACCCGCAGGGGGAGGGGACTTTATTACAGCTAGACCAAACCGCCTACGCCCAACCGGCGCTCTTTGCCTTGGAATACGCATTAGCGGAACTCTGGAAATCCTGGGGGGTGGAAGCCGATGTGGTGCTGGGCCATAGCGTGGGCGAATATGTCGCCGCCTGTGTGTCAGGTGTTTTTAGCTTGGAGGACGGCTTGAAACTGATTGCCGCCCGCTCCCGCTTGATGCAAGCCTTGCCCCAGGATGGTGGCATGTTGGCGGTATTGGCCGACGAAGCGCAAGTACTAGCGGCCATCGCCCCTTATCCCGGCAGTGTGTCGCTTGCCGCCGTCAACGCCCCGCAAAGCGTGGTCGTCTCAGGCCAGCGCACGGATGTGGACACTGTGGCGGCAAAGTTTACCCATATGGGAATCAAGACCCAGCTCTTGGCGGTCTCGCACGCCTTCCACTCGCCGCTGATGGAGCCGATGCTGGCCGAGTTCGGGCGCATCGCCGACGGCATTACCTATGCACAGCCGCAAATCGACCTAGTGTCCAATCTGACCGGCAAGTTGGCGACCAACGAATTGGCCAACCCCTACTACTGGGTGCGGCATGTCCGCCAACCCGTGCGTTTCGCCGATAGCGTGGCGATGCTGCGAGAGCTGGGCATTGATGTGTTCATTGAGCTTGGCCCTAAACCGACTTTGCTAGGCTTGGCACGCCAGTGTCTGGACCCGGACGGGGTAATTGAAAACGGGCCGATCTGTCTGCCCAGCCTACGCCAAAACCAGAATGACTGGCAGACTGTCCTCACTAGCCTGGGGGCATTGTACGCACAGGGAGTGAAGCTGGACTGGCGCGGCTTTGACCAAGGCCATGCCCGGCGCAAGCTCGTGCTGCCGACCTACCCGTTTCAGCGCGAACGCTATTGGTTGGACCCGCCGCCGACTGCCCCCGCCCAGGCCAACGCAGCACTGCGACCGCTAGTCCACCGGATGACCCGATCTCCATTGATCAAGGAGATTATTTTTGAGACTGACTTTAGCACCCAAACCCTGCCGTTTCTCAACGACCATCGGGTGTTTGGCGAGGTCGTCGCGCCGGGGGCTAGTTATCTCGCCTTGGTTTTAAGCGCGGTTGAATTGATGGTGGGCCAGCCCGCCTGCCGCTTGGAGGATGTGATCTTCCCCCAAGCCTTGGCAATCCCGGAAGGGGAAACCGCCACCTTGCAATTGGTGCTGACCCCGGAGCAAGGAGAGAGCGACGTTTTTTCTTTCCAACTCATCAGTCTGCCCAAGCCGGTGGTTAATGTCCAGCCGCCGATCCACGCACTGGGGCAAATCAAGCTTCAGGTTTCAGTTGAACGGCCTGCACACTCACTGTCGGAATTGCAGCGACTCTGTCCGCAAGAGCTGGATGCCGAACTTCCCTATGCGGTGGCTAAAGCCCAGCAAATTGAATTCGGACCCAGTTTCCGTTGGCTGGAAACTCTCTGGCGCGGGCCAGGCACTGCACTGGCCCGCTTGCGGCTGCCACCTAGCCTGGCGGGGCTGGTCGGCTATGTGTTGCATCCCTGCCTGCTTGATGCCTGTTTCCAGCCGACGACGGTCACCAACCCCGACCAGGCATCCGACGAAACATTCCTCCCTTTTGCCATTGAGTCCGTCCAATTATATGCTGAAGCGGACTGCCAGCCATGGTGGGCACATGTGCGGCAAACTGGCGCACATCATTGGAATATTCAATTGCTAAACCAGCAAGGACAGGTAGTCTGTGCACTGACCGGCTTTGCAGAGCGGGCTGTCCCGAAGGCGGTCGTCATGGCAACGGCGGCTTGGCGTGACTGGCTGTATGAAGTAATTTGGCAGCCACACCCGCGTTGGGCTTGTTCGGCTGCGGCATTGCCAGCGTTGCCACAGCTACAGACCCGGCTGACAGAACAAGTCGATGGACTCGTCAGGCAAGAGGCCAATCTGCCCGATTACTTGGATGCATTGGGACGTCTAGCAGCGGTAAGCCTTGATTATGTGGTCTTGGCATTCCAGCAATTAGGCATCGTGTTTACCCCCGGCCAATCTTGGGAAACTGTGCAGTTGATCAAGCAGTGTGGAGTGGTCGCATCGCAGCAACAGTTGTTTAAGCATTTACTGGTGATGCTGGCCGAGGCAGGAATTCTACAGCGGCAAGGGGCGCAATGGCTGGGTCTCAAAATGCCCAGCGTGGTTGATCCACAAGCGCACTGGTTGGGCGCATCGGCACGGCAAGCCAGCATTGCTGCGGCGGCCCATTCCTTGTTGCAGCGTTGTGCGAGTGTTTTGACGCCAGTGTTGACCGGTGCGCAAGACCCCTTGCAACTGCTTTTCCCCGACGGGGACGATAGCACGGTGACACAGATTTACCAAGATGCCCCGGTTGCCGCAGTGTTCAACAATCTAGTGCAAAGGGTAGTGACGGAATCCATCGCAGCCTTGCCGACAGATTATGGTGTGCGCATTTTGGAGATTGGGGCAGGCACCGGCGCTACCACGGCCTATCTGTTGCCACATCTACCTACTGGCCGTTGTGAATATACCTACACCGATATAGGAGGCGTATTTCTCAACCGTGCCAAAGAAAAATTCAGCCAATTCGATTTTATCCATTACCAAACTTTGGATATCGAACACGCCCCGGACACCCAAGGATTTGCCAAGGGCTGTTATGACATCGTCATTGCCGCCAACGTGTTGCATGCCACGCGCAACTTAGCTGAAACCTTGACGCATGTGCGCAGTCTGCTCGCACCTGGGGGCTTGCTGGTGTTGTTGGAAGACACCGAGCGCCAACGCTGGGTGGACCTGACTTTTGGTTTGACCAATGGGTGGTGGCGTTTTGAGGATTATGCCCTGCGCCCGGATCATCCGATACTGGATGTGCCGCAATGGCAACGGGCATTGACCAGCAATGGCTTCCAAGCGGTGATCGCGCTGCCAGGATCATCCCCTATCAACCTAGGTAGCGCCGTTATTGTTGCCAAAGCCGATGCCGTCCTTCCCTGCTGTCAGCGTCCTTGGCTAGTGTTTGCCGACAGCGCGGGCATAGGTGCTGCTCTAGTTGCCCGTTTGCAAGCCCAAGGCGATGCGCCCATCACCGTCCTGCCCGGCCAGTCTTATGCCCAGATGGACGCAACCCGCTATCAGATCAACCCGGATTCAATCGCCGATTACCGCCGCCTGCTACAACAATTGCCGGTGCCTGTTGGCATCGTGCACCTATGGAGCGTGGATGCGGGGGCGGAGGGAAGTTCATCGGCATTGTCCGCTGCCACCCAACGGGCCTGCGGCAGCACCTTGCACTTAGTGCAGGCGATGACGGAGTTGACGGACCAGCCGTCCGCGCTATGGCTGGTGACACGCAATGCCCAAGCTGTCAGCGCCGGGGATGGGGTCGCAGGACTCGCCCAGTCCACTGTGTGGGGAATGGGCCGGGTCATTGCGGTCGAGCACCCAGAGTTGAACTGTACCCGGATTGATCTTGACGCAATGTCGCCGGATGCATCGGCAGCGGCACTGCTGGGCGAAGTCATGCATCAAGCCGCCCTGCCATCGCATCAGGAAGACCAGATCGCATTCCGCCGAAATGTCCGTTACGTGGCCAGATTGGCGGCCTACCGTCCACCACAAGAGACATCGCGCCCCCTGTGCGCCGACCGTACCTACCTAATCACCGGCGGTTTGGGCGGGTTGGGTCTGGTGGTGGCGCAATGGTTGGTGGAGCAGGGTGCGCGGCATTTGCTCCTAGTTGGGCGCAGCTCCCCCGATGTGGCGGCGCAACAACAACTGCTAGACTTGGAAAACTTAGGGGCACAAATAACGGTGGCCCGCGCCGATGTGACGCAAGAAACCGAGATGTCGGGTCTGCTCGCCTCCATCTCCGCAACCCACCCATTGGCGGGTGTCATCCACGCCGTCGGTGTGCTAGATGACGGCATCTTGCGGCATCAGACTTGGCCGCGTTTCGCCAAGGTGCTGGCACCTAAAGTCCAGGGTGCCTGGCATCTGCATCAGTTGACGCGTAGCATCCCTCTCGACTTTTTTGTTCTTTTTTCTTCCGGCACATCATTGTTAGGCACTGGCGGACAGGCCAACCACGCTGCTGCCAATGCTTTTTTGGATGCGCTCGCCTACCATCGCCATGCACTCGGCTTGCCTGCCTTAAGCATCAACTGGGGCGCTTGGTCGGAGGTTGGCGCGGCGGCCAATCCCGATTTGCTGGATCGCATGGAACAGCAAGGCTTGGAAGCGATTCCCCCTAGCCAAGGCTTGGCGGCATTTGCGGCTTTACTGCAAACGGATGCCGCGCAAGTCGGGGTCATGCCGATGCAATGGCGGCGGTTTCTCGGCATCACCGGCGGGACACCGCCGTTCTTCCGCCAATTCCAACAGACCGCTCCGCAACACAGCGAACAACTGCCGGTAAAACAACAGTTGCACACTGCCGACGACCCTCGGAAAATCCTGACACAACATGTGCTGGAACAAGTGGCACAAACCCTGGGTTGGAATTCGCCGCAACAGATTGGAATTGAACAGGGCTTTTTCGAGCTAGGCATGGATTCGTTGATGTCGATCGAATTGCGCAGACGGTTGCAAAAAACTCTACAGTGCGAGTTGCCTTCCACACTGGCCTTCACTTACCCTTCGGTCAAAGCGGTGGTGGAGTATTTGGCGAGAGAGATTTTAAAGTTCGATAAACCTAGCCCGCTTGTACCTAAGACGGCGTACCCTGCGCCCCCAGACGACGGAAGGACTCAAATGAGCGAAGAACAGTTGGAACGTTGGGTAGAAGAATTAACCGGCGATGAAGTGGACGCGCTGTTGGATGAAAAACTAAACCAAATCGAAAAATGGTTGCATACATGATTTATGGCGTTTTCATGTTGGAGTGTCAAGGCTTGCCTTGACAGGCAAAGCGAGCTTTGCCACTCCATATGTAACATCAGTCAAGTAACCATATGATGTTGAAAACGATGTCCATGTAATTTGCAGAAACTTAATAAGGGTGACTGAGTGGAAATAACGCCAGAACAAACGGCTGATGCCGCTAAATTGCGCCGTGCTTTATTAGCACTAGAAAAGATGCAGGCCAAGCTCAGTGAAATAGAACGGGCCAGCCGCGAACCGATTGCCATCATCGGCCTAGGTTGCCGCTTTGCCGATGCCACCACTCCCGAAGCTTTTTGGCGGATACTGCGTGACGGGGTGGACGCAATCACGGAAATCCCCAAGGAACGCTGGGATATCGATGCCTATTACGACCCCGACCCCGACGCACCCGGCAAGATGTATGTGCGCCACGGCAGTTTCATCAAGGACATCGACCAATTCGACCCGCTGTTTTTTGGCATATCACCACGCGAAGCCGATTTGATGGACCCCCAGCAGCGTTTGTTGCTGGAAGTTGCCTGGGAAGCGATTGAACGCGCCGGCATTGCGCCGCATAGCTTGCGGGGCAGCGCCACCGGTGTGTATGTTGGCATGATGAGCCAGGATTATGCCGAACTGTCCAACCAAGCGGGCATCATCGAACCGCATTCGGGTCCGGGCAACGGTTACGGCATGGCAGCCGGGCGAATTTCGCATGTGCTGGGCTTGCAGGGGCCAAACCTGTCCTTGGATACCCAGTGTTCTTCGTCTTTGGTGGCCGTGCATCTGGCCGTGGCCAGCCTGCGCAACCACGAGTGCAACCTAGCCCTGGCCGGCGGTGTGAACCTGATCCTTGCGCCGACCAATACCATGAAATATTGCCGTACCCGCGCCTACGCCCCGGATGGTCGTTGCAAGACCTTTGCTGCGCGGGCCGATGGCATGATCAGCAGCGAAGGCTGCGGCCTCGTGCTGCTCAAGCGCCTTAGCGATGCCATTGCCGTCGGCGATCCGATTTTGGCCGTGATCCGGGGGTCTGCCACCAACCACGACGGTGCCAGCAGTGGCTACACCGTACCCAGCCAATTGGCGCAAGAAGCCTTGTTGCGGCTAGCCTTGGCTAACGCACAATTAACGCCCGACCAAATCGACTACATCGAAGCGCACGGCACCGGCACCACGTTGGGTGATCCGATAGAATTGAATGCACTGAGCAGTGTCTTTGGTCAACGACTACGGCCTTTACTGCTCGGCTCGGCCAAGACCAACCTCGGCCACACCGATTCCGCCGCCGGCATCGCCGGATTGATCAAAACCGTGCTGGCTTTGCGGCATCGTGCAATCCCGCCGCATCTGCATTTTGAGCAACCCACTTCGCACATCCCTTGGCATCGCCTGCCTTTTCAAGTGCCTACCCGGTTGACACCTTGGCCGAATGCGGTCAGTGGTCACAAGCGCTTGGCCGGGATCAGCTCTTTCGGCATGAGCGGCACGAACGCGCATGTGATTGTGGAGGAGTGGAACCCTGCTGAACCTCAGATTGCGCAAGGCCGGCAAGGCGAACCGCAGTTGCTGACCTTAAGCGCCAAAAGCCCGGTAGCCCTTGCAGCCCTAGCCGGACGCTATAGCCTCTGGCTGCCGGACCAGCCCGAAACCGCTTTGGCCGATATTTGTTTCACCAGCCAAATCGGACGCACCCACTACACACACCGGCTGGCTGCCGTCGGCAAGTCTACTGCCGAATTGGCCGGGAAACTCGCTGCCTTTGTCCAAGGTTCGTCAGACACCGTTACCATAGGGGTGGCGACACCTAATACAAATAACGCTAATTCAACACGATTGAGTCCCAACGGTTCAGACCGGGAGTTGCAACTGACCGAACTCGGCGAACAATATGTGCGTGGGGTGGAGATCGATTGGGCGGATATCCACCGGGATAATGAACCGGCGGCGCGGCGGCGCAGGGCAGACTTGCCGACTTATCCTTTCCAACGCCAGCGATATTGGCTACCGGATGCCGAAATACGCCCCATACGTATTGATACCGGCGAAAAACCTTTGCATCCGTTGCTCCAGAAAACGATGCTGTCGCCTTTGCGGCAAGAGATCATATTTGAAACCTGTCTGGACACAGCCGCTTTCCCTTTCTTGGCGGATTACCTCGTGTTCGGTGAAATTGTGATATCGGGCGCGATATCTCTTTCCATGGTCTTGAGCGCGGCGGAAGCCATCACAGACGAATATGCTTCGCTGTTAACGGATGTGGCATTTGTCAAACCCATCGTTTTGCCTGCCGATCAAGCAATCAATTTGCAATTGATACTGACACTAGCCAACAAACAAGCCAGCCGGTCCGCTGTCGATTCGCTTATCCCATTTCAAATCATCAGCTTTTCATCCACGATGCCGTTGACGATGAATAATGTGGCGACACATGTCAGCGGGAACATTTTATCCGTGGCATCTTCACAACTTGCCCCTTGGATTGACCCATTGGCATTCAAGATGCGGTGCCATCAACAAGTGACGGCGGCGGAATTTTATGCGAACCTAAAACAGTGCTTCCACACTTCGCTTGGACCAAGCTGGCAGTGGATCCAAGCAATCTGGCAAACAGGTGGAGAAGCACTAGGGCAGATACATGCGCCGTCTGACATCAATGACCCGCAGGGATATTCGCTACATCCGTGTTTGCTGGGCGCATTGTTGTACCTTGCCGGTGCCACGACGAATGATCCAACGGATGAAGAAAGTTCGCAGCCCGTTGCCATTGAAAAGGTTTGTCTCTATCGCCACCCGAAGACTGAAACCTTGTGGGCCTATGTGCGGCGAACGGGGGAGCAACAATGGGAAATGCAATTGCTTGACCAAGCAGGACAGGTGATTGCCGAAGTGATGGGTTTAGAGGCTGTCAAGATGACGCACTCCCAATTGCTGGACCGCGCAACATGGGAAAATTGGCTCTATGGGTTGACTTGGCCAGAGCAAGCATTCAGCCTGCACGGCTACCTGCCTACGCCGCATGAAGTGTGTGTACAGCTTCCTCCCCAGCTAAGGGTCGGGCTTGATCAAGAGCGGCTGGCTACCTACTACAATGCCATTGCTGGCCTAGAAGCCGTGAGTGCGGACTTTGCAACCCATGCTCTGCAGCAGTTGGGTTTCACTTTCCAGCCAAAGGCGCATTGGCAGAGTCACCGGATTGCCCAATCCTTGCGGGTTGTCCAACATTATGAACAATTGCTCATACGATTACTGGCGATTTTGGCCGAGGAAGGCATTCTTCGGCAACTTCCCGACGGCGACTGGGAGGTAATCCGCACCCCGTCAGTCGACCAACTGCCGACGCTGATGGACTCGCTCTCTAACGCCAATCCACTGGTGGCGGTCGAGTCGGCACTGCTCAAGCGTTGTGCGGGGATGCTGGCGGCGGTGTTGCAGGGTAGCCATGATCCGTTGCAACTGTTATTCCCCAATGGCGACACCCACCTTGCCACCCAACTCTATCAATATTCAACCCAAGCGAAGGCAACCAGCGCGATAGTGGTCCAGGCGGTACGGCAATTGCTGTCGCAACGGGCATCTGGACAAAGCTTGCGGATACTGGAAATCGGCGGCGGCACTGGCGGTACCACGGCGCATGTATTACCGGTTTTGTCGGCGGGGCAGGCCGAATATGTCTTCACTGATATATCACCGTTGTTTGTAGCCCAAGCCGAAGAGAAATTTGATACCTACCCGTTTGTGCGCTATGCACGCTTGGATATTGAGCAAGACCCCGCTGCACAAGGTTTCCAGCCTGGTCAATATGATGTGGTGGTGGCCGCCAATGTGCTGCATGCCACCTTGGATTTGCGCTGTTCGCTCCAACATGTCCGGCAGTTGCTAGCACCGGGGGGAATGTTGATCCTAGTCGAAGAGACGCAACGGCAACGCTGGGTGGATCTGACTTTCGGCCTGACCGACGGCTGGTGGCGTTTCCAAGATTTTGACCTGCGCCCCGATTATCCGCTGCTCGGCGTTGAGGCATGGCAAAGCTTATTGGATAGCGTCGGCTTCAAGGAGGCATGTTCCCTGACGGCAGCAGCCGGCTTGACTTGCTCCGAGCAGGTGTTGCTGGCACAAGCCCAATCTGCTGCTAAGTTGCAAGGCCGCTGGCTGATCTTTGCCGATGCGGACGGTGTGGGTGCAGCGTTGGCGGTGCACCTCGCCGGGCAGGGCGGCGAGCCGATATTGGTTCAGCCAGGGGAAGGTTATCGCCAGATTGATGCCCGCCGTTTCCAAATCAATCCCGGCAATCCCACCGACTATCCCCGTTTGCTGGAGGATGCACCCGACTTGGTGGGTGTGCTGCATCTATGGAGTCTGGACACTGCCGCCGAACTAAGCATCGAGTCCATTCATGACGCGGCGCGGCGCGGCTGCCATACGGTACTCTCTTTAGTGCAAGCTTTGGTCGAGCGCGGTTTGTCGCCGCGCTTATGGCTCGTCACCCGGGATGTTGTCGATGCCGTGTACGCTGATTCGGATTTATCCGGCGTGGCCCAGGCACCGCTGTGGGGCATGGGCAAGACCATCGGGCTGGAACACCCCGAATTGCGCATGGCCTTAGTCGATCTCGATGCAAAAACACCCGCTGTGGATGCCTTGCTGGCTGAACTTGGCAATAACGGCGATGAAGACCAAATTGCTTGGCGGGCTGGTGTGCGCCATGTCGCCCGTTTGGCACCCCGCAAGCCACGGCAGACCACCGCCGCATCCAGTCAATCTATTACAATTCAAGGCGAAGCTACTTATTTAATCAGCGGCGGCTTGGGCGGCTTGGGCCTGCTCGTTGCAGGCTTCCTGATTGATCAGGGCGCACACCATCTTGTTCTACTGGGGCGCAGTGCCGCCAGTGCAAGCGCTTTGACACAAATACAGGCATGGGAGGCCAAGGGGGTGACGGTGCAAACCGTTCAGGCCGATGTCGCCGATGCTGATCAAATTGCCCGGTTGACGGCGCAGATTGACACGGCTTATCCGCTGCGCGGAGTGATCCACGCGGCCGGCGCATTGGATGACGGCATCTTGCTGCAACAAACGCCAGCACGTTTCGACCACGTGATGGCGGCCAAGGTGGACGGTGCTTGGAATTTGCACCAATCGACCCTAGGCCATGACTTGGACTTTTTTGTCCTGTTCTCGTCCAACGCCTCATTGTTGGGCAGCGCGGGCCAGGCCAACCACGCCGCCGCCAATCAGTTTCTGGATGCCTTCGCCGCCTACCGGCAGCGGCTAGGTCTGCCAGCGCTATCAATCAACTGGGGCGTTTGGTCCGAGGTCGGTGCGGCTGCGACACGTCTGGATCAAATCAGCCTGGTGGGGGAGCAGTCAATATCACCGACGACGGGCATCCAGATATTCGCCGAGTTGCTACACGAATCCGCTGCGCAAATAGCCGTGCTGCCAGTTGACAACTGGACGCTGTTTCAACAAAACCTCCCGCCGGATCGCCAGCTACCCCTGTTGCGCGAGCTAACCAGACTCAGCGCAGAGCGTCCCACAAGCACAGCAAAGCCGGAAACCAAGCAGGAATCCACCAATTTGCAAGACCTGCCCACGCGTTTGGCAGCAGCGGATGCCACGGCGCGCCAGATGATGCTTGAAGGTTATCTGCGCGACTGTTTGCGCCGGGTGCTCAACCTCAATAGCAAGATCGAGCTGTCGCCCGATCAATCATGGACCGAACTGGGCATGGATTCATTGCTAGGCATCGAACTCAGCAACCGGATTAAGCGCGAAACAGGGGTGAAAGTGGCTATCTCGCAATTATTGGATCAGCCTACAATTCAACGGGTTGCCCAACTGATGCTTGAATACTTTACACTACAGCAAATCCACCTGAACAAAACGGCATCCCCGGCAACCCATGATGAAGATGAAATGGAGGAAATGATTCTATGAACTTGGAAGAATTGCTCAATACGCTTTCCAGTCGCGGTGTGCAGATTGAAGTTGCGAACGGGCAGTTGCGCATACAGGCACCCAAGGGCGTGTTGACCAATGAATTGCGGTTAGCCTTGGCGCAGCACAAAACTGATCTGTTGCACCGTCTGCAGGCCGGCGGCCAACACGAGGAGGCACTACCCCAAATCCAGCCTGTGCCGGCTGATCGCCATGCCCCGTTTCCACTGACCGACATCCAACAGGCTTATTGGGTAGGGCGCGGCAACGCATTGGATTTGGGTAATGTGGCCTGCCACGGTTATCGGGAGTTGGATTGCCTTGATCTTGATTTGGAACGATTAAACGGGGCTTGGCGGCGACTGGTTCAACGCCACGACATGTTGCGGGCCGTGTTTTTGACTAGTGGCGAACAACAGGTGCTGGAGCATGTACCCCCCTATCAAATCCAAACGGTGGATTTGCGCGGCAGGGACGATGACGCTGTGGCGGCCCATATAAACACCGTCCGCGCCGAAATGTCCCACCAAGTCTTCCATACCGAACAATGGCCGCTGTTTGAAATCCGCGCCACTCAGTTCGACGGGCGGCGCACACGTTTACATATCGGCTTGGACAGTTTGATTGCGGATGGGGCAAGTGAGTTCACCTTGTTCCATCAATGGTGCAAACTTTACCAAGACCCTGCCTGTCAACTAACACCACTGTCCATCACGTTTCGGGACTATGTGCTGGCTGAACGGTCCATGGAGGGAACTGATCTGTACCGGCGCGCCCGCGACTATTGGTTGCAGCGCATCGAAACGCTTCCACCGGCCCCGGAATTGCCCCGTAGGCAAAATCAGGGCGCATTAGGCGCTGAACGCTTTCGCCGCCGCCAGTTTGGCTTGCCCGCCCACGCCTGGCAACAGGTGAAGCAGCGTGCCCAGATCGCGGGCGTGACCCCGTCTGCGCTATTGTTGGCGGTTTACGCCGAAATTTTGAGCGGATGGAGCAAAACCCCCCGCTTTAGCTTGTCCCTGCCCACTTATAACCGTTTACCCTTGCATCCCCAAGTGGAGGAGTTGATCGGTGAATTCAGTACAGTCAGTCTGTTGGCAATCGACACGACCCAGGCAGAGACGTTGGTAGCACGCGGTAAACGCCTACAACTCCAACTTTTGCAAGATTTGGAACACCGCTATTTTAGCGGTGTGCGTGTCGTGCGCGAATTGGCACGCAGCGGTCGCGGACCGGCGCTCATGCCAGTGGTTTTCACCAGTATGTTGGGGAATTGGCCGACATCCCCGCTCAATGCATTGGGCAAAGAGGTTTACGGCATAAACCAAACGCCGCAAGTGATAATGGACCTAGGCCTAATTGAAGAGGCTGATTCGTTGGTTTGCATCTTCGATGCCATCGAAGAAGTTTTCCCTGATGGACTCTTGGATGACATGTTCAATGCCTATTCCGGGTTAGTGCAGAGGCTGGCCGATGATGGCAGTGCGTGGGAAACGCCTGTGCATCCATTGCTGCCATCAATGCAGAAAACCCAGCGGTCGGCTGTGAACGCGACCAGTGTCCCCTTGTCGGACGAGTTGTTGCACACGCTTTTCCTCAAACAGCTACCCGTGCACAGGTTAGCACCTGCGGTTATCACCCCGCATCGCGCATTGAGTTACCAGGAGCTTTACAATTATTCCAAGGCGGTGTGTGCTTGGCTAGGCGAGCGGGGGGCCAAGCCCGGCAGCCTAGTGGCGGTGGTGATGGAAAAAGCTTGGGAGCAGACGGCGGCGGTGTTGGGCATTCATCTGGCTGACGCAGCCTACCTGCCGGTAGACCCGAATTTGCCGATCGAACGCCTGTGCTACTTGCTGGACGAAAGCGGCGCGGCATGGGCATTGACCCAATCTTGGCTGGAGGAGAAGCTTGCCTGGCCCGCAGGTATTGAAAGGCTCTGTCTGGACACGCTGAACCCGATGGCCAATGCGGTTGAGATGAGGAATCTTACCCACGAAACACTACAGACCGACTCGGTTTTAGAAACCGAGCCGGTTTTGGCCTATGTCATCTATACCTCAGGCTCCACCGGCAGCCCCAAGGGCGTAGTGATCGACCATCGCGGCGCGGTCAACACCCTGCTCGACATCAACAGGCGCTTCGGCATCACCGGGGATGACCGGGTGCTGGGTCTGTCGGCACTGAACTTCGACCTTTCAGTCTACGACATTTTCGGACTTCTGGCGGCGGGCGGGACGATGGTGCTGCCCGCTGCCGAACAGCGCATCGACCCCGCCCACTGGGTCGAACTGATGCAACGCCACCGGGTTACCGTCTGGAACACCGTGCCGGCCTTGATGCAGATGCTGGTGGACTACCTCGAGTCCAGGCGGGACGATCCGGCCTGCGTAGCGGCCGGGATTCCGCTGCGCGTGGTCATGCTCAGCGGTGACTGGATTCCGCTGACGCTGCCCGACCGCATCAAGGCACTCTGGCCGCAGGCGGAGGTCCACAGCCTAGGCGGTGCGACAGAGGCATCCATCTGGTCGATCCACTATCCTATTGGCCGGGTTGACCCCGCTTGGACCAGCATCCCTTATGGCAAACCACTTGCCAACCAGACTTTCCATGTCTTGGATGTCCGGCTCAACCCGCGCCCGGTCTGGGTGACTGGCGATTTGTACATCGGCGGCATCGGTCTGGCGCTTGGATACTGGAAGGATGCCGATAAAACCGCGGAACGCTTCATTACCCACCCGCGCACCGGCGAGCGTCTGTACAAGACCGGCGACTTGGGCCGATACCTGCCCGATGGCGATATCGAGTTCCTTGGACGCTCCGACTTCCAAGTCAAGATCAGGGGGCACCGCATCGAACTTGGCGAAATAGAAACGGCGCTGCTGCAACACCCGTCGGTCGGGGAAGCGGTGGTCAGTGCCATCGGCGAAACCAAGGGCGACAAGCAACTCGTCGCCTATGTGGCGCGCAAGAAGGCTGTCCGCAAGGAAACCGAGCCGGACACCGAAGTCCATCGCGTGGAAACCACAACGAACCTCATCCTCGACGCAGTTGAACGTGCCGAGTTCAAGCTCCGCCAGCCGGGCTTGCGTGTCCTGGATGGCGAAGCGTGCTTGGATATGCCGCCCCCAATCGAGGACGATGCCTTGCGGCGGCTTTATCTGGCCCGCCAAAGCCATCGCCAATTCCTCGACGAAACCGTTCCTCTGGCTGACTTCAATGCTTTGATTACTACCTTACGCCAACTGCCCTTGGCCGACCTGCCACTGCCGAAATACCGGTATCCCTCGGCAGGCAGCCTCTATCCGGTGCAGACCTATTTATATGTCAAACCCGGTCGCATTGAAGGCATCGCAGACGGCTTTTATTACTACCACCCGGCCCGCCACCAACTGGTGCAACTCAGCACAGACGAGGAACTGGCCCGGCAATTCCTATCCGCCAGCAACCGTGCGCTATTCAAACAAGCGGCCTTCGTGCTGTTGCTGGTGGCCGATTTGAACGCCATCGCCCCGCTGTACGGTGATCTGTCGCGCGATCTTTGTCTGCTTGAAGCGGGTTACATGGGCCAGTTGCTGATGCAAGAGGTGGCCGCTCAGCCCTTGGGTCTGTGCCCCATAGGCTACGTGGAAGATGCCGCTTTGCGCCAAGCGTTGCGCCTGGGCGGACAGCATCAAGTGTTGCACAGTCTGATCGGCGGGCGCGTCAACCCCGTGCAGGCCCAGTTGTCGCAACCCAATGCCCCGGCGCAAACCGATACTTGGCAGGAGCAACTGCGCAGCTTTCTGCAAAGCAAGCTGCCAGCTTACATGGTACCCGGCCTTTTTGTTGAACTTGATGCCCTGCCGTTGACCGCCAACGGCAAGCTTGACCGCCAGGCGCTGCCGAAACCGGAGCAGCCCGGCAACCAAGAACAGGCAACATTTATCGAACCGAACACACCCACCGAACGGCAAATCGCTGAATTTTGGCGCGTACTCTTAAAGCGGGACAAGGTGAGTATTAACCAGAACTTTTTTGAACTGGGCGGCGACTCGCTGCTGGCGACCCAATTGCTGGCCCGCCTACAACGTCAGTTCCAGATCGAACTGACCCTGCGCACACTGTTTGGCAATCCGACCATTGCCCAACTGGGAGCACAGATTGAGGCCCAGGAGTTGGCATTGGCCGACGGCCAAGTGCTGCAAGAACTTTTGTCCGAGTTCGATAACGCATAAATAAAATAAGCTATGAACGACAGACTGGAACAACTCGCGCATCTCAGCCCTGAACAGCGGGCTATCCTGATCGATAAACTGCGAGATCGCCGCTTGGCCGAGCAGGGTAAAAGCGGCACACCCGGCATAGCCATCCCGCCCTGCGACCGCTCTACACCCATCCCTCTCTCGTTCCCCCAGGAACAACTCTGGTTTCTCGACCAGTTGCAACCGGGCAGCGTAGACTACAACGAACGCTGGGCGCTGCGCATGGAGGGCAACTTGGATATCGACTCCTTGGAGCGAGCGGTCTGCGAAGTCACGCGCCGCCATGAAAGCCTGCGCACGACTTTTCCCGTCCTCGACGGGCAACCCGTGCAGGATATCCATCCGTTCGACCCACAAGCACCTGTGTTGCAAATACAGGCGTTGGCCGCATCGGAAGACCCTGCCGAACTGGAGCGCCGACTGGACGAAGCCACCTACCAGCCTTTCGACTTGGGGCAGGGTCCGCTATGGCGCGTGATTCTGTTCCGCCAGAACCAGAACTTGCATGTCTTGCTGTTGGTGACCCACCACATCATCGCCGATGCCTGGTCGATGGCAATATTCTTCCGGGAAATGGCGGATGCCTACGCCTGTTTCCTTCGCGGCAAACCGGCCCCGTTGCCCGCACTGCCCATCCAATATGCGGATTTTGCCCACTGGCAGCAGCAACGGCTGCAAGGCGAAGCCTTGGCAAAGCAAATCGAGTTTTGGCGCGGCCACCTTGAAGGCGCACCGGGGCTGTTGCAACTCCCCACCGACCATTCGCGCCCACCGAGGCCCAGCCAGCGGGGCGGGACGCTACGTTTCAGCTTGGATGAGGGGCTGTCGCGGCAACTCAAGCAACTCAGCGCCCAAGTCGGCACCACGCTATACACGACGCTGTTCAGTGCCTTCAACGTGCTGCTCCATCGCTATACCGGGCAGGAAGACCTCGTCGTCGGGACGGTCACGGCAAACCGCGCCCACCCGGAATTGGAAGCCTTGATCGGCCATTTCGTGAACACGCTGGCTCTGCGCACCCGTTTTTCCAGCGGGATGAGCTTCCGGGATGTCCTGCAACAGGTGCACGGGTTGATGAAATCCTCCCATGACTACCATGATACCCCCTTCGAAAAACTGGTGCGGGCATTGCAGCCCGTGCGCGACCTCGGCCACCACCCGATCTTCCAGATCAACTTCAACTTGCACAACCAGCCTGGCATCGGCAACCTGGAGCTTCCCGGCCTGCGCTTGACGCAAGTAAGCCTTGACAGCAAGACGGCCAAGCTCGATCTCTACTTGCTCATGTACGAGACCGGCGGGGACTTGACCGGCGAATTCGAGTACAGCTTGGATTTGTTCGAACCCTCCACCATCGAGCGGATGGCGGGCCATTTCAACACCCTGTTGGCAGGCATCGTAGCCGATCCTGGGCAGTGTATTGGCCGCTTGCCGCTGTTGACGGAAGCCGAAAGGCAACAACTGCAAGCTTGGAACGACACCGCGACCGACTACCCGCAAGACCAAACCCTCGTCGATTTGTTCGAGGCGCAGGTGGAGTCCGCCCCCGACCCTATTGCCGTGGTTTTCGGAGACGAATCTTTGACCTATAACCAGCTTAACGCCAAGTCCAACCGGCTTGCCCATTACCTGCTAAG